>NZ_CAKUCL010000033.1 GCF_934643405.1 uncultured Actinoplanes sp.
GTGTGCTGGGTGAGAGAGCGAGGGTGCTCCTCTCGGGGTCGGCCGGCACAGGCGGGCTGGGTGAGAGGGCGACGGCGCTCACCTCGGGCTCCGCCGGCACAGGCACGCCGCCTGAGAGGGCCACGTCGCTCACCTGCGGCTCGGCCGGCACAGGTGCGCCAGTTCCGAGAGCCACGTCGCGAACCTCGGTCGAGGCTGGTAACTGTGCCGGGAGCGCGGCGGGCGGCAATCCCAGGGCGGCGATCGCCCGGCGTCGCTGGGTGACGAAAAAGCCGCAGCTCACGCCGTACGCAAGGGAAAGAGTGAGACCGACGGCCCGCAGCATCCAAGACCCGGGCCAGAGGATCGTCATGATCATGGCGCCCTCCGACCAGACGCCCAGCAGAACCGTGTTGATCGAGTCGTGGCGGGACCATCCGCCGGCGTTGCGCCGCCTCGCTTGGCGCCTGATCTCGACGGCGAGGGAGTGGCCGAGCCCCAGAGTCAGCAGGCCGAGCAGCACCGTGGCGAAGACCGAATGAACGCCACCCGCGACCGCCGCCACCGCCGTGCCGCCGGCCAGCAACGCGAGACCACCGACGGTCCCTACGCGGCCTTCTCTGCGCTCCTCCACACCCTCTGACGGTCGGCAAGATCGGGCCGGTTCTGAGGATCCCGGGGTGAGCGGCGACACGTCACAACCGCGCTGCGCCGATCGTCCCGTTGGCATGGACGAGAAATTGACGGTGCTGGTCACCGGAGCAAGCGGAACACTGGGGTCGGCCGTCGTGCCGCGGCTGGTCAAGGAGGGCTTCGACGTGCGGCCGATGAGCCGGCGACCACGCCCGGGCTGGGTCGCCGCCGACCTGCGGACCGGCGAGGGGCTGGCCGGCGCGGTCCGGGGCGCCGACGCGATCGTGCACCTAGCCACCTCGGCCGGCCGGACTCAGCAGACCGATGTGGAAGGGACGCGACGGCTGGCGGCGCTGGCGAAGGAGGCCGGCGTTCGCCACCTGCTGTTCATCTCGATCAACGGGATCGAACGGGTGCCGCTGGGCTACTACCGGGCGAAGCTCGCGGCCGAAGCCGTGATCAAGGCGAGCGGGGTGCCGTACACGATCCTGCGCGCGGCTCAGTTCCCGTCGTTGATCGACAGCCTGCTCAACGTCTCGGGCAAGCTCGGCCCGATGATCGTCGACCCGCGCTGGGTGGTCCAGCCGGTCACGGTCGAGGACGTCGCCGACCGGATCGCCACCCTGCTCGGCGAGCAGCCGGCCGGGCGGACGATCGAGTTCGCCGGTCCGCAGGTGCGTCACTTCGACGACCTTGCCCGCGCCTGGCTGGACGCCCGTGGACGCAAACGCCCGATCTGGCGGATGCGGATTCCCGGCCGGATGGCGGCCGCGCTGCGAGCCGGCGGCCTGACCACCGAGGCGGTTCCGACGGGGAGTCGCACGTGGGAGGACTACCTGGCGGCGAGGTATTGAGCAATCATGGCGGGCGTGATGGGAACCCTGAAGCTCGAGCCCGCCCGGTCCCGCCTTGATCTGCTCGCCTCGCCGGTCGCGAAGGCGCTGGAGATCTGGCCTGCGGAGGCGCCCGTCGACGCCGAGCAAGTGCTGGTCGCGCCGATCGACCCCGATCTCGCGGACACGGCGGCCTTCTGCGAGGCGTACGGCGTAGGCCTCGAAGAATCCGCGAACTGTGTGATCGTCGCGGGCCGGCGAGGCGAGGTGGTCCGGTACGCGGCCTGCATGATCCTCGCCACCACCCGGGCCGACGTGAACGGTGTGGTCCGCAAGCTTCTGGACGCCCGCAAGTGCAGCTTCGCCCCGATGGACGACGCGGTCCGGCTGACCGGCATGGAGTACGGCGGCATCACCCCGATCGGGTTGCCCGCCGACTGGCCGGTGCTGGTCGACTCGCGGGTGGCGGCCACGCCGCACGTGATCATCGGATCGGGCGTGCGGCACAGCAAGATCGCGATTGCCGGACCGGCCCTGGGCGCCCTCCCGGGCGCCCAGGTCATCCAGGATCTGGCCCGGCTCGCCTAATCGACGCAAATCAATGACGTTCCACGTGAAACGTGCAAGTGCAACGTGCAACGTGCAACGTGAACATCATCGATCCGCGTCGACCGACTCCCGGCGGCTGATCTCCTCGAACGCGGCGAGCAGGGTGGCCGCTTCCTGGGCGCCCTGCACCGCGTACTTCCCGTCGATCACGAAGAACGGCACGCTGGTGATGCCCAGCTCGCGAGCCTCGGCGAGATCGGCGGCCACCTCGCCGGCGCCGGCGTCCGACTTCAGGTAGGCCAGCGCGGACGCCTCGTCGAGCCCGATCGAACCGGCCACCTTCGCCATCGCCTCGGGCGAACCGATGTTGATGCCCTGCATGAAGTGCGCCCGCTGAAGGGCGTCCAGCATCTGCGACTGCCGGCCGTGCCGGGCGGCCCAGGCGATCAGCCGGTGCGCGTCGAACGTGTTGGCCGCGATGGCGCTGTCGAAGTCGAGGTTCAGGCCGTCGCCCGCCGCGATCGCGGTGACGTGGGCAAACATCTGATCGGCGCGTTCCCGGCCGCCGAACTTGGCGGCCAGCGCGTCCTTGGTGCGGACCGGTTCGGGGACGGGGGAAGGGTCGAGCTGGTATGCCCGGTATGTCACGGTCGCGTCGCCGGGGTACTGGGCGAGGGCCTTCTCGAGACGGTTCTTGCCGATGAAGCACCAGGGGCAGACGACATCGGACCAGACCTGAATATCCACAAGTTCTCCGTCTAAGGGGTTTGCGCGGCGACCTGGCGTTTGAGGCGGGCCAGGATGGCCGACCCGCCCCGGATGCGAAGGGGACTGATGGCGTGCGCGAGTCCCATCCGGGCGTAGAGATCGTCCGGCACGGCCAGGATCTCGTCGGCGGTGGCCCCCTCGAGGCCCTCGGCGAGGATGCCGGCGAACGCGCGCGTGGTCGGCGCTTCCGGCGGGCAGTCGAACCAGGTCTGCACGGTCTTGTCCGGTTGCACCGTCGCCTTGAGGAAGAACTGCGTCTGGCACTCCGGCACCTGTTCCATCCCGTCGTGCCCGGCCAGGTCGGCGGGCAGGGGGGCAATGGCGTCGGAGAACTCCAGCAGCATCTCGAGAACGACCTCGCGTGGGGCCGCGGCGAACTCGTCGACGATCTCGGACAGCTTGGGGGGCATGTCGCTCACCCGACAAAGGTACTCAGCGTGCGCGCCTCAGGCAGCCGTCGGGAGCAGGGCTATGTCACTGAGGCTCAGGATGCCGACCACCTTGCGGTCCGCGTCACAGACCAGCAGGCGCCGGACGCCCCGGTCGCGCATCGCATGGACCGCCTCCTCGACGGTGGCCGACTGCTCCACCATCAGCAGCTCGTGCGAGCTGATCATGCCGAGCGTCGTGGTCTTGGGCGGCAGGTTCTCGGCTATCGCGCGCACCACGATGTCGCGGTCGGTGACCAGGCCGACCATCGTGGGGCCGCGGGTCACCACGACATCGCCGATGCTCTGATCTCGCATGACCTGCGCGGCCTCGTCGAGCATGGTCCCTTCGGGCAGGTACACGACCTGCCGGGTCATCACGTCGGCGACCGCCACCTTAGCCATGGCTCTTCCTCCCCGCGTCGTATGCATCGGTTACCCGAGTAGTGATGCGACTACACGTGATACGTCGGTGATGGGCACGGTTTGTCGCTCCCCGCCGCGACCGCTGCGCACCTCCGCCTGGCCGTCCGCGAAGCCACGCCCGATCACCACCGTGGTGCGCACGCCGATCAGCTCGGCGTCGGTGAACTTCACCCCGGCCGACACGTTCGGCCGGTCGTCGACCAGCACCCGCCGGCCGTCCGCGACCAGGGCCGCGCCGACCTCGAGCGCCGCGTCGATCTGGCCGTCCTTGCCGGTCGCGACGATGTGGACGTCGGCCGGCGCCACCTCGTCCGGCCAGAGCAGGCCGCGATCGTCGTGATGCTGCTCGGCGATGGCCGCGACCGCGCGTGAGACGCCGATGCCGTACGAGCCCATGGCCGGCCGCACCGGTTTGCCGTCCACGCCCAGCACGTCGACCCCGAACGCGTCGGTGTACTTGCGGCCGAGCTGGAAGATGTGCCCGATCTCGATGCCCCGCCGCATGGTGAGCGAGCCGGTGCCGCAGGCCGGACAGGGATCGCCGGACCGCACCTCGGCCGCCTCGATGGTGCCGTCCGGCGTGAAGTCGCGACCGGCGACGACGTTGGTGGCGTGCCGGCCGGCCTCGTTCGCCCCGGTCAGCCACGCGGTGCCGGGGGCGACCCGGGGGTCGGCGAGATAGCGCACCTTGATGCCCTGCGGGCCGATGTACCCCTTCACCAGGTCGGGCCGGGACCCGAAGTCGTCGAACAGGGTGGCGGTGGCCGGGGCGAGCGCCGCCGCCAGCCGCTTCATGTCCACGTCCCGGTCGCCGGGCACGCCGATCACCAGCAGCTCGTCCTCGCCGGCCGGGTGGCGCACGGTGACGACCACGTTCTTCAAGGTGTCGGCCGCGGTCCAGTCGGTGCGGCCGTTGAGCGCGCGGGCGTTGGCCAGCTCGACCAGCGAGGCGATCGTCGGGGTCTGCGGGGTGTCGTGCACCGCGAGCCCGGCGGTCACCTCCGGGGCGGGAGGCGGCGCGGGGGTCACCACGGCCTCGACGTTTGCCGCGTACGGGCAGGAGTCGCACCCGGCGAACGTGTCCTCGCCCACCTCGGCCGTGGCGAGGAACTCCTCGGACGCGGACCCGCCCATGGCGCCGGACACGGCGGTGACGATCGTGTACGACAGCCCCAGCCGGGCGAAGATGCGCTGATAGGTCGCGCGCATTGCGGCGTACGCACCCTGAAGCCCCTGGTCGGAGAGGTCGAACGAGTACGCGTCCTTCATCAGGAACTCGCGACCGCGCAGCAGGCCACCGCGCGGGCGTGCCTCGTCGCGGAACTTCGTCTGGATCTGGAAGAGCAGCAGCGGGAAGTCCCGGTACGACCCGGTCATGTCCTGCACGAGGAGGGTGAACATCTCCTCGTGGGTGGGCGCGAGCAGATGCTCGGCGCCGCGCCGGTCGGTCACCGTGAACAGGTCGTCGCCGTACTCGCTCCAGCGGTTGCTCACGTCGTAGGGCTCACGGGGCAGCAGCGCGGGGAACAGCACCTCCTGCCCGCCGGCTGCGGCCATCTCCGTCCGGACCACCGCGGTGACCCGGTCGAGGACGAGCTTGCCGAGCGGGAGCCACGTGTATCCACCCGGGGCGGCACGGCGGATGAAACCGGCTCGCAGCAGCAGCCGGTGGCTCGGCACCTCCGCGTCCGCCGGCTGTTCGCGCAGCGTCCGCAGCAGCAAGGTGGACATCCGCAACAGCATGCTGAGCAGCGTAGGCAGGGGGTACGACAGATGGCAGCTCATATACCGCTGTCACGATCGTCACCCTGCCGAATCTCGCTGCCCGGTGGAAAACTGACTTCGCAACGAGGAGTCAGGAGACGTCGAGGGGGCGCGGTGACCTGGCGCAGTTTTGTGGCGATGGGGGACAGTTTCACCGAGGGAATGAACGACGCGTATCCGGACGGCACCTTTCGCGGGTGGGCCGATCTGGTGGCGGCCCGGTTGGCGGTGGACGCGGGCCCGGACTTCGGATACGCCAATCTCGCGATCCGTGGCCGGCTGCTCGACCAGGTGATCGACACCCAGCTCGAACCGACTCTGGCGATGCGGCCCGACCTGGTCAGCTTCGCCGCCGGCGGCAACGACGTGCTGCGCCCGCGGATGGACGCGCACTCACTGGTCGACCGGATCGACCCGGTCATCGCCCGGCTGCGCGCCGCCGGCGCCGACGTCATCCTCTTCCGGTTCGCCGACGTGACCGCGCACCTGCCGGCGCAGCGCATCGTCGGGCCGCGCGCCGCCGTGCTCAACGACGGCGCCAGCCTGCTGGCCGAGCGCCACGGGGCGTACCTCATCGACCTCTTCGCCGACGACGCGTTCCACCACCCGCACATGTGGAGCGCCGACCGGCTGCATCTCTCCCCGGCCGGGCACCGCCGGGTCGCCGCCCACGTGCTGAACGCCCTCGGCGTCGGCGTCGAGGACGAGTGGATGCTGGTACCGCCCATGCCCGAGCCGACCCCGTGGCTGCTCGCCCGCGGTGCCGACCTGCGCTGGGCGCGCGAACATCTGGTGCCCTGGGTGGGACGTCACTTCCGCGGGCAGTCCAGTGGCGACCTCGTCACGGCGAAGCGGCCCGCGTTGGCCCCGATCGAATGACCAAAAGGGATAGCGTGGCAAACATGTCAGTTCCGAACGATCCGGCGCCCTCGCTGCAGGCGTATGCGCACCCCGACAAGCTCGTCACCACCGAGTGGCTCGCCGCGAACCTCGACACCCCCGGCCTCGTGGTGGTCGAGTCGGACGAGGACGTGCTGCTCTACGACACCGGTCACATCCCGGGTGCCGTCAAGGTCGACTGGCACCTGGAGCTGAACGACCAGCTCACCCGGGATTACCTCGATCCCGCCGCGTTCGCCGCGCTGTGCGAGTCCAAGGGCATCGGCCGGGACGACACGATCGTCTTCTACGGCGACAACTTCAACTGGTGGGCGTCGTACGCGCTCTGGGTCTTCAGCCTCTTCGGCCACCGGGACCTGCGGCTGCTCGACGGCGGACGGCAGAAGTGGGTGGCCGAGGGCCGGCCGCTGACCCGGGACAAGACCGACCGCCCGAAGGCGGAGTACCCGGTCCCGGTGCGCAACGACACCGAGATCCGGGCCTTCCGCGACCAGGTCATGGGTCACATCGCGAGCGGGCGGCCGCTGGTCGACGTGCGCTCGCCCCAGGAGTACACCGGCGAGCTGACCCACATGGAGGCCTACCCGCAGGAGGGCGCGCTGCGCGGCGGGCACATCCCGGGCGCGCTGAGCAAGCCGTGGAAGGCGGCGACGAACGAGGACGGCACGTTCAAGCCGGCCGACCAGCTCACCGCGATCTACCACGACGAGCTCGGACTCGACTCGGCCGACGACATCATCGCGTACTGCCGCATCGGTGAGCGGTCGAGCCACACCTGGTTCGTGCTGCACCACCTGCTCGGGTATCCGCAGGTCCGCAACTACGACGGCTCCTGGACCGAATGGGGCAACCTGGTGCGGGCGCCGATCGCCCGCGGTTCCGAGCCGGGCGGCATGAGCTGATCCTGAGAACGGGGCGGGAAACCGCCCCGTTTTTGTCGGCCCGCTCCGGTACCTTTCTCGGCCGTGAGCAACACGTTCCAGGTCGACCTGCGCGGCATCGTCGATCTCCTGAGCCATCATCTCTACGCGAGCCCCCGGGTCTACGTCCGTGAGCTGCTGCAGAACGCGGTCGATGCGATCACGGCGGCCGGCGGCCCGGACGACGGACTGGTCTCGATCACCACCGGCGCCGGCTCCCTGCGGATCAGCGACAACGGCATCGGCCTGACCGAGGCGCAGGTGCACGAGCTGCTGGCCACGATCGGCCGCAGCTCCAAGCGCGACGAGCTCGGTTTCGCCCGGCACGAGTTCCTCGGCCAGTTCGGCATCGGGCTGCTCTCCTGCTTCATGGTGGCCGACGAGATCCGCGTGCACACCCGCCGCGAGGGCGCCGAGCCGGTGCTCTGGACGGGCTACTCCGACGGGCGTTACGCGGTGCAGCCGGGCGACGACCGCGAGCCGGGGACCACGGTCACCCTGCTGCCGCGCCGCGGCTCCGAGCACTTCCTTTCCGGTACGGCGGTGACCGAGCTCGCCGGCCTCTACGGTTCGCTGCTCCCGGTCCGGGTGGAGGTGGACGGCGCCCGGGTGACGGTCGGCGGCGTCCCGTGGGACGGCGGCGCCGGCGACCTGGTCGCGTACGCGGACGAGGTCTTCGGTTTCACGCCCTTCGACGTGGTGCCGCTGGACGTGCCCGTGGCCGGGCTGACCGGCGTCGCGTACGTGTTGCCCACCCCGGTCAACCCGGCGGCACGCGGCGGTCACCGCGTCTACCTCAAGCGCATGCTGCTCGCCGAGAACGTCGACGGCCTCCTGCCCGAGTGGGCGTTCTTCGCCCGCTGCGTGGTCGACAGCTCCGAGCTGCGGCCGACGGCGAGCCGCGAGGCGCTGTACGACGACGGCCTGCTCGCCGAGACCCGCGAGGCGATCGCCGATCAGCTGCGCGGCTGGCTGGTGCGGCTGGCCGCGAGCAACCCGCGCCGGCTCGCCGCGTTCCTCGGCATCCACCACCGCGGCGTCAAGGCGCTGGCCCTGCACGACGACGAGATGCTGCGGCTGGTCGAGCAGTGGTATCCGATGGAGACCAACACCGGCGACCTGACGATGGCCGAGTTCCGCGAGCGCCACGGCCTGCTGCGCTACGCCGCGACCAACGACGAGTTCCGCCAGGTCGCCGCGGTCGCCGCCGCCCAGGACGTCGCGGTGATCAACGGCGGCATCGTCTATCACGCCGATCTGATCGAGCGGCTCGCCACAGTGGACCCGCAGGTGCGGGTCGAGCGGCTCGATCCGTCCGAGCTGGCCGGTCACTTCGCCGCCCTGGACGCGGAGACCGAGCTGCGGCTGCGCCCGTTCGTCGTCGCCGCCCAGCGCCGGCTCGACAAGCTCGGCTGCGAGGTCGTGCTGCGCGCGTTCGACCCGCCCACGGCTCCGGCGCTCTACCTGGTCAGCCGCGAGGCCGCGTTCAACGACCAGTTCACCACCAGCCGGGAGAGCGCCGACGATCTGTGGGGCGGCGTGCTGGACGCGCTGTCCGCCATCACCCCGAACGATCGCCCGCAGCTGGTGCTCAACCATCGCAACCCGCTGGTCCGGCGGATCGCCGCGGCCGCCGACCCGGAACTGGCCGGGCTCGCCGTCGAGTCGCTGTACGGGCAGGCACTGATGCTCGGGCACCACCCGCTGCGGCCCGCCGACGCCGCGCTGCTGACCACTTCGTTCATGGGCCTGCTCGACCGGGCCGTCCCGGGGGAGGATCGATGAGGACCGCCGACGAGCTCTGGGATCTCTATGAGCAGGCGCGGACCACGCCGTACGGAGCCGCTCAGATCGCCCTGGTCGAGGAGCTGCTGAAGCACGTCGACACGGCCGGCGACCCGAGCCTGGCGTTCGCGGCGCGGCTGCTCGGCACCAACGCCTATGTGTACGGCGGCGAGCCGGCCAAGGCGTTCGTCACGTTCACCTGGTCGGTCAGCGATTTCGACCGCAACCCGGGGCCGCACCACCAGCGCGGCAAGCACACGCTGCTCTGGCATTTCAAGACGATGGTCAACTCGATGACCAAGTTCCCCGAGATCCCGCTCGACCGCACGTATGCGGTGCTCGACGACATGGAACGCCGCTACCGCGAGGACGGGCACAGCCTGCAGGCCGTCTACAAGATGCGGTATCTGGTGACCAACCACGTCGGGCTGCCCGAGGCCGACGAATGGTTCGAGCGGTGGCAGGCCGCGCCGCGCGACTCGCTCTCCGACTGCGCCGGCTGTGACCCGTCGTCGGTGGCCTTCTATCTGAACTCCCGCGGCCGCTACGCCGAGGCGGTCGCGACCGCCGAGCCGGTGCTCTCCGGCGAGCTGAACTGCAACGAGCAGCCCCAGGGCATCCTGAGCAACCTGATGACGTCGTACCTGCGGATCGGCGAGCTGGACAAGGCCGCCGACGCGCATCGCCGGTCGTACCGTCTCGAGCGGGGCAACCTCGCCGACCTGAGCGACATCGGCGACCACATCAGGTTCTGCGCCCGCACCGGCAACGAGCATCGCGGCCTGGAGATCCTGCAACGGCACATCGACTGGCTCGAGAAGGCGCCCTCACCGTCCGCCGAGATGCACTTCGCCGCCGACGCGTCGATGCTGCTGCGCCGCCTCACCGAGCTCGGGCACGGCGACACGGTGATCCGCCGGCGCGACCACGGGGAGGTCATCGCGGTCGAGCTCGCCACCGAGCTGGCCGGGCGGGCGACCGCGCTGGCCCGCCGGTTCGACGAGCGCAACGGCACCACGACCATCGGCGACAGCATCGCGAAGGATCTGGCGGCCGAGCCGTACGAGGTCGTGCTGACGCTCTCCCCGGCCGCCCGGCCGGTGGCCGCCGGAAAGGCCCCGGCGCCGTCGTTCGAGCCGGTGCCCATGCCGGTGCCGGAGATCCCGGCCGGTGCCACCGCGTCGGAGCTGCTCGACCTCGCGCTGGAGTACTACCACGACGACCGCGAGGAGCTGATCGACGCGGTGCTGGCCGAGTTCGACGTCCGGTTCTCCGGCACATCGGACCCGTTGCTCGCCGGGCGCCGGGCGGTGATCGCCGGCAACCGGCTGCGCCGCACCGGCCACGATGCGGTGATCAAGCACTGGAGGGAGGCGGCCGAGCGATTCGCCGAAGCCGGTGCGACCGGCGAGCTGAGCACCATCCGCGCCCGGATCGAGATGGAGAACGCCTACGGGGGCGGCGACGTCGACGAGGATCTCGTCCAGGCCGACGCCGACTATCAGGCCGCGCACGGCGGCGCGCTCGACCGGGCGAACGCCTGGGGCAGGTTGTCCGCCCTGCACGCGATCCGCGGCCGGGTGGCCGACGCCGAGCAGTGCAGCGACAAGGCCGTCGCGGCCGCCGCGGAGACCGGTAACCCGAGGTTGATCGCGATGACCGCCGTCACCCATGCGCAGGTGTGCCACGCGGCGCACAAGCATGCGGAGGCCGCCGCGTCGGCCCGCCAGGCGTACGAGTTCTATCGCGCGCATGGTCCGGCTCACCGGGTGGCCCGGGCCGGCCTGGTGTACGGCCATGCGGTGGAGGACCCGGCGATCAAGGTCGATGTGTTCGGTGCGGTGCTGGCCACGGGCGAGAACGAAGCGGCGCTGGACGCCCACATTGCCCGGGCCCGGGCGCTGGTCCGGCTGGGCCGGCCGGTCGAGGCGGTGCCCGGCCTGGTCGAGGCGATCGCGTTGTGCGCCGAGCGGGGCCTGCAGGAGGGCGGCGCGCACCTTCGCGGCGAGCTGGCCGACGCGTACCGGATGGCCGGCCGGCCGGTCGAGGCCGCCGAGGTCGCCGAGGAGGCCCTGGCCGGGTTCGAGAAGCTGGGCCTGGAGGACGAGGCGAACAACACCCGCTATCTGCTGGCCGGGCAGTACCGCCAGCTCGGCGACCAGGTCGGGGCGGTGACGCAGTACCGGGAGCTGATCGAGCGGCTGGCCGGCAACCCGGCCGGGCGCGGGCAGATCGGTGAGGACCTGGCCGGCCTGCTGTACGACATGGACCGCGACGCCGAGGCGGCGGCCGCGTTCGAGGCGGCCGCTGCCGACCTGCGGGCCGCGGACGACCCGATCGGCGAGATGCGCTGCCTGCGCCGCCGGATCGGCGCGCTGAACTACGCGGGCGAGCCGGATGCGGCGGTGAAACTCATCGACGTCGTCGCCGAGCGATTCGACGCGCTGCCGCCCGAACTGGCCGCCGAGCCGAACGCGATGTTCCAGCGGTGGATGACCTCGTACGAGGTGGCCAACGTGCTGATGTCGCACGGACGGTTCGGCGAGGCGGTGCCGCACCTGCGTCCGGCGCCCGGACACCTGGCGGCGGTGGGGGCGACCGATCAGGCCGATCGGCTGACCGGGATGCTGGGTGAGGCGTTACTGCGTTCGGGTGACGTGACCGAGGCCGAGCGGGTGATGCGCGAACTGATCACCCGGCTGCCCGCGGACGCGCCGAGCCGTGAGGTCGCCGAACGCGTGTGGGCCGAGGTTCAGGAGGCGGTCCGGGGGCCGTCCACATCCTGAACGGCCGTTAAGTGCGGGGCTTGACAGCGGGTTACAGTGGCCAGGTGACGACGGTTGATCAGCAGCACCGGCCGGGGCCGCCCGCGCCCCGGCGCCGGTCGCGCCGAGACGAGATCCTCCAGATCGCGGTCGGCCTCTTCGCGGCCCGTGGCTATCACGGCGTCTCGATGGACGATATCGGCTCGGCGGCCGGCGTCACCGGTCCGGCGCTGTATCACCACTTCGCCGGCAAGGAGGCCATGCTGGTCGCCGCGCTCATCCCGGTGAGCGAGGGCCTGCTGCACGGCGGCAAGGCGCGGGTGGCCCACCACCCCGACGACGCCGGCGCGGCGCTGGCCGACCTGATCGACTTCCACGTCGAGTTCGCCCTGGCCAACCCCGCGGTCATCGCGCTGCACCTGCACGAGCTCGACCGTCTGCCGGACGAGCCGCGCCGGCAGATCCGCCGCCTCCAGCGCCTCTATGTGGAGGAGTGGGTGAGCGTGCTCGCCACGCTGCGGCCCGAGCTCGAGCCGGCCGAGGCCCGCGTGCTGGCCCACTCGGCGTTCGGCCTGATGAACTCGACCCCGTTCCTGGGTGGCGAGGTCGACCGCCGTCGCCGGGCCGCGCTGCTGCGCGATGCCACCATGCACGCGCTGACCGGGCACTGACGGGTCGTCACCCTTCCTGCCGTCGAGAGAGAAAGACGTACATGATCGAGTCGCTGCTCATCGCCAACCGGGGCGAGATCGCCCGCCGGATCATCCGCACCGCCAAGCGGCTCGGGATCCGGACGATCGCGGTCCACTCGGAGGCGGACGCCGGCATGCCCTTCGTGCTCGAGGCCGACGAGGCGGTCAACCTCGGCCCGGCGAACCCGGCGCAGAGCTATCGCAACACCGAGGCCATCCTGGCCGCCGCGAAGTCGACCGGTGCCCAGGCGATCCACCCCGGTTACGGCTTCCTCAGCGAGAACGCCGACTTCGCCCGCGCCGTCGAGGCGAACGGCCTGATCTGGGTCGGCCCGTCCGCCGAGGCGATCGCCGCGATGGGTGACAAGATCAACGCACGGAACCTGATGGCCGCCGCCGGGGTGCCGGTCGCACCGGGCACGCAGGACCCGGCGGCCACGGTGGAGGCGGCGATCGAGGCCGCGACCTCGATCGGGTATCCGGTGATGGTCAAGGCCGCGGCCGGTGGCGGCGGCATGGGCATGGCCGTGGCGAACGACGAGGCCGGCCTGCGCACCGAGTACGACAAGGTCCGCGCCTTCGCCGAGCGCATGTTCGGCGACGGGTCGGTGCTGATCGAGCGCTACTTCCCCCGCGTGCGCCACGTCGAGGTGCAGATCCTTGGTCTCGCCGACGGCCGGGTGATCGCCCTGTCCGAGCGCGAGTGCTCGGTGCAGCGCCGCAACCAGAAGCTGGTGGAGGAGGCCCCGTCCCCGGCGGTCGGCCCGGAGCTGCGCGCGCGGTTCCTGGCCGCCGCGGTCAAGGCCGGCGAGGCTGTCGGCTATCGCAACGCGGGCACCGTCGAGTGCCTGCTCGACCCGGCCACCGGCGAGTTCTTCTTCCTGGAGATGAACACCCGGCTGCAGGTCGAGCACCCGATCACCGAGCTGATCCACGGCATCGACCTGGTCGAGGAGCAGCTGCGCATCGCGTCCGGCGAGGCGCCCACCTTCGACCCGGACGCGCTGACCAGCACCGGCCACGCGATCGAGCTGCGGGTCAACGCCGAGGATCCGAAGCGGTTCCTTCCCGGTCCCGGCAAGGTCACCACCTGGGTCGAGCCGACCGGCGAGGGCGTGCGGGTCGACTCCGGCTACGCCGAGGGCACCACGGTCACGCCGAACTACGACTCGCTGATGGCCAAGCTGATCGTCTTCGGCAGGGACCGCGCGGACGCGATCGCCAAGGCACGCACCGCGGTGGCCGGCTTCGAGATCGCCGGCCCGAAGAACAACCTGCCGTTCTTCGCCGAGCTGCTGGAGAACGAGGAATTCCGGTCCGGTGACTACGACACCGGCATCGTGTCGCGGATGAGGTGAAGGCGATGAGCATCGGCGAGGTGAGCATCCGCGAGGTCGCGCCGCGGGACGGACTCCAGAATGAGGAGCCCGTCGCGACCGAGGCCAAGGTCCGTCTGATCGACGCCCTGAGCGAGACCGGCGTCAAGCGGATCGAGGCGGTGTCGTTCGTCCACCCGAAGGTCATCCCGCAGATGGCCGACGCGGACGACGTGTGGGCACAGATCCGGAAAAATCCGGATGTCCGGTACTCGGCGCTGGTCCCGAACTCCCGTGGTGCTCAGCGTGCTCTCGCCGCGGGTTTCCGGGAGATCGAGGTGGTGGTGTCCGCATCGGACACCCACAACCGCCGCAACCTCAACCGGTCGACCGACGAGTCGCTCGACGACATCGCCCAGCTCGTCCCGCTGATCCACGACGCCGGCGCGACGGTCGAAGTGATCGTCGCGACCAGCTTCGGCTGCCCGTTCGAGGGGGACATCGATCCGGACCGGGTGGCGGCCATCGTGGCCCGGGTGCGCGCGGACGGTGCGGACCGGATCGCGTTCGGCGACACCACCGGCATGGCGACCCCGCGGCGGGTCCGCGATCTGCTCTCGGCCGTCCGTCCCGACCTGCTGCACTTCCACAACACCCGCGGCACCGGGCTGGCCAACATCCTCACCGCGCTCGAACTGGGGATCACCGAGTTCGACGCGAGTGCGGGCGGGATCGGCGGCTGCCCGTACGCGCCGGGAGCCTCGGGAAATGTGGCGACCGAGGAGGTCGTCCACATGCTGCACGACATGGGCATCGACACCGGAATCGACCTGGACCGTCTGATCGAGACCGCGGCGATGGCCGAGAAAATGCTCGGCAAGACGTTGCCGTCCGGCGTTCTTCGCGCCGGGCCCCGCACCAGATTGGTGTGATTTCCTCCGCAGCGGCCTGCGATCATTTTTCCGATTTGCCCGCGTGACCCGGGCTCCGTCGTTTCGTTACCAATACGAGTGGCCGACTGCCGGTTCAGGCAAACGGCCACCGGTCGAGTCGGAACGACGAGGGGCGAAACATGACGGGGCTGGGGGTCGAGCGCACGCCGCGCGCGGCGTACCCGTCGCCGTCCACATCGTCCACCGGCGTCTCCGCGCCCTTGCCGCCTCACATCCAGGAGGCGGAGCGGCGTAAGGATCGCCGCGCGCGACGCACCACCGGTTCCCGGTGGGGTCTGCGCGTGCTCGTCGTCGGCGGCCTGGCCGGTGCGGCCTGGCTGCTCACCGGTGCCGCTGCTCAGGCCGCCGACCGTACGGACGGGCCCGTCGGCTCGTTGCTCGGTTCCGTGGTCGACAGCGACACCATCACGCCGGTCACCGGCTTCCTCAAGGCGGCCGCCCAGCCGCTGGAGGCCGAGCGCCCGGCCAACATCGTGGCCGACGTCATCGACGTGCCCCGGCGGGTTCTGACCCGCCCGGTGGAGACGATCGACGAGGTCGTTCACGGCCAGAGCGGGACACCTGTGGACACCGCCGCCGGCGGGGTCGACCAGGTCCTGCGGGAGGTAGCCGGCCCTGACCGCCCCACCGGCGGCCCGGCGAACGCCCAGCAGCGGCTCACCGCGAAGTCCGATCCGGCCGCCGAGCGGCCGCACGAACCGGCGGTAGCGCCGGTTCAGGCGCCGGCCGTCGAGCCGGTGACCGCGGCGGAATCTCCGGCGCCGGTGGCGGTGGCGAGTCGCACCCCGATCAGCAAGGCCTTACGGGCGGGCACTTCGGTGCACCACCACGGCAAGGCACGCTCCGCCCGTCGCGCGGCCCCCGCACCTGCGGTGACCGTGGCCGAATCGGAGACGGCAACACAGCAGACGCCCGGCGGTGACGGACCCGTGGCACCGCTGCGGCTGCACCTCGGAGATGTCAGCGGCACCACCCCGACCACCGGGTCGGGGACACCGACGGAAGGTGGCTCCGCGGCCTTCCTGCCGGCGGCGATCGCGAGCAGCACGATGGCCTGCCATCCGCTGCCGATCGCATCCGATGTCGAGGTCCGGCGCCATGACGCCGAGGCACCGACCGTCTCACCTGACTGAGTGATGGCGCCCGGCGGTCGACGACCGCCGGCAACCCGGCCGGCACCGGCTTCGGTGTCAGCGTTCCGGCTTGATTCCTCAACCGCTTGCGAACAAGCGGCGAATCGTCAGCGCCTGAAATCACACGCACCGCACCGAAGCGCCAAAGGGGCGCATGTCGACAAGCGGAGTCAGGGCAGAAGAAAACGCGCCAGGGCACCGCTGCGCCCGAAATGCACGTACCGAAACACCGTTAATTGAATAAGCCATTCATCAGATCATTTCGGAAAGGCATTTCTTCCGCATGAAGACTTGGGTTCGCAAGACTCTGAGCGTTGGCGTCCTGGCCGCCGGCGCCCTGCTGTTCGCGCCGGCCGCCGCGCAGGCCGACTCCCACCAGAGCAACGGCGACAACGTCGGGCTGCTCAACGGGACGCAGATCGTCGCGCCGATCAAGGTTCCGGTCAACGTCGTCGGGAACTCGATCGCCATCCTCGGTGGTGCCGACTCGCAGAGCGCCGGCGTCAACCACATCGAGAGCGGCAAGACCAAGGGCGGCTGGGGGCCCAACGGTGGCGCCATCCAGTCCAACGGCGACAACGTCGGCCTGCTCAACGGCACCCAGGCGTACCTGCCGGTCAACGTGCCGGTCAACGTGGTCGGCAACTCGGTCGCGGTCCTGGGCGGCGCGGACTCGCGCAGCGTCGGGGTCAACAAGATCGGCCGCAACGAGAGCGCCCGCACCGAGGGTCACCGCTGGGACGACCGCACCATCCAGTCGAACGGCGACAACGTCGGGTTCCTGAACGGCACGCAGCTGTACGCGCCGATCGACATCCCGGTCAACGTCTGTGGCAACTCGATCGCGCTGCTCGGCGGGGCGACCAGCCGGACCATCTGCGCCAACGTCATCGGCGACCGGCGCCGGGAGAGCGCCAAGGTCACCGAGGACGCCATCCAGAGCAACGGCGACAACGTCGGCGTCGCCAACGGCACCCAGCTGTTCGCGCCGATCACCCTCCCGGTGAACCTGTCCGGCAACTCGATCGCGGCCCTCGGCGGCGCCAGTTCCCGGACGGTCTCGGTCAACTCGGTCGAGTCGACCCACCCGGACGTCGTGCAGAGCAACGGCCACAACGTCGGTGTCCTGAACGGCACCCAGGCCGCTGTTCCGATCAACGTGCCGATCAACGCCTGCGGCAACTCGCTCGGCCTGCTGCTCGGCGGCGCCAGCTCGTCGGCCGTCTGCTACAACGGCATCGGCGACGTTCTGGGCGACCGGGACGACTTCGACGGCTGGGACGGCGACCGCTGCGGCGACCGTGGCTGGGCGCACGACCGGCACGGCTGCAAGGGCCACGGTCACAAGGGCCACCACGGTCACGGCAACGGCAACGACAACGCCGGTGACAACGGTGACGACGACCAGTACGCGGGCGACAACGGCGACAAGGACGACCAGGGCGCCAAGCCGGCCCACAACGGCTACGGCGGCACCAAGCCGGCCCACTCGGGTTACGGCGACGAGAAGCCGGTCGCCACGGGCAGCAAGTCCGACAGCGACGGCGGCCGCGAGGCACTGCCCGTCGGTGGCGTGAGCGACACCGTCGGCGGCGTGACCGAGAACGCCGGCCTGGGCAGCCTCGGCCTGCTGAGCACGCTGCGCTGAACCTTGCGATAGCGAGAGACCGGGTCGTGCCGGTCCCGGGTGCGGCCCGACGACGCCAGGAGGCGTCGAACAGAGCCGGTGCTTCTCCACAGCACCGGTGGTAAGGAAACGGACGGGAGTCCCCGCTGCCTGCGGGGGCTCCCGTTCGTCGTTGGCGCTCGCTGCGCCGATGGGCTACCCTAACGCTCGTTAAACCTAACGACCGTTCAGGCAAGTGGAGGGCACGTGGTCGAGGACGAGGCGCTCGCGCAGGTTCGCAAGCGGGTGCTCACCGGCGGCGCCGAGCGGTACCACGCGGCCAACGCGGCGAAGGGCAAGCTCTTCGCCCGCGAGCGGATCGCGCTGCTGGTCGACGAGGGCTCCTTCGTCGAGGACGGTCTGTTCGCCAACAGCCTCGCCGACGGCCTGCCCGCCGACGGCGTGATCACCGGAATCGCCACGATCGACGGCCGCCGGGTCTGTCTGATGGCGAACGACTCCACCGTGAAGGCGGGTTCCTGGGGAGCCCGTACGGTCGAGAAGATCATCCGGATCATCGAGCGTGCCCTGCAGTCCTCGGTACCCATGGTCTACCTGGTCGACTCGGCCGGGGCACGCATCACCGATCAGGTCGATCTGTTCCCGGGCCGGCGCGGAGCCGGAAAGATCTTCCACACCCAGGTGCGTGCCTCCGGGGCGATTCCGCAGGTCTGTGCCCTGTTCGGCCCGTCCGCGGCCGGTGGGGCGTACATCCCGGCCTTCTGCGACGTGGTCGCCATGGTCGACGGCAACGCCAGCATGTACCTCGGCTCCGACCGCATGGTGGAGATGGTCACCGGCGAGAAGACGACGCTCGAGGCCATGGGCGGCGCCCGCGTGCACTGCGCCGAGTCCGGGGTCGGCCACTTCCTCTGCAAGACCGAGAACGACGCGCTCGACGTGGTCCGCTCCTACCTGTCGTACCTGCCGTCCAACTGGGAGAACAAGCCGCCCGCCACGCAGCCGGCGGCGCCGCAGGACATCGATCTCGGCGCGCTCGTCCCGGCCAGCGAGCGGCAGGCCTTCGACATGCGGCGCTACGTCAAGGGGATCGTCGACCAGGGTTCGTTCCTCGAGATCCAGGCGTTGTGGGCGCGCGAGCTCACGATCGGCTTCGCCCGGCTCAACGGCGAGGTCATCGGCGTGGTCGGCAACAACTCGATGTTCAAGGGCGGTGTTCTCTTCGTCGACTCGGCCGACAAGGCGACCCGCTTCGTGCAGCTCTGCGACGCCTTCAACGTCCCGCTGCTGTTCCTCTGCGACGTGCCCGGCTTCATGGTCGGCTCGGCCGTCGAGAAACAGGGCATCATCCGGCACGGCGCCAAAATGATCACGGCCATCTCCGAGGCCACGGTACCCAAGATCTGCGTGGTGGTCCGCAAGGCGTACGGGGCCGGTCTCTACGCCATGGCCGGTCCCGGCTTCGATCCGGACGCCACCATCGCCCTGCCCACTGCCAAGATCGCGGTGATGGGGGCGGAGGCCGCGGTCAACGCGGTCTATGCCAACAAGATCGCCGCGCTGGGCTCGCCCGAGGAGCGGGAGGCCTTCGTCGCCGAGCGCCGCGCCGAGTACGAGCGCGACATCGACATCATGCGTCTCGCCAGCGAGCTGGTCGTGGACACCGTCGTCGAACCGGGCGACCTGCGCGACGAGCTCATCCGCCGCTACGACGCGGCACGCACCAAGGACCGCAGCTTCGCCCGGCGCCGGCACGGCGTCACGCCCGTCTGACAGGAGCAAGCCATGGTCGACTTCCGGCTCGACGAGGAGCAGGAGGCCCTGCGCGCCACCGTGCGGGACTTCGCCCGCGAACAGGTCGCGCCAGTGATCGCCGAGCACTACGAGCACAAGACTTTCCCGTACGACGTGGTCCGCCAGATGGGCAAGATGGGCCTGTTCGGCCTGCCGTTCCCGGAGGAGTTCGGCGGCATGGGCGGCGACTACTTCGCGCTCTGCCTCGCCCTCGAGGAACTGGCCAGAGTGGACAGCTCGGTCGCGGTCACCCTGGAGGCGGGCGTCTCGCTGGGGATCATGCCGATCTACCGGTTCGGCACCCTCGAGCAGAAGGGGCATTGGCTGCCGAGGCTGACCAGTGGCGAGGCGCTGGCCGCGTTCGGCCTGACCGAGCCGGGCAGCGGCTCGGACGCGGCCGCGATCGCCACCCGCGCGGTGCTCGACGAGTCCACCGGCGAATGGGTGATCAACGGGTCGAAGGCGTTCATCACGAACTCCGGGACCGACATCACCTGCCTGGTCACCGTGATGGCGGTGACCGGCACCAACCCGGACGGCTCCAAGGAGCTCTCCACGATCATCGTGCCCGCCGGGACGCCGGGCTTCACGGTCGCGCCGGGCTACTCCAAGGTCGGCTGGTGTGCGTCGGACACCCACGAGCTTTCCTTCGATGACGTACGGGTGCCGGCCGCGAACCTGCTCGGCCGGCGTGGCCGCGGTTTCGCCCAGTTCCTGCGCATCCTCGACGAGGGCCGGATCGCCATCGCGGCGCTGTCCGTCGGTCTCGCCCAGGGCTGCGTCGACGAGTCGGTGAAATACGCGAAGGAGCGCGTGGCCTTCGGCCGGACGATCGGCAACTACCAGGCCGTCCAGTTCATGATCGCCGACATGGAGTTGCGCGCGCACACGGCCCGGCTCGGGTACTACGACGCGGCGGCCCGGATGCTGGCCGGCGAGGACTTCAAGCGGTATGCGTCGATCGCCAAGCTCAACGCCAGCAACGCGGCCATGGAGAACAGCCGGTACGCGACCCAGGTGCACGGCGGATACGGCTTCATGAACGAGTCGGCGGTGGGCCGCTTCTACCGGGACGCCAAGATCCTGGAGGTCGGCGAGGGCACGTCCGAGGTGCAGCGCATGCTGATCGCGCGGGGTCTGGGACTCTGAACCACTAATTCCTGTTATGGCGTGACAAGGGTTCGGTCCGCTTCCCGACACGAGCGGATCTCTGCTCGCGGGCATCGTCACCGATGCATAGGTTCGCTTCATGGCGGCGGACGAGGGTGCGGACCAGGGCGGATCCGTCTTCGCCGTCGTGCTGCGGCGGCACCGGTTACGGGCCAAGCTCACCCAGGACGAGCTGGCCGGTCGCGCGGCCATCGGCGTACGGACGGTTCGTGATCTGGAACGCGGGCGGGCCTCCCGACCGCAACGCACCACCGTGGAGTTGCTCGCCGCGGCGCTGGGTCTGGCCGGCGCCGACCGGGAGGCGTTTTTGGCCGCGGCGCGGGGACAGGCCACCGAGGAGCCGCTGCCCCCGACCGGCTTCCTCCAGATGCCGCCGATCGTCGAGCTCATCGGGCGCGACGACGACGTGAACGAGCTGGTCACTCGTCTGACCGCGGTGGACGGCCCGCGCGGGGTCACCCTGGTCGGCATCGCCGGCGTCGGCAAGACCAGCCTCGGCTTCGTGGTGGCGCATCGCGTCGCGGCGGCGTACCCGGGTGGCGTCGCCGGCATCGTGATCACCGAGGGTTCGTCGGTCGGTGAGATCCTCGGCAGCATCGCGGCCGGCTTCGGCGTGGGCCGCTCCGACGACCTGCCCGGCCGGTTCGCCGGACGCGCCGCGCTGCTGTTCGTCGACGCCGTGGAACGCGCTCCCGAGGCGACCGCCGAGATGCTGACCCGGCTGCTCGACCGCATCCCGTCGCTGCGCTTCCTGGCCACCGGCCGGCATCCGATCGGGCTGCCCGCCGAGCGCGTCTGGCCGCTCGCGCCACTGGTGGTGCCACCGCCGGACGCGGCCGGCACGGTGCCGGACGTCGCCGCGTACCCGGCCGCCGCCCTGTTCCTGGAGCGTCTCAACCGGGTCCGGCACACGCCGCTGGAACCCGACGAGATCGGGCCGCTGGCCACGCTGGTCCGCCGGCTGGGCGGGCTGCCCCTCGCGCTCGAGCTGGCCGCCGCCCGGGGACGCGTCCTGACCGTCCCCGAGATCCTCGACCGGTACGGCGACCGCGTTCTCGACCTGGACCGTCCCGGCTCGGTCATGTCCCCGGCCGAGGCCGTCGTCTCGCTGCGGGACGCCGTCGCCGCCAGCTACCGCCTGCTCGACCCGGGCGAGCAGCACGCCCTGCGCCGCCTCGCGATGTTCCGTTACCGCTGGTCTCTGGGCCTCGCCGAGCAGATGACCGAGGGGTTGCAGACCGACGGGGCCGACGTCGTGCACCTGCTCAACCGCCTGCTCGAACTCGGCCTGCTCAGCGTGCGCGGCAGCCGTACGTTCCGGTTCCGCCTGCTCGACGTGGTGCGCGACTTCGCGTCCGAGCGCGCCGCGGCCGAGGGTGAGCTGTTCGAGGGCCGTCGCATGCACGCGCTGGTCCTGGCCGACCTGGCCCAGCAGACCGCCCCGGACCTGATCGGCACCAACCTCGCCGACGCGGCCGGCCGGCTCGACAACGTGGCCAGCGACCTCGGCGCGGCCCTGGCGTTCGCGGCCGGCGAGGACCCGCACACCGCCCTGCGCATCGCGGCCGCGCTCCCACGGTGGTGGCGCTTCCGTGGCCTGGACGTCAGCGGCCGCCAGTGGTTGCGCCGCCTGCTCGACGACCCGCGCACGGCGGACGCCGACCCGGAGGTCCGGGCGTGGGCGAAGGTCGGGCTGGCGCAGCTCGCCCTGGAGCACGGCGCGGGCAGCGAGGAGATCGGCTCGGCGAACCAGGCGGTGGCGGAGTTCGAGCGGCTGGACTCGGTGGCGGGGCAGTTGACCGCGCACACCCAACTGGTCGCGATGTGGATGACCAGCGGCGGTTACGACGAGGCCCGCCGGCACGGGGAGGCGGCACTGGCGCTGGCCCGGCGCACCGGCAAGGCCCGGGACATGGCGGTCGCCGAGAACAACCTGACCTGGCACGAGATCCGCGAGGGCCGCCTGGAAGCGGCCCGGCGCCGGCTGGCCGCGGTGGACGACCTGGCCAGCCGGTGCGGCGAGGACCGGCTGCGGGCGGTGGCCCTGGCGAACCTCGCCGAGGTGGCGCGGCTGGACGGTCGGCCGGAGGAGGCCGAGCGGCTGGGGCGCAGCGCCATGGTCGAGCTGGAACGGATCGGCGACCCGAATCACCGGCGGCGGCTGCTGGCCACGATCGGGCTCGCGCTGGCCGAGTCGGGCCGGGCCGAGGCGGCGCGTGAGGTGCTGGAGAGGCTGCGGTTGCCGGAGGACCAGCCGGCGGACGGCTCCGCGATGGTGGTCGAGGCGGCGATCGCGACGCGGCTGGGCGAGCACAAGCGGGCGGCGGAGTGTTACGCGAGGGCCGCGGAGGCGTACGGCGGGGCGCATGATCCACGCGACGTGGTGGAGGCGTTGGTCGGCTTGATCGCCAGCACGCCCGACCAGGAGGAACGTGCCCGGGCGGTGCGGCGGTTGACCGAGCTGTGCCGTGCCGGGGGGATCACCTTGGTGCCCCGGGAGCGGGACCAGCTGGGCCCGGACACCCTGGAGCAGATCTTCCAGCCGTAGCTCCGGCCGCGCGGCGCGGATCGCCTCGTCCGCGCGTTGCCCGGCATCCGCGGCGTCGAGTGCCGCCTCTGCCGGCTCGAAGCCTCTGCCGGTCGCCCGCGAGAACTCGAAGACTTCGCAGGGGGCTGGCGCGGCGCGGACGGCCGGCATGGCGTGCCCCCCACGCGCCGGCCGTCGCAACGCCCCACCAGTAAACGCGGCGAGAACGACGGCTCCCCCGTCAAGCCGCACATCGCCTCGGTCGCGCCGCATCCCCCTGCGCGGATCACAGTAGCCGCGCGCAGCCGCTCAATCGGGATGATATGTCCGGTTAAGTCCGACGGGTCGCCCGGTTCTGCCGGTAGTTCTGCCGGTTCTGCGATCTTCGCGGCGGCGGATGATTACCGGCTGTCAGGCCGCCTCGACGGAGGGCGTGTCGTCGTCCATGCCGGCCGTGGCGCAGGGGTGGACCGCATCGCGGATCTGGCGCAGCGACCCGAGCATCGACTCCAGCTGCTCGGGGCTGAGCAAGCCGGTGAACCACTGCTCGATGAGCTCGATGTGCCCGGGGAGCACCTCGTTGAGCCGGGCCAGCCCGGTTTCGGTGATCACCGCGTACGAGCTGCGGCGGTCGCTGGCGCAAGCCTCCCGGCGAACCAGGCCGTCGCGGTCCATCCGGTCGACGACACGGGTGCATCCGCTGGTGGACAATGATGTCTGGCCGGCCAGGTCGGTCATCCGCAGCCGCTGATGCGGCGAGCGGGCCAGGCGCGTCAGCACCTCGAACTCGACGGTGGACAGCCGGTGCTGCTCGAACTGCTGTGCGAACCGATGGCTGATCCCCTGGAACGCCTCGGCGAACAGGCCCGCCGCGGTGAGACGGGGGTCTTCCAGATCTGTACTCACGACATCATGGTACCCGGAAACTCTTGACAGAGGGAATGTTGCCGAGAATATTGTTGTTGCGTCAGACAACTTGAACTTGCTCCACCCTCCCTGAGAGAAGGCCTTTCATGTCTGAGTCCGCCGTCAGCACCCGTCCGTTCGAGGGTCTCCAGATCCCGGTTGCGGGCACGTATGAGATGGACCCTGCTCACAAGCGTGTCGGCTTCGTTGTGCGTCACATGATGGTCGCCAAGGTTCGCGGCCAGTTCGCTGAGGCGAGCGCCACGATCGTCCTCGGCGACGACCCGCTGAAGTCCTCCGTCTCCGCCACCATCAACACCGCCAGTATCCACACCGGTGCGGTCGATCGGGACAACCACCTGCGCAGCGGTGACTTCTTCGAGGTCGAGAAGTACCCGACCATGGAGTTCCGCAGCACCGGCATCAAGTCCCACGCCGGCGCCGAGTTCGTCCTCGACGGCGAGCTCACCATCAAGGGCGTCACCAAGCCGGTCGAGCTGACCGTCGAGTTCGACGGTGCCGGCACCAACGGCGCCGGTCAGCCGATCTTCGGGTTCACCGCCACCACCGAGATCGACCGCGAGGACTGGGGCCTGACCTGGAACGTGGCCATCGAGGGTGGCGGCGTCATGGTCAGCAAGAAGGTGAAGATCGAGATCGAGGGCGAGGCCGTCCGCCAGGCCTGATCCTGTTCTCCTCCCCGCTTCAGCGAGGAGCGCGTTCAACCGCGCACCCGCGATCAGGGCATCATCCAGAGCCGCCGTCCGGATACCGGACGGCGGCTCTTCCTGTGGCGGTGGTGGCCACCAGGATGGCAAGGTAAACGGAACGCACTGGCTCGCTCACAGAGTGGTGACCGACACAGTTTCGTCCCTGGCCGCGCCGGGAGGGTGAGTGGGCAAGGATCTCGCAACCGTCGTCTTCGCTCCGGACGACCGGGTTCATTACCGCCACAAGGTGCGCCGATGTCTCGACGCCCTGGCCGAGATGCTTGAGCTGGGCATCTTCGCGACCCGTGACGGCATGACCGGCCTGGAGATCGAGCTGAACCTGATCGACTCGGCGGCCCGGCCCGCCATGCGCAACGCCGAGGTGCTCGCCCACCTCGCCGACCCGAGCTTCCAGACCGAGCTGGGGCGCTTCAACCTCGAACTCAACGCCCGGCCACGGTCCATCGTCGGCCACGGCTTCGCCGAGTACGAGCGTGACCTGCTGGACAGTCTGCGACGCGCGGCCCATCGCGCGGCCAAGGCCGAGGCCGGGCTGGTCATGATCGGCATGCTGCCCACCCTCGGGCCGGATCATCTCGTCCTCGCAAACCTCTCCGAGAACAGGCGATATCGGCTGCTCAACGACGAACTGGCCGGCGCACGCGGGGAGCAGTTCCGGCTGGACATCCGCGGCGAGGAGCAGTTGCAGAGCGCGAGCGACTCGATCGTGCCCGAGGCAGCCTGCACGAGCGCGCAGTTGCACCTCCAGGTGCCGCCCGAGCGGTTCGACCGGTTCTGGAACGCGTCCCAGGCGATCGCCGGGGTGCAGGTCGCGATCGGTGCCAACGCTCCGTTCCTGCACGGCCGGCGGCTCTGGGCCGAGACCCGGATCGTGCTGTTCGAACAGGCCACGGACACGCGTCCGGACGAGCTCAAGGCCCAGGGCGTACGGCCGAGGGTGTGGTTCGGCGAACGATGGATCACCTCGATCGTCGACCTGTTCGAGGAGAACCTCCGATACTTCCCGCCGCTGCTGCCGGTCCTCGAGGACGAGGATCCGATGCACGTGCTGCGGACCGGCGGCGTGCCACGGCTCGGCGAGTTGCGCCTGCACAACGGCACGGTCTACCGGTGGAACCGGCCGGTGTACGACGTCGCGGACGGCCGGCCGCACCTGCGCGTGGAGAATCGCGTGCTGCCGTCCGGACCCACGGTGATCGACCTGTTGGCGAACATGGCGTTCTACTTCGGTCTGGTCCGGATGCTGAGCGAGGACGAGCGTCCGATCTGGTCACGGCTGCCGTTCGCGACCGCCATGGAGAACTTCCGGGCGGGGGCACGCAGCGGGATCGAGGCCAGGGTCGTCTGGCCGGGGATCGGCGAGATCCCGGTGACCGCGCTGGTGCGGTCGGTGCTGCTTCCCGAGGCGTACGCCGGCCTGGACCGTTACGGCGTTTCGCCGGCCCTGCGGGACAGGCTGCTGGGCGTGATCGACGAGCGATGCCGGGTGGGCCGCAACGGCGCGAGCTGGCAGATCGAGGCGGTGCGCCGTGCCGAATGCCGTGGCCTGAGCCGGACCGCGGCCCTGCACGACATGCTGCTGCGCTACTGGACGCTGCAACAGACCAACGAACCGGTGCACACCTGGCCGGACTAGTCGCACCCCACGCTCAGTCGTCCGACGCCGGTGGGTTGATCCGGGCGATCGCGGGCTCGGAGGGCGGCGGCGTGACCGTCGACTTCGGCTGCCGGGACACGGTCGTCGCCTTCCGGGCCCGTTCGCGGTTCGGCCGGGCGGCCGCGGCGATCTCCGGATCGGCGGCCGCCGGCTCGCTCAGGGCGGAAGCGGTGTCCGGCGCCGGGGATCGGCGTTCGGCGGGCGACTCGTCCCGGGTCGGCAGGTCCGGAGCTGCCGGCCCGGCCGAGGACGGCGACGGCTGGGCGGGGAGCTTGGCACGACCGGTCAGCCGAGCGAACGGGCCCTTGGCGGCACCGCGCGCGGCTGGGGAAGCAGCGGGGATCGCTGCCACGTCCCGATCCGGTTTGCGATCGCTCGTGCCTCGGTCGGCGGCCGCGCGACCCGCGGTCACCGCGAGCGCAGAACCGGCGAGGCCGGCCAGCACGGCGTACGGCGCGACCAGGTAGGCGGATTCGAGCGGGCCGGCGTTGCCCGTCAAGCGCGGCGCCAGCGCCAGGAACGCCACGCCGACCAGGAGCGGGCCGACCACACCGGACACCGCGGTGCCCAGCCCCAGATTTCCGCGGCGGATCGCCGGGCCCGCGGCGATCGCACCGACCAGGAAGGCCGCGGTCAACGTCAGCAACGCGCTCGGCCAGAAGATCGTGCCGACCCGGGCGTCGCCCGACGACTGGGCGAACTGCCAGCTCGTCAGATAGGTCGCGGAATCGCGATGCCAGGCCAGCTCAGTCATGATCGCGGCGATGGCCAACGCCCACAGCAGGGCGCCGGTGGCCATCAGGTTCGCGGCGATCGGCCGGGAGACCACGGCCCAGAACGCCACGATCAAGCCGAGAGCGACGCCGAGCAGCGCGTATCCGCCCGCGATGACCTGCGGCGAGAAGGTGTCGCCCCGTACGGCGGAACGAGCCGGAAGCGCGATGAGCGCGACGGCCACCAAGGCCCCGACCGCCGCGGAGCTCGCGAGAATCAGACGCCAGGCGGGACTCCATCGCCTGGCCGGACCACCGCCGAGCCGGCCCGCGATGACCGCGCCGAAGACCGTCGCACTCGCGGCGATCCACGTTGCCCAGCCCAGGCTGCCCAGCCATTCGCTGTCGTCGGCGGTCGCGCTCACCGGCCAGACGACCACGCCCAGGCCATAGCCCAGGCCGAGCTGGGCGGCACCTGTCCCCGCGGCAGCCCCGGCCGCGGCGGCCACTCGTGAGGTCCAGCCCATCTCGGCCATGCCGGGCACTGTAGCGGCACCCGACGTCGCCTGCGAATCGGTCACGTATGACGGTGGATAACCGCTTTGTGCGGCACCGGCCCCACGGCTCCTCCAAGATTGGATACGTTGACCGGTGCGGGGTGACCTCAGCGGAGGAGCGGCGATGTCCGACGAGCGCGACGAGACGAGACCCTTCACGCCTCGCTCCGACGAGGACGCCGACGCCACTCGTCCGGGTGACGCGGTCGATCCGGACGCGACACAGGTGGGCGGGGTTCCGGCGGCTGATGACGCGACGCGGGTGGGCCGGGTTCCGGCGGCTGATGACGCGACCCGGGCCGGCGGGCTTCCGGCGGCCGACGACGCGACCCGGGCCGGCGGATTCCCCGGCGCCGACGACGAGACGATTGCGGATCCCGTACGGCCGGGGCCGGACCCGACGGCGGTGATGCCCGCGGCGAACGACGACTGGGCGGCGAGCCGAGCGAACGCAGCCTGGTCGGGTCGTGCCGAGGTGCGCCCGCCGCAGCCCGGCACGTACCAGGAGCAGACCGACGACTGGCCCGACCCGGTGGGCCGCGAACCCCGTGATCGCTGGTGGATGCCGATCCTGGTGGGCCTCATCGCACTCATCCTCTTGGCGGCCCTGGCGTTCGGCATCTATCTGATCGTGCAGAACACCGGCAACGACCCGGCGCCGGCGCCGACCACGCCGCCCACGGTCGCTCCCACGCAGACCACAACGCAGCCACCGAGCACGCCGCCGTCGACCGAGCCGACCACGACGTCGCCCAGTCCGTCGCCGTCCACCACCGAGCCGACCACCACCGAGATCACGATCCCGGCGCTCAAGGGGATGCCCTTGCCGGAGGCGGAGGCGGCATTGAGCAACATGGGGCTGCGCTGGCGAGTGCTCTTCCGCGAGGACGACGCGCTTGCGGGCACGGTGATCGACAGTGATCCGGCGGAGGGGCAGGAGGTGCCACCGGATACGAGGGTCACCCTGGTCGTCGCGGGAGGGAACACGCAGCCGACCACCGCCGCCTCGGACGACGGCGAGGGCGGTACGGACGAGGACTGAGCGTCAGCGGTTCGTCCGGAGCCGGGCTCGGATGTTCCCGGACGCCGTGCCGGGCTGGCGGCCGTTGCGGGCCCGCGGGTCGGGCGCCTTGCCCACCGCGCGCAGGCCGCTGACCTGGACGAAGATGGACCGCCGTTCTACCGCGTCGCCGGAGGGGTTCAGCTCGTACCCGTCAAGCCAGATCCAGCCGTCGTAGGTCGGCCAGTCGTGGACCCGGATGACACGGAACAGCATCGGCGCCGCGAATTGGACACTCGCCGCCTTCGTCACGTGTATGACATCACCGGACCGAGGTAGCACGTTTTCTCCTGCCCTGAAACTCATCTCGGGGTGAAACCTTGACACGGAAGCACCAAGTGTGCCCGGCCGAAACGCCTTTGCAAGCCTCCGATGATGCCAATCATCAAAAGCGTTGCGGAACGTCACCGTCGCCGGTCCGGCCGGCATCTCAATGTGGATCAGTCCACCTAGGACTAATGGCTGGTTCGGTTCCGGTAAACGGTGTTGTATGGGCCTGGCCTGTCCGCGCCGCCAGTCAACACTAAGTGACGCGGGCCATACCGGAAAGATTGCACCACGAGTGGGATCGATGCAAGTTGCATGTCAGCCATCCGTGATTGTTGGTCTTGTCCACGTTGTCTTGAATCATTAAATGATCCACAGAGAGACTGGGGGCGTGAATCAGCAACGGAGTCCCACCATTCGCCGTCGCCGGCTCGGGATGGAGCTGCGGCGGCACCGCGAGGCGGCCGGAGTCACGATCGACGCGGTGGCGGCGAGGATCGGTTGCTCGACGTCCAAAGTGTCCAGGATCGAAACGGGTCATACCGGCGCGACCCCTACGGACGTACAGAAGATTTTGGACATTTATGGTGTTGACGAGGCGGTCAAAGCGGAACTTGTCCAAATTGCCCGAGAAGCGCGACAAAAGGGATGGTGGCATCCGTTTTCTACGGTTCTGACCGGCGCGTACGTCGGGCTCGAGGCGGCGGCGCGATCAGTCCGGACATACGAGCAACAGGTCGTTCCGGGCCTCCTCCAGAGCGAAGAGTATGCAATTGCGATGATTCAGGCCGCTCGATTGGGGGACATCGACCAGGAAATCGAGCAGCGGGTCCACGTCCGCATGGCACGCCAGTCGTTATTGACTTCGGACGATCCGATCGATCTTCGGGTGGTGCTCGATGAGACCGTGCTGAGCCGGCCGGTCGGTGGCGACGAGGTCATGCGTGATCAATTGCGACGATTGATCGAGGCGGCCCGGCTGCCGAACGTGACGTTGCAGATCCTGCCGTTCGCCGTCGGCGCGCACGCCGGCATGGACGGCACGTTTGCGATTCTGGAGTTCGAGGAGGAGCGCGACGCCGACGTCGTGTTCACCGAGAACGCGACCGGCGGGCTGTTTCTCGAGAAGTTCGAGGAGCTGCAGAAGTATCGCGCCATCTTCGAGGCCATCCAGACGACGGCACTTGATCCGGATCAGTCCACCCAGATGATGGAAATGCTGGCAGAGGAGCCATTGTGGAAGTCGAAGCGAAGGGTTTCCGGATCGATCTGAGCCGGGCGCAGTGGTTCAAGAGCACGCGCAGCGGGCCCAACTCTGACAACTGCGTCGAGGTCGCGTTCGTCGACGAGGCGATCGCGGTACGCGACTCGAAGAACCCCGAAGGGCCGGCGCTGATCTTCACGGCCGCCGAGTGGGACGCCTTCGTGGGCGGTGCCAAGGACGGCGAGTTCGACCTCTGACCTCGTAGTCCGTCGCATACCGGCCGGCCCTCCCGCTGTCTGCGGGGGAGCCGGCCGTAGTCGTTTCGCCGCTCGCCTCGTTGAACGGCACAAGCGCGGACCGGATCGCGCATAACGGGCGAATACCTCACGCGAATACCTCACGAGCGAGGCAAGGCAGACATGACGATTGGTTCCGAAAACCTGAGCAACGGCTCCACGTCCGCGCAGGACCGGTTCAGTGGCGGCGTCAGCGCGTACCGGCAGAACCGGCGCGAGGCGCTGGCCGGGGACGCCGACAGCTCGTCGGTGCTGCCGACCCGGTCGCCCGGCCGGTCGCACAGCATCGAGCCGACCAGCGCCCTGGACCGCGCGGCCAAGCTGCCGTCGCTCGATCTTCAGGGACTGACCGAGCCGGTCTTCCCGTCGTCGGGCTGGCCGGACCCGAGCGCGTCGCAGTCGATGGCGGATCACCCGTTGCTGCGCGGCCTGCTCCTGGAGCTGCCGGCCCGCGGCACGCTGCCGCCGTCGGACTGGCTGGACCGCTGGTTCGAGGCCGCGCGGTCCATTCTGGAACTGCTCTACGTGCAGGAAGCCAAGAAGAACTAGCGGCTGTCGACCGGTACGCGGCGACGGCGGCTGATCGGTGCCAGCGTCAGCTGGCTGAGCCGGCTGTGCCGCACCGCCGCGCGGACGCCGATCGCCACGACCGCGACACCGACGACGGTGATGGCGATGCCGGCGATGTCCGAGCCGGGGACCGTCACGAACCGGGCGGCGATCGGCACGCCCAGGATGCTGGCCAGGCCGGTCACCTGCAGCGGCACCAGGATCATCGGATGGGCGGCCGCGGCCCGCAGGGCGGGCGGCAACGGCGCGTGCGGCGCGGTGGCGAACGCGCCCGCGCCGAGGTGCACCTGATGGAGCCGGCGCACCCCGGCGGTCAGCACGACCAGGGCGGGCACGGCGGGGAGCAGGGCCGCCGTGGGGGCGGCCGCATCGCCCGGCATGAGCCCGGTCACGATCGGGACGGCCACGAACACCGCGGCGCCTGCCCTGATCAACCACGACAGGTTGCGGGAGCGGCGGTGCAGCTCGCGAGCCGTATGGGCACCGGGCAGCGCGTCGGCGAGCAGCCCGGCGGTGAGCCAGACCGCGACGAGCGCGACGGCGAGGATGAGGTCTGCTGCGGTGTCCACATCGTCAGCGTTCACCCGCGCGCTTCGATGGGGAACCGGGTTATCACCGGACTCACAACCCCTACGGGGTGGCGAGACCCACTCCCCCGCCCGCGGTGGGAAAACCGCTAGACAGCGAAGCTGGTCACCGGCTCGGTGGCGGGTGCCGGCGGGGTGGCCTTCCACAGGCCACTTCTCTGCGCCGCGAGCCGGCTCAGGTAGGCCGGGTTGAGCAGCACGTATCGCTTCCAGAGCCGCTTCGGTTCGAGGCCGAGACGCCACAGCCACTCGAGCGCGTACTTCTGCATCCAGGCGGGCGGGTTCTTCAGCAGTCCCGCGTGGTAGTCGAAGGCGGCCCCGACGGCGAGCAGCGGCATGTCGAGAAGCGGACGCATGGCGTACGTGAAAACTTCCTGCCGGGGGCATCCCAGGCCGACCAGCACGATGCGCGCCCCGGACGCCTTGATCCGCTCGGCGATCTGCTCCGGCTCGCCCGGCTGCGACGTGCGGAACTTCGACGCCTCGACGCCGGCGATCTTCAGCGCCGGGAACATCTCCTGCAGCGCCGGGACGAGCCGCTCCAGGGTGGGCTCGGTCGAGCCGTAAAGATAAATCGGAAGGCCCTCGGCCGCCGCCCGCTCGACCACCTTCAGGGTCAGCGTCGGCCCATACACCCGATCGGTGAGACCTGCTTTGTGTACGGCGTTGAGCGCCCACCGGACCGGCTGCCCGTCCGGGGTGACCAGATCGAAGGAGTTCAGCCGCGCGTTGTGCGCCCGATCCTGAACACCCGTCATGACCCCGTGCACCGCGAGAGCCGTAACCGCGTAGTGCCGATGCTCACGCGCCGCCGCGATGATCCGCTCGGTGGCGTCCTGGTAATCCGTGACGTCCACGAGCACCCCAAGCACGCTGCGCTTGCCCCGAACCCTCGTCGTCCCAGCCACGCTCACGCCCAACTCCACCAGCCGCCGCCAACAAGACGCCGAGCATAGCGGCCCACCGGTGCACCCCCACGAACGGTGACCGCTCCCATTCACCCCACCTCCCGATCCCGTAACCGCATCGTTATCCCGGCGCCCCCGCAAGAGTGACCCCCATCCCGCCCACGACGAGGGCACGAGTTGGTCATGCGGAGGCACCGGCCACGAGATGAATGCCCGCCACCGCAGCATGCGGGCGTGAGGCGGGCCGTGATCAGAGCGCCGGCGTGTCCGCGAGCCCACCGCAAGGGGGCACTCAGCGCGGGCCGATCGAGGGACGAGGGCGAAGCTGTGCCGGGGCGAAGACCGTGCTGACCGATTAGTGGGGCCGAAGAACGCGGACAGGCCGTACACGCAGGCCCGACCTGCGCGAACGCGGGGCCGAGCAGCGCCGGCCCCAAAGGCGGAGGCCATGCCCGCTCGGCGGCGCGCACGAGATCTCGAGCCGGTGACCGTGGGCGGCGTCGGCCCGGGCTGGGTTGCGCTGGGCGCGTGCCCTTGGTCAGGGCTCGGGTCGCAACCCACAGGATGGCTGCGCGGTCCCGGGCCCAGGTTGAAGCCCGTGCGCCCGGCTCGGTCACACGGGCGCCGGCCCGCGAGTGAAAGCCGTGCCGAAGTTCAGTTACGTGGGGTGCGAGCACGAGCTGACAACCGTGCCCACAGCTTGGAGCGCGAGTGCCAGCGCCGGCGACGGCCGTGCTTATGGCCTAGTTGCGCGGGCACCAGCCAGGCGAACCCGTACGCACCGCTGCGTTGTGCGGGCGCCGGCCCGGGTCGAAGGCGGCGCCGACCGCTGGGTTGCCCCGGGCGCGAGCGCGGGCTGAAGACCGTGCCCCCCGCTTGGTTGCTCGGGCGCAGCCCCGGTGAAATCCGTGCTCACCGCCTGGTTGCTCGGGCGCCAGCCCGGGCGAAGGCCGTGCCCACCGCTGGGTTGCCCGGGCGCCAGCCCGGGGTAAAAACCGTGCCCCGCCTGGTTCCTAGGGCGCCAGCCCGATCCGAACCCCACCCACAACATGGTCGCGCGGGGCGCCAGCCCCGAGGTAAAAACCCGCACCCGCCGCAGCCCGGGTGACCCCCGCACCGTGGGTGCGCGGGGCTCGGCCCCGCGGCAGATATGACGAGGGCGGAGCGGTCAGCGCTTTCCGCTGACACACTCCGCCCACCGCACTCGTGGGGATGGGGGGAGTTGAACCCCCACGTCCTTTCGGACACACGGACCTGAACCGTGCGCGTCTGCCATTCCGCCACATCCCCGTGGCTGCAAGCCCGAGGGCCTGCCGTTTTGTTACTGGCTGCGACAGACTACGCTGTCGCACGTCACCAGACGAGTTGATATCGCCCTCGACGCCGGAAAGACTAGCACGGCGTCGACGGGGGTCATACGAGGGTCAGAAGTGCCGGCTGCACTTGTGCGGAGATGCGCGAGCGGCGGCCGGATACCATCATGTCCTCGGAAGCCGAGGAGGAGCCGGTGAGCGTGCTGCAGCGCTTTGAGAAGCGATTGGAAGGCCTGGTTGAAGGGGCCTTCGCGAAGGTGTTCAAGGGTGTCGTGCACCCGGTGGAGATTCTGAATGCCATGCAGCGGGAGGCCGAGGCGCACAAGGCCATTCTCGCCGGTGGCCGCACCCTGGTGCCGAACCGTTACGTGATCGACCTCTCACCGTACGACCACAGCCGGCTGGCGCCTTATGCCGCCGCGCTCGCCCAGGAGCTGGCTCAGTCTCAGGCCGAGTTCATCGGTGAGCAGGCCTGGACGGTGTACGGCGACGTGATCGTGGAGATCGAGCGCGGCGACGGGCTCGACACGGGCATGTTCCGGGTCACCGCCGAGGTCTACACCGGTGGCGAGGTCGCCCCGGTGCAGCAGCCGGCGTACGACGCGGGCCCGCAGTACCCGCCGTACGAGCAGCAGGGCGGATACTCGCCGCACGGTGGGCCGAACGGGCGCAGCGTCGGGCTGATCTCCGGCGACGGCCGGACGTATCCGTTGCAGATGGGCTCGACCGTGATCGGTCGTGGCGATCAGGCGAACCTTCGCCTGCCGGATGTCGGCATCTCGCGCCGGCACGCCCGTCTGGACTACGACGGCAACCAGGTCGTGCTGACCGACCTCGGGTCGACCAACGGCACGATGGTGAACGGGCAGCGGGTGTCGGCGGTGGCGCTCAACCCGGGCGACATGATCCAGCTCGGCACCACGACGCTGACGTTCCGAGTGGACGGCTGATCCCGCCTTGCCCGAATTCGTCCTCACCGTTGCCCGGTTCGGCTTCCTCATCCTCCTGTGGATCTTCGTGTTCACCGTGGTGGGTGTGATCCGCCGGGATCTCTTCGCTGGGGTCCGGTCCAAGAGCATCGTCGCCAGCCCTCGGGGGGTGGGTGGCGCGGTGAGTCCGGGCCGGCCGGCGAAGGTCAAACGCGGTAAGGCGGCGCGACAGCTCGTCGTGACGGCCGGGCAACTGGCCGGCACCCGGATCACGCTGGGCGAAGCACCGATCACTATCGGTCGCGCGGAAGATTCCACGCTCGTGATCACGGACGACTTCGCCTCGGCGCGGCACGCCCGGCTCGTGCCGCGGGACGGTCAGTGGTTCGTCGAGGATCTCGGCTCGACGAACGGAACCTACCTCGATCGCGGTAAGGTCTCCGGACCTACTCCCGTCCCCCTTGGCGTACCGATCCGGATCGGTCGCACTTCCCTCGAGTTACGGCCATGACCCTGACCCTGCGCTATGCCGCCCAGAGCGACCGCGGTCTGATCCGAGACCTGAACCAGGACTCCGTCTACGCCGGGCCGCGGCTTCTTGCTGTCGCCGACGGCATGGGCGGTATGGCGGCCGGTGACGTCGCTTCCAACATCGTCATCGCCGCCATGGCACCCCTCGACGAGGACGTCCCCGGCGACGCGCTGGTGGACGCCCTCCGGCACGCCGTGGGCACCGCCAACCAGCACCTTCGTGACACCGTCGACGCGAACCCGCAGCTCGAGGGGATGGGCACCACGCTGACCGCGGTGCTTTTCTCGGGCAGCAAGTTCGGCATGGTGCACATCGGTGACAGCCGCGCCTACCTGCTGCGCAACAACGAGTTCGCGCAGATCACCAAGGACGACACGTACGTCCAGATGCTCGTCGACGAGGGGCGCGTCAGTCCCGAGGAGGCGAGCAGCCATCCGCAGCGCTCGTTGCTCACCCGGGCGCTGGACGGCCGCGACATCGACCCGGAGTACTCGGTTCGCCAGGTGCTCAAGGGTGACCGGTACCTGATCTGCAGCGACGGGCTGTCCGGTGTGGTCAGCGCGGACACGATCGCCCAGACGATGCGGGAGATCAGCGACCCGCAGGCGTGTGTGGAGCGACTGGTCCAGCTGGCGCTGCGCGGCGGCGGCCCGGACAACATCACCGTCGTGATCGCCGACGCGATCGACAAGGACATCGTCGAGCAGGCTCCGATCGTGGGCGGCGCCGCCGCGATCGACCGGGGCAACACGACGGTGGCCGACAGCTCGACCCCGGCGGCCCGTGCCTCGGCCCTGCAGGCGCCGCGCCCGGCGCAGCCGCAACCGGAACAGGACGGGTACGACCGGGAGCCGGAATCCCGCGGTCACCCGGTACGGACCACGCTGCTCGTGCTGGTGCTGCTGGCGGTGCTGGGCGGCGGCCTGTGGATGGGCTACCGGTACACCCAGGACCAGTACTACGTGGGCGCGACCGACGCGGGCCAGCTCGCCATCTTCCGCGGCGTGCCCGGTCAGATCGCCGGCCTGGATCTGTCCACGGTCAATGAGACCAGCGGCACCCGGCTGGACGACCTCACCGCGGTCGCCCAGGAGCGGGTCAAGCAGGGCATCCACGCGGACGATCAGCCGGACGCCCAGCACCGTCTCGCCGAGCTCACCGACGACTCGCCGGCGAACCCGAACCTGAAGCCGCTGTGCGCCACCGGCGTCGCGCCGAAGACGGTTCCGTCGACGCCGCCGTCGGCCCCAGCCGCGGGCACCCACCCGTCGGCGGGGAAGACCACGGCTCCGGCCGCCACGCTTGCCAGCCCGCCGTCCGCTCAGGCCAACGAGTCCGTCCCGCCGGTCACCGACCCGGTCGGGTGCCGGACCGTCAACTGAGCACCGGCTCGACACGTCTGGGGAACTCTTGACCGCGCCCGCCGTACCGGCTCCGACGCCCTCTTCCACGGGCGAGATGTCGCGTATCCCGGGGATGAAGACCCAGCGCAACGCCGAGCTGGGTCTACTGGCGTTGGCGATGGTGCTGGTGGCCATCTACGGCGCCACCGTCGAGGCGAACCAGTTCGACGAGATCCGCCCGACGTTCTGGGTGCCGGCCGCCCTGCTGAGCATCCTTTTCGTCGGCCTTCACGTGGTGGTGCGCTACACCGCGCCGTACGCGGACCCGGTTTTGATCCCCGCCGTTGCCTTGATCAACGGACTCGGGGTCGGCTTCCTGAGACGGCTCGACCTGGCCCGCGCGATCGCGAACAAGCAGCCCGAGCCGGGCATCTTCGCCGGCACCGGCGGACGCCAGCTGGCCTGGACGCTGGCCTCGCTCATCCTGGCCGCCGTGCTTCTGCTGGTCATCCGGGATCACAAGGTCGTCTCCCGGTACGCGTACACGCTGGGCCTGGTCGGCATCGTGCTCGTGATGATCCCCGCGGTGCTGCCGTCCAGCCTGTCCGAGGTGAACGGCGCGAAGCTGTGGATCCGGCTCGGGGCGTTCTCGATCCAGCCGGGTGAGTTCGCGAAGCTCGCCCTGGTCTCCTTCTTCGCGTATTACCTGGTGCGCAAGCGAGAAGTGTTGTCGCTGGCCAGCCGCCGCTTCCTCGGCATCGACTTCCCGCGCGGCCGCGACCTCGGCCCGGTCGTCACGGTGTGGCTGCTCAGCCTGCTGGTCCTCGTCTTCGAGAAGGACCTCGGTACGGCACTGCTCTACTTCGGTCTCTTTGTCGTCACCCTGTACGTCGCGACCGAGCGGGCCAGCTGGCTGATCATCGGTCTGCTGCTGTTCTTCGGCGGCGTCTACCTCGCCTACCTGCTCGGCGCGTCGGTCGGTGGCCCGTTCGCGAACTTCTACGACCGCGCCCAGGTGTGGCTCGACCCGTTCGCGAACGCCAACTACGACCGGGTCGGCGGCAGTTATCAGCTGGTCCAGGGCTTGCTCGCGATGGGCACCGGCGGGCTGTTCGGCTCCGGGCCGGGCGCCGGCTCGCCCGGTTTCGTGCCCGAGGTCCGCACCGACTTCATCTTCGCCGGCCTGGGCGAGGAGCTCGGGCTGTTCGGGCTCTCCGCGCTGCTCGTCGTCTACCTGCTGATCGTCGAGCGCGGCCTGCGCGCCGGCCTCGCCGTTCGTGATTCGTTCGGCAAGCTGGTCGCCGGTGGCCTGGCGTTCACCCTGGGTTTGCAGGTCTTCGTCATCCTGGGCGGCATCACCGGACTCATCCCGCTCACCGGCCAGACCACCCCGTTCCTCTCCGCGGGTGGCTCCTCGCTGATGGCGAACTGGCTGCTCATCGCGATGCTGCTGCGCATCTCGAACGCGGCCCGGGGTCCGGCCGCGAGCGGCGGCGCGACCGACCGCCCCGGCGGACCGAAGAAAGCTCCCACTCAGCTGCACGGCGCCCCGACGGAGGTGATCAAGCCGTGAACGCACCCCTGCGCCGAGCCGGCGTGGTCATCCTCGTCCTGTTCGGTCTGCTGTTCGCCAACTTGAACTGGGTTCAGGCGTACAAGGCCGACGACTACCGCACCAGCGACAAGAACCGCCGGGTCGTCGTGGCCCAGTACGAGCGGCCGCGCGGCATCATCGAGGCCGACGGCGAGGGCCTGGCCGAGAACAAGGTCACCGACGACACGCTGAAGTACCTGCGCGTCTACCCCGGCAAGCAGGTCTATGCGCCGGTGCTGGGGTACCGCCCGGTCGGGCTGGCCGCCACCGGCATCGAGAACAGCGAGAACGACTTCCTCTCCGGGGAGAGCGACAAGCTGTTCGCCGACCGGGTGAAGGACATGTTCACCGGCAACAACACCGGCGGCGGCAACGTCCTCCTGACGCTGAACACCAAGGCGCAGGAGACGGCGTGGAAGCAAATGATCAATAACGAGCGGGGCGTGAAGAGGGGCGCCGCGGTCGCGATCGACCCGCGTACGGGCGCGGTCCAGGCCATGGTGTCGATGCCCAGCTTCGACCCGAACCCGCTGGTCAGCCACGACGAGAAGGCTGCCCAGGCGGCGTACAACAAGCTCAACAAGGACGAGGACCAGCCGCTGCTCAACCGCGCGGTCGCCAGCACCCTGCCGCCCGGCTCCACGTTCAAGGTCATCATCTCGGCGGCGGCGCTGCAGAGCGGGTACTCGTTGGACACCGAGATTCCGGCCGGCAGCGTCTACAAGGAGAGCGGCGCGGTCATCCACAACGCCGAGGACGAGGTCTGCCCGGGTGGCGAGATCGACCTCAAGGAGGCGCTGACCGAGAGCTGCAACACCGGTTTTGCGAGGCTCGGTGTCAAGCTGGGCCGCGACAAGGTGATGGCGACCGCGAAGGCGTTCGGCTTCGAGGACGACAAGCTCACGGTCGGCAACCTCGACGGTGGCGGCCTGCCGGTCGCGGCCAGCCGCACCGGCGCGATCGCCAACCCGGACGGCAGCGCCGACCTGGGTGCGCTGGCCCAGTCCTCGATCGGCCAGCGTGACGTCCGGATGACCCCGCTCGAAGGCGCGCTGATGGCGTCCACGGTCGCCAACGGCGGCAAGCAGATGCGCCCGTACCTGGTGCAGAAGCTGCTCAGCCCGGACCGGCGGACGATCTACACGGCCAGTCCGAAGGTGCTGCGCGAGCCGATCAACTCCCAGGTCGCAGGCGGCCTCAAGGAGATGATGATCAGCGTCGTCGAGAACGGCACCGGTAAGAAGGCGCAGAACCGCGGCCTGGAGATCGGTGGCAAGACCGGTACGGCGCAGAACGCCGAGGGCGCCGACGACCACGGATGGTTCATCGGCTTCGCTTTCGACGAGAAGGGCGAGGCTGTCTCGGCCGCATGCGTCATGCTGGAGAACGTGCCCGGTGGCCACGCCAGCGCCGAGGCGGCCCGGATCGCCGGGAAGATCATGGCGGCCGCGGCGGGTCAGGGAGGGGACTGACATGATCAGCCCTGGGGTGACCCTCGGCGGTCGGTACCGTCTCGACGAGCGGATCGCCGGCGGCGGCATGGGCGATGTCTGGCGTGGCACCGACGAGGTGCTGGGCCGGACGGTGGCGGTCAAGATCCTGCTGCCGGCCCTGCTGGACGAGCCGGGATTCGCCGAGCGGTTCCGCGGCGAGGCTCGCACCATGGCCACGATCAATCACCCCGGCGTCGTCGACGTCTACGACTACGGCAGCGACCAGCAGCTCGCGTTCCTGGTCATGGAGTACGTCGAGGGCGACGCGCTCTCCCGCACGCTGAGCCGGGTCGGCCGGCTCACCCCGGCACGGACGATGGCGCTGGTCGCGCAGGCCGCCGACGCGTTGCAGGCGGCCCACGAGAACGGCATCGTGCATCGGGACGTCAAGCCCGGCAACCTGCTGGTGCGCCCGAACGGCACGCTGGTCCTCACCGACTTCGGCATCGCCCGGTCCGCGCTGGTCGGCCAGCTCACGGTGGCCGGCTCGGTGCTGGGCACGGCGTCCTACATCTCTCCGGAGCAGGCGGCCGGCGAGGTGGCGACGCCGGCTTCCGACGTGTACGCCCTGGGAGTGGTCGCCTACCAGTGCCTGTCCGGGCACCGGCCGTTCGACGGCGCCACCCCGATCGAGATCGCGATGAAGCACGTACGGGACACGCCGCGACCGCTTCCGGGTGACATCCCGCCGCCGGTTCGCGCGATCGTGGACCGCGCGCTGGCGAAGGACCCGTCCGCCCGCTGGCCGTCCGCCTCGGCGATGGCCGCGGTGGCCCGTCAGGCGGCGGCGTCGCTCACCGCCGCGGCACACCCGCAGCCGGTGCGCACGGCCGGGCCGGTCAGTCCGGCAGCGGGACGCCCGGTGTCCGGTTCGCCAGTATCTGGTAGTTCTCGCCCGCCTTATCCCCCGGTTCCCCGACCCGTCTCGGGGGCGCGCGGTGCGGCATCGGTACCCTCGGGTCCGCCGGTGCAGCCGCCACCCCAGCCGTACCGGCCGGCGTACCAGCCGCAGCCGCAGCCCCTGCCCAAACCGGAGAGCTCAACCGGCCGGCAGGTTCTGATCGTGCTGGCCGTGGTGCTGGCTCTGCTGGTCCTGCTGTGCGCCGGGGTGATCTCGTTCCTGTACAAACAGGGTCAGCAGACCAAGAACAACGGCAACAGCAGCGGTGCGTCGAGCGGTCGGCACGTTTCAGCGGCCGTCGTCCACACGGGCGCCTTCGGAGTCGAACTGTCCGAGGCGTCGTACCGTCTAACCAAGCAGGCGGGCGCGAACCCCGGCTGGATTCGACACAACGAAGGACGACAGACGTTATGACGGCGCAGGCCCGCCTGCTAGGTGGCAGGTATCAGGTCGGCGAGCTGCTTGGCTACGGCGGCATGGCCGAGGTGCACCGGGGTCGCGACCTCCGGCTCGGCCGCGACGTGGCCATCAAGATGCTGCGCACCGACCTGGCCCGCGACGCGACCTTCCAGGAGCGGTTCCGCCGCGAGGCGCAGAACTCCGCGGCGCTCAACCACCCGGCGATCGTCGCCGTCTACGACACCGGCGAAGAGATCTCGTCGACCGGTGAGAAGCTTCCCTTCATCGTCATGGAGTTCGTCAACGGACGGACGCTGAAGGAGGTCCTGGCCCAGGAGCAGCGCCTCCAGCCACGCCGGGCCCTCGAGATCATCGCCGACATCTGCGCCGCGCTGGAATTCAGCCACCGGCACGGGATCATCCACCGGGACATCAAGCCCGGCAACGTGATGATCACCCAGAACGGCCAGGTCAAGGTAATGGACTTCGGTATCGCGCGGGCCCTGGCCAGCGGCGCCACCACCATGACCCAGACCAGCGCCGTGATCGGCACCGCGCAATATCTTTCCCCCGAGCAGGCACGCGGCGAGGCGGTCGACGCACGCTCCGACGTGTACGCCGCCGGCTGTGTGCTGTTCGAACTACTCGTCGGTCATCCGCCGTTCGTCGGCGACAGCCCGGTCAGCGTGGCGTACCAGCACGTCCGGGAAGACCCGCGCGCGCCCAGCGACCTCAACCCGGAGGTTCCGCCGGACGTCGACGCGATCGTGCTCAAGGCGCTCGCCAAGAACCCGCTGAACCGTTACCAGAGCGCCCAGGAGATGCGCGCCGACGCGCTGCGTGCCGTCTCCGGACGTCCGGTTCTGGCCACCCCGGTGATGTCCCAGGCCGAGACGGTCGCCATGCAGGGCGGCCCGCAGCGTCAGTGGCAGCCGCAGGCCGCCACCACCATGCAGCGGCCGATCCCGCAGGGCGCGCCGGCGCGCGGCCCGGAGAAGCGCTCGTCCTGGGTGATGGCATCGCTCGCCGCCCTCGGCGTGCTGGTCGTGGTCGTCCTCGCGGTCGCTCTGGTCCTGTCCCGGAAGAACGACGGCAACGAGCCCGCGAATCAACAGGCCGCCACGACGGTCAACATGCCGGACCTGGTCGGGAAGACCGACGCGGATGCCCAGGCGGCGATCGCGGCCGCGGGGCTGTCGAACGTCACGGCCGAGGACCCGGAGAAGAAGAAGGGCTGCGACGGCAAGGTCGCCTCGCAGAATCCGGCGGCCAACACGCCCATCAAGAAGGACGCGGCGGTTAGCTATCAGCTGTGCGTGCAGCCGGACAAGGTGACGGTCCCGGACGACCTGGTCGGCGCCACCAAGGACAGTGCCGAGTCGCGGCTGCGCGCGGTGAATCTGGTCCCCGTGTTCAAGACCGTGACCAGCTCCAGGCCGCTGAACACCGTGGTCGATGTGGAGGACGACGGCAAGGAGGTCGAGCCCGGCACGACGATCACCGTGAAGATCTCGGACGCCAAGGTCGTCAAGATGCCGAACGTGGTGGGTCTGACCGAGGACGCGGCGAAGGCCCTCCTCCAGGATCGCGGGCTCAACATCAGCCGCAAGGAGGTCGTCGACCCGACCAAGCAGCCGGGGACGGTGGCCTCGCAGCAGCCGAAGGCCAACAGCAACGTGGAGAAGGGTGACGACGTCACCATCACGGTCGTCGTCGAAGACCCCAACCAGCCGAGCGACCCGACGCCCGACCCCACCGACACCAGCTCGCCGGGCATCGGTGGCGGCAACGGCGGTGGAGGGATCCTGAACGGCGCCCTGCCGTACGGGGTCGATCGCCGGCACTGACGTCCCCGCAGAAAGGCCGCGTCCAGCGTGGACGCGGCCTTGTTCGTTCGGGTGGAGTCTCGTGCCGGCGGAGTCTCGTTCAGGCGGAGGCGAAAGCGGCTCGCCGGCGGCTCTCCACCTCGGCGGCCAGGGCGGGCGCCCTGTCCAGGGCACCGGGCAGCCCGCACGAGGCCAGCCAGTTGGCGAGCATGGTGTGACCGCCCGCGGTGAGCACCGACTCCGGGTGGAACTGGACGCCCTCGATCGGCAGGTCGCGGTGCCGCATCGCCATCACCACGCCGGACCCGGTGCGGCCGGTCACCTCGATCTCGGCGGGCAGCGTCTCGGGCAGCACGGCCAGCGAGTGGTAGCGGGTCGCGGTGAACGGATCCGGCAGGCCGGCCAGCACGCCCACTCCGGTGTGTTGCACCTCGGAGGTCTTGCCGTGCAGCAGTTCCGGTGCGCGGGCCACGGTGGCACCGAACGCCGCCCCGATCGCCTGATGCCCGAGACAAACCCCGAACATCGGCAACTTCCCCGCGTAAGCCCGGATGACGTCCAGCATGATGCCGGCCCGTTCCGGTGAGCCCGGCCCCGGCGACAGCAGAATGCCCGCGGCGCCGAACGTGCCGACGTCCTCCACGGAGATCTCGTCGTTGCGCCGGACCTCGCAGTCCGCGCCCAGCTGGCCCAGGTACTGCACCAGGTTGAACACGAACGAGTCGTAGTTGTCGATCACCAGGATGCGCACGGTCACCCCCCGGGAAGCTCGCTCGTGCCGGACGTCTTCGACTTCTTCGGCGTGGCGCTGGGTGAGTCGGACGGATGCGGCGCGTTCGACTCGGTGCTGTACGGGATCTCGTCCGGTGCGTCCTCGTCACCGGGGACGACCACGTTCGGATCCGTCTGACTGGTGCCGACATCCTGATTGGTGCCGGTCACCTGCACGTCGTCGAAGGGCAGCAGCGGAGTGGCCCACGGGAAGACGACGTACCAGAGAAGGGCCACGGTCGCCGCGGCGAGGCCGAGCGAGCCGGTGAGCTTGCCCCAGAAGCCGAACGGGAGCTTGCGCCAGATCCAGGCGTACATGGGCTACTTCGTCTTCATCTCGGGCGGCATGCCGGCGTCGGCCGCGGTCGGGTCGCGCTTGACCGTGCGCTCGAGTTCCGCGTGCACGATCAGCCGCTGGTAGTTGTTGAATTTCGGGTTGCACGTGGTGAGCGTGAGCAGCGCCTTCGTCGGCTTCGCGCCGGACCTGTCGGGCACCGGGGCAACCACCTCCACCGCGGACGGTTTCACGACCTCGTGACCGTAGACGCGGTACACGTACCAGCTGTCCCTGGTCTCGACGCCGATCACGTCACCCGGCTTGAGCTCGTCGAGCCGCCAGAAAATCTTCCGGATCCGGTGGCCGGCGACCGAGAAGTTGCCGATCTGACCGGGCGCCGCGCTGTCCGGGTAGTGGCCGGGAGCGCCCTTGATGTCCGCCGGCTCCACCCCGTCCACGACCACCCACTTCTTGTCCAGCTTGGGAATGTAGAGCCGGCCGACGAGGTCGGTGCCCGGTGCCGCGGGCCCCTTCGGCCCGGACGGGGTCGGCCCGACCGTCGGGTCGTTCCACGACTCATCCAGCTGCTGAGCGAGCTGATCCTGCTCGTTCTGCACCTCGGCCGAGTTGCCGAACACCTCGTACCCCGCGAACAGCAGCACGATCATCCCGAGAGTGATCATGAGTTCGCCGGAGATCCGGATGCCGCTGCGAATCCGCGACGCGACCGTCGGCCGGGTCAGTTCGGAGTAGACACTCTTGTACCCCTCGTCGGTCTGCTCGGGCCGCAGCTTGACCACCCGCTCGCCGCGTTTCGGCTCCACGTCCTCGACCTCGTCCTCTGTACTGGGCGCGGGGCCGCCCGGCCGGACCGGTCCGACCTCGGCGGCACCGAGGGCGGCGTCCGGCTCGGCCTTCGCCTTCGCGGCCTTGGTGGCCTTGCCGGGAACCGCGGAGAGGAGCGCGGTGGCTTCCTTGATGGGTGGTTGCGCCGAGGGGGCACGCGAGAGCGCGGGGAGAAGGCCGGTGGGTGCGTCCGCCGTACGGATGACAGCAGTGTCGTGGGCATCCTCGGCGGCCTTCGCCGGCAGTTGGCCGGAGGCCGCCTGGTCCGCGGCATTGCTGAAGAACGAGGTGGTGCTGGCGCCGACGCTTCTGTTCGAGCTGCCGCCGCCGCGAGCCGAAGTGCCGTTGCCGCCGCCGAAGGCGGATGCGCCGGTCGTGCTCGGATAGGACGGGTTGCTTCCGGCGACGCCGGGATAGGCGGCCGTGTCGGTGAAGCCGGTCGCGATGCCCGGATAGGCCGAGGTGTCAGCGGATCCGGCGGAGTAGGCGGACCCGCGCTCCGTTCGAAGGCCAGGGCCGCCGGCGAGAGCCGTGCTGGAACCGCTCGGCGGGTAGCCCGCCTGACCGTTGAGGCTCGCGCTCGCCGGCGGCACACTTCCGGCCTGGTGCGTGCTGCCCGGTTGTGCCGGAACGTAGCTCGGCGACTCCCCGGCATTCGCGGAGGTGCCGTCGGCCGACCCCAACACGCCTCCCGGTACCGAACCAGCTCCGCGGCGCGGCAGCTCACTCGACCGGGGGGCAGCGCCGGGCTGCTCGGTACCGAAGGCACCCCGCAGGTCGGCCGTTGCGGCGGGCTTGCCTCCGCCCGCAGCGGCGAAGGCGCCCGGTTGCGGGCCGGGGCCGGGCGCACCGTGCTGGGTGCCGAGGGCGGGTGCCAACGTGCCGGACTGCGTCCCGGGCGCGGGTGTCGCCGTGCCCGGCTGCGTGCCCGGGGCGGACCTGAAAGCGCCGGGCGGCGGACCGGAGGCAGGAGCGAGGGTGCCGGGCGCGGAAGCGAAAGTGCCAGGAGTCGCAGGGGCAGCGCCAGCGGCGGGAGCCAACGCGCCGGGCTGGCCGCCGGGCACGGCTTGCTGGGCGGTGGGTCCGAAGCCCGGCTGTGAGCTGGGGCCGAAGCCGCCTGGCTGTGCGCTGGGGGTGAAGCCACCCGGCTGTGCGCTGGGGCCGAAGCTGCCTGGCTGTGCGCTGGGGGTGAAGCCGTCCGGCTGTGCGCCGGGGCCGAAGCTGTCCGAGCGGCCGCCGCCAGGGGTGAAACCGGCCGCGCGACCGGAGCCGGTGCCGGAGCCGGCCGCCTGGGCCTCCGCCACGGCGCCCGCAGCGAAGTAGTCGAAGTCTTTCGGGGCCGGCGTGGGCGGTTCCGCACCGCGCATCCGGGCGGCTGCCGCCGCCGCGCTCACCTCGTCGACCGGCGCCGGAGCGGGCGCGGCGGCACGGGCCGCCGCCTCGCGGGCCGCCGCGATGCGACGCCGGACGGCGTCGTCGGGCT
>NZ_CAKUCL010000034.1 GCF_934643405.1 uncultured Actinoplanes sp.
GGGTCGCACCGGCCGGGAGCCCGCCGCCGGGCCGGCCACCGTCCCCCGCGACTCCCGCGCCCGGCAGGCCCCCGGTGCCCGGCGCGGCTCCCGGCTGGGCCGCCGCCGGGGAGTCCACGGTGACCACCTCCGGTGCGGGCGACCCGGCGACGGCGGGGGCCGAGGTGCCTGAGCCGAACGACGGGGTGGGCGCGGGAGTGGTGCCGGACTGCGCCTCGGTGCGGTCGCCCGGCGCCAGGGCCGATCCGATGCCCACCGCGGCGGCGGCGACGACCACTCCGGCGGCGGCCCACCGCAGTGGCCTTCTCCGGCTGGGCGGGGAGTCGAGCGCGACCACCGGGACGGCGGGCGCACCGGAGGGCGCGGCGGGCGACAGGGGCGCCAGCGCGGCGCCGGCCGGCGAGGCACCGGACGGGGCCGACATCGCGGCGGCGGCCTCGGACAGGACCTCGGCCACCTCGGCGGCCGTGGGTCTGCGATCCGGGTTCTTCTCCAGGCATCGGTGGCACAGGGTCACGGCGTACGCGGGAATGCCCGGAATCTCCGGTAGCGGGGTGGGCGGCAGGTAGATGTGGGCGGTCAGCATCCGGGTGGTCTGTTCCTCGTTCCACGGGGAGCGACCGGCCAGCAGGCGGTACAGCAGGATGCCGAGGGAGTACACATCGGACGCCGGCACCACCACGTCGTTCAGCAGCCGTTCCGGTGCCAGGTACGTCGGGGTGCCCTCGACCATGAATTCCTCGGTGCCGGAGCGGCCCGGGGCCACCGCGGCGGCAATGCCGAAGTCGACCACCTTGGCGCCGGTGGGGGACAGGATGACGTTGGCCGGCTTGACGTCCCGGTGCACCAGGCCCTCGGCGTGCGCGGCGGCCAGCCCGGCGGCGATCTCGGAACAGATGCGGATCGCGTCGCGGGGCGCGATCGTCTCCTGGGACACCCGGCGCAGGAGCGTTCCGCCGGGCACGAGCTCCATCACGACGTACGGGAAGACGCCCTTGTCCGTGGTCACCTCGCCGTAGTCGTGCACCTGGGCGACGTTGGGGTGGGCGAGAGCCGCCGCCGCACGCGCCTCGTGCCGGATCCGCCCGCGGGACTCCTCGTCGGCCGCGTGCTTCGCGGCGAGCATCTTGATCGCGACGGTCCGGTCCAGCACGTCGTCGTGAGCACGCCAGACGACCGCCATGCCGCCCGAGCCGAGGGGGGCGAGCAGCCGGTACCGGCCGGCGAGCAGGAAGCCGGCGTGATCCGCATCACGGGTCGTCATCCGAGGCAGTCTGCCGTCAATGGCCGACTTTCGCATCCCTGTCCGGATCGAGCAGCGGGAATAGCCGCGGGCCGGATGCCGCTCACCTGCATGCACGAGAGGAGCAAGGCACAGTGCCCACGACCACAGGCGACTACTACGAGATTCTGGGCGTGGAGCGGGACGCGTCGCAGCAGGAGATCCAGCGCGCGTACCGCAAGCTCGCCCGGCGGCTGCACCCGGACGTCAACCCCGACCCGGAGGCCGAGGAGACCTTCAAGCGCGTCAACGAGGCGTACGAGACGCTCTCCAACCCGAAGAAGCGGGCCGAGTACGACGAACCGGCCACCGCCGGCGTCAGCCTGGAGGACATCTTCGGCGGCCTCTTCGGTGGCTGGGCCTCGGCGGCCATGACCATCCAGGTGGAGCTGGATCTCACGGTCGAGCAGGCGTACGCCGGTGGGTCGCGCCACATCACGCTGCGCACCATGGACGGCGACCGGGAGATCGACGTCGAGCTGCCCGCCGGCATCAGTGACGGGGACATGGTCCACGTGCCGGCCGGCGAGGACGAGCAGGGCGACGTCTATCTGGTGATCCGCCTGATCCCGCACCCGCGGTACACGGTGCGCGGCCGCGATCTGATCGTCGAGCTGGCGGTGGCGCCCTGGGAGGCGGTGCTCGGCGCCGACGTCCCGGTGGAGACGCCGGGCGGCGTCGTCGACGTGAAGGTGCCGGCCGGATCGCCGTCCGGGCGGCGGCTGCGGCTGCGCGGTCACGGCCTGCCGAACCCGCGCGGCGGCAACGGAGGTGACCTGTACGCGGAACTGACCGTGGTGGCCCCCACCCAGCTCTCCGACCAGGACCGTGAGCTGTGGGAGCGGCTCGCCTCAACGGCGACCTTCGATCCCCGCTGAGTTCACTCCCGGCCTGTCCACATGGCGTCATGTCGCCTGTGCGGCAGCGCCGGGAGCTTTTGGTGAGACATCGGCCGACTTGAGAATGCGTGTCGCCGCCTCGTTTTCGAGGCGCCGGTTACGTGAAGGAGCCGACCTTTGTCACCATCTCGCCCATTCACCGGTGCGTTCGTCGGTCTCCTGCTCGGAGCCGCGGCCGTGACCGGGCTTCCGCCAGGGCCCGCGGCGGCCGCGACCCCGGCCGCGCCGGCACCCGGCACCCCCACCGGGCAGTCGATCACCCTCATCACCGGAGACGTCGTCGCGCTGGCCCCCGCCGGCGACGGACGGTATGCGGCGACGGTGCGGCCCGGTCCCGGCCGGCAGAACATCCGGTTCCGGACCACCGAGACCAAAGAGGGCGTCCGGGTCGTCCCGTCCGACGCCGTGCCCATGCTCGCCGACGGACAGCTTGACGCCGAGCTGTTCGACGTGCAGCACCTGATCGCCGACGGATACGGCGACGCCGCGAGCAAGACCCTGCCGCTGATCGTGCAGTCCGGCGCCACCGGCACGACGCGTGCGTTCGGCGCCGCCGCCGGCACGCCGCTTCCCAGCATCGGCGCGGTCGCCGTGCAGGCCGGCAAGGACACGCTCGCGGCCTTCTGGCGTACCCAGGCAAGCGCCCGCAAGGCCGCGGACGCCCCGCGGAAGATCTGGTTGGACGGCAAGGTCAAGGCATCGCTCGACGGCAGCGCGGAGCAGATCGGCGCGCCGGCCGCCTGGCAGGCCGGGCTCGACGGCAACGGCGTGAAGGTGGCGGTGCTCGATACCGGCGCCGACTTCACCCACCCCGACCTCGCCGGACGGGTCGTCGGCAAGCAGGACTTCAGCACCGGCAGCACCGACGCGGCCGACCACTACGGGCACGGCACGCACGTCGCCGCTACGGTGGCCGGCGCCGGACCACGCCCGGGTGTCGCGCCCGGCGCGCAACTGCTGATCGGCAAGGTGCTCGAGGACAACGGCATCGGCACCCAGTCACAGATCATCGAGGGCATGCAGTGGGCGGCCGGTCAGGGCGCCCGCGTGATCAACATGAGCCTCGGCGGTCCCGCGACCGACGGCACCGACCCGATGGCCGCTGCCGTCGACGAACTCAGCGCCTCGACCGGCGCGCTGTTCGTGGTCGCCGCCGGCAACGAGGGCGCGGAGTACTCGGTCGGCACGCCCGGCACGGCCCGCTCGGCCCTGACCGTCGGCGCGGTCGACAGCCGGGACCAGCTCGCCGAGTTCTCCAGCCGCGGACCCGCCATCGGTCAGGGTCTCAAGCCGGAGGTCACCGCTCCCGGCGTCGACATCGTCGCCGCCCGCGCGGCCGGCACCACCATGGGCGAGGTCGTCGACGAGCTGCACACCCGTGCCTCCGGGACCTCGATGGCCACGCCGCACGTGGCCGGCGCCGCCGCGATCGTCGCGCAGCAGCACCCGTCGTGGACCGGCAAGCAGATCAAGGACGCGCTGGTCAGCACGGCCAAGAACACCCCGGGCACCAGCGTGTACGGGCAGGGCGCCGGACGGGTCGACCTGGCCCGCGTTGTCGCCCAGAAGGTCACCGGCACCGGCGTGGCCGACTTCGGCCTGTTGTCCACCAAGGACAGTAAGCCGGTGACGAAGACGGTCACCTACGCCAACGGCGGCGCCACACCGGTCACCCTGACCCTGACCGACGACCTGGACGCGGTCAGCACCGACGTCCCGGCAGTCACGGTGCCGGCCGGCGGCAGCGCGACCGTCACCGTGCGCTTCGACCGGACCAAGTCGGGCCTGGGCGTGCACGGCGGCTGGCTGACCGCGACCGGCCCGGACGGAATCCGGGTCACCACCGCGATCGGCGTCACCCTCGACCCGCCGCACCACAAGGTCACGTTCACCGCGGTGGGCCGTGACGGCCAGCCCGCCGGTGTGCCCCTGCTGCAGATGTTCGGCGACGACCGGCGATTCGACGTGATGGGCTACATCGACCTCTATCTGGGGCCGCCGACCTTCGAGGTGGCCGAGGGCGACTACCTGGTGGACGCGACGATCGGCACCGACGGCACCCACCCCGAGGACAGCCTGGTCACCATGCCGGAGCTGACCGTCGACCGGGACATGACGGTGGTGCTGGACGCCCGCAAGGCGAACCCGGTCACGATCGAGACGCCGAAGCCGGTCGAGGCACGCAGCGGGACCAGCTTCTACGTGCACCGCGTTCTCGGTTCCGGCCGCCAGATCGACAACGGGTACCTGGACCACGCCGGCGTCAAGCAGCTCAACGTGACGCCGACCGCCAAGCCGCGCCGTGGCACGTACGAGTTCTCGTCGCGCTGGCAGCTGGAGGCGCCGCTGACCGAGGTCACCGTCCCGGGGGTGTCCGGACGGCTGGACGTGTCGCTGTTCGGCAGCTCCCCGGTGTACCAGGGAGCCCGTCGCTTCGACCTGGTCGCGGGGCTGTCCGGCGACGTACGGGGTAAGGCCGTGATCCTGGATCACGACGACACCACCGACGAGTATGCGCAGATACAGGCCGCCGCCGGCGCCGGCGCCGGCGCGGTGTTCATCGTTCGTCGCGAGGGAGTCAGCGTCGGGTCGCCCTACAACCCGGACGGCGAGCGGCTCCCCGTCCTGGCCGTGATGATCGCGCAGGAGGACGGCCGGAAGGTGCTCGCCCGGGCGAAGAAGCCGGGCGCCACCCTCACGCTGACGCTGTCCCCGTCCAGCCCGTACCTGTACGACGTCTTCCAGGTCTCCCCGGACCGGGTGCCGGACCGGATCATCTATCGGGTGACCGCGGCGAACTCGCAGCGGATCACCTCGCGCTACGCGGACAACGGCGGCTTCGAATGGGTGCGGGAGCAGCGTTTCGGCTGGCGGCCGTGGCAGGCCTACTCGTGGAACGACCTGCAGCGCAACGTCTACACGCCGTCCGTACGGGAAGAATGGGTCTCGGTCGGCGACAGTGTCTGGCGGCACATGGTCCACCACGCGTTCCCGTGGAACGACATGGAGGCCTCGTTCGACAACGGGATCGCCGACACCCCGACCTCGTACCGCAAGGCCGGGACGTCGTCCGACATCTGGTACTCGCCGGTGGTCCGGCCCGCCGCGGCGCCGGGCATCGCGAACACCCGCACCGGCGACGTGCTGAACCTGCGCATCGCCCAGTACGTCGACAGCACCGACAGGCACTGGCTGCCGCGGCCGGCCGACCAGCACGACATGTCGTCCGCTCAGCTCTATCGCAACGGCGAGCTGGTGGCCGACCTGCCGGACACGTGGCGCGACGTCCCGGTCCCGGCCGGCGACGCCACCTACCGGCTGACGCTGGCGACCTCGCGTGACGTCGGCGCGGACTGGGCCTACGGCACCTCGACGAACACCGAGTGGACCTTCCGGTCCCGAGGGTCCGGCCCGCTGCCCCTGCTTCAGGTCTCGTACCGGGCGCCGGTCGCTCTCGACGGCACGGCGACCGGGAAGCCGCACCTGCTCGGCGTGACGGTTCCGGGGGCCCGATCGGTACGGGTGGAGACGTCCTCCGATGCCGGCAAGACCTGGCAGGTGGCCCCGGCCAAGGGCTCGTCCGTGCTGGTGCCGGCCGGGCACGGGACGGTGTCGCTGCGGGTGACGGCCACCGACCGGGACGGCAACAGCGTCCGGCAGACGATCCTTCAGGCGTACGGACGGTCATGACACCGATCGGCGGGGGCGCGGGTTTCGCGCCCCCGCCGATCGCACCGGTGGCGCCACGTCAGGTTTCGTGGGCGCCACCGGCGGTCGTCGCCGACCTCCGGATCGGCGCGCTCACAACCAGCCGCGCTTGCCGGCCTGGAAGGCCAGGCCCGCGCGGGTGTCCACGCCGGCGACGACCATGAGCCGGTCCAGCCGCCGCTGCACCGTGCGGCGGCTGACGCCCAGCTGGGTGGCGATGGACTTGTCGGGCATCCCGGCCACGAAGAGGGAGAGCAGCAGCTTGTCCGGCTCTTCCTCGGTGTGCTCGGCGTGGATGGGCGTCGCCCGCTTCCAGTAGCTCTCGAACAGCGCGGTGAGGGCGTCCAGCAGCTCGCTCGACCTGATCACCGCGGCGCTCGGCTGGCCCACGCCCCGGGAGGCGTCCGGGACCAGCGGGCAGATCGCCACCGCACCGTCGGCGATCGCGAGCCGTACCGGAAGGGCCGGCAGTGTCCTGGACTGCTCGCCCAGCGCGATGGCCTCCACGATGCTGTCCAGTTCGCCGGGTTTCTCCAGCAGCTCCAGCTCGTAGATCGCCCGGTACCGCACGCCGCGTTGCAGAGCCGAGGTCTCCTCGGTGTTCTCCGGCCCCTGCATGGCGATCGGGTTGGCCCGGCAGAACCAGAGGATCTCCTCGCGCGCCTCGTCCTGCATGGCCCGCAGCCGCTCCCGCAGCGCGCCGGCCCCCACCACGATCTCGACCAGGTGGTCCGCGTGCCGGCGGCGGGTGTTGCTGCGGTACTCCTCGCTGAGCGCGGCCACCATCTGGCGGGCCGATTCGAGGGCTTGCTGCTCCCGGAGCAGCCGCTCGCCGAGCGCGACGTCCGGCGGCAGGGCGTGAAAGGGCGGCCCGGCGGTGGCCAATCCCTTGCGGCGCAACGCTTCAAGGAGGGCGACCGCCTCGGCCGCGGGGATGCCGGCCTGCACGGCGAGTTCCTCGGGACCGGCGCCGGCCAGCCTCACCAGCAGCCGGTACGCGTGCTGTTCGGGGGCGCTCAGCAAGTCCAGCACATCTGACACGCGAGACAGGGTAGGGACGAAGCCCGGCCACCGGTACCGGCAACGTCACACACGGCCGCCCCTTCGGGCCACCGGCCAGGGGTAGTGACTATACGTAGAAGCTATGCATACTCTGAGTGTCCGCGTATCCCGACACGGAGGACACCGAGCCATGACGATGACGGCCACGCCGCAAAGGGCCATAACCACCACGCCATGTCTGGTCATCGATGTCGACGTGGCCGTCGAGCAGTATCGACGGATCCACCGGGCCTTCCGGACCGCGCAGGTGCACTACGCGGTGAAGGCCAACCCGGAACTCCCGCTGCTGCGCCGGCTGTCCGCCGCGGGTTGCCTGTTCGACGTCGCCGGCCGCCACGAGATCGACCTCTGCCTGGCGGCCGGCGCCGACCCGGCCACGCTCTCCTACGGCCACACGATCAAGAAGGCCGACGACATCGCTCACGCGTACGCCGCCGGCGTGCGCCTGTTCGCCTTCGACAGCCGCGAGGAGCTCGACAAGATCGCCGCACACGCCCCGGGATCGGCGGTTCTGTGCCGGTTGCTCGCGTCGAGCAAGGGCGCGCTGTGGCCGCTGAGCCGCAAGTTCGGCTGTGTGCCCGAGATGGCCGGCGACCTCATGCGCCGCGCGGCGGCGCTCGGCCTCGACCCGGCCGGCGTCTCCTTTCACGTCGGCTCGCAGCAGCTCGATCCCGGCCGCTGGGAACCGAGCATCGCCACCGCCGCCGAGCTCTTCGCCGACCTGCGCGCGGACGGCCTGACACCGCGCATCCTCAACGCCGGCGGCGGCTTCCCGGTCGACTACCGCACCCCGGCGGCGCCCATCGAGGCCTACGCGGAGGCGATCGACGCGGCGATGACCCGGAATTTCGGGCCGGACGCCCCGGAGCTAATGATCGAGCCCGGCCGCTACATCGCCGCGCCGGCGGGTGTCCTGCACGCCCAAGTGGTGCTGGTCTCCACCAAGTCCTACGAGGACGAGCCGCGCTGGGTGTACCTGGACGTAGGCCGGTTCGGCGGGCTGGCCGAAACCGAGGACGAAGCGATCCACTACCAACTGGAAACCGGGCGCGACGGCGGCCCGGCCGGACCGGTGATCCTGGCCGGCCCGACCTGTGACAGCGTCGACATCCTGTACCAGCGCACCCCGTACGAGCTGCCGCTGGACCTGCGCGCCGGCGACGTCGTGCGGATCCTGGGCACCGGCGCCTACACGGCCACCTACGCCTCGGTCGGCTTCAACGGGCTGCCCCCGCTGCGGACGGTCTGCGGATCTGCCGGAAAGTCTTCAGCGGCCCCCGCCGGGAGCCGATAACGGCACCATGCGCCTGCTTCCTGCTGCTGCCGTCGCCCTCGCCCTGCTCCTGCCGGGTACGGCGTACGCCGCCACCCCGGCCACGAGCACGACCGTGACCTACAAGGCAACCTCGGACGTGTTCGCGAACCCGGGGCGCGGCTTCATGGCGTACACCGAGACGCACCTGGGCGCCAACCACACCCCGCTGCAGGCCGTCCAGCTCGCCCAGGCCCGGGAGCAGGACGCGGAAACCGTCGTCTTCCGCCTCTTCTACCTGGACAGGTACCGGGACGTCGACACCATCGCCAAGGCCGACCTGGCCCAGGTCACGAGGGACCTCCAGGCCGCCCGCACCGCCGGGGTCAAGCTGGTGATCCGGTTCGCCTACACCGGCGAGGACGACGTCGACGCGCCGCTGGCCCGCGTGCTCAAGCACATCAAGCAGCTCAAGCCGATCCTGATCGGCGAGGCGGACGTGATCGGCGCGATCCAGGCGGGCTTCATCGGCCGGTGGGGCGAGTGGTACCACAGCCAGAACTTCACGGCCGACCCGGCGAAGCCGGACGCCCTGACCACCCTCGACTGGGCACGCCGCCGTCAGGTCGTCGCGGCGCTGCTGGCCGGCTCGTCCTCCGGCACGCCGGTCCAGGTCCGTACCCCCATGATCAAGCGGAAGCTGTACCCCTCCGGCAACGACGCCGCCCGGCTCGGCGTGCACGACGACTGCTTCCTGGCCGGCACCGACGACGCGGGCACCTACCAGGCCGCGGACGACACCACCTGGCTGGCAGGGCAGAGCGCCATGCTGGTCGGCGGCGAGACCTGCGAGCAGTCCCCGCGCTCGGACTGGGACAACGCGTCGGCCGAGATGGCCAAGTACCACTGGACCTACCTGAACGCCGACTTCAACACCGACGTGCTGAACTCGTGGGGCGCCGACGGCAAGGCCGAGACCGCCCGCAAGCTGGGCTACCGGCTCCAGCTGGAGAGCCTGACCATGCCGGGCACCAGCCGGCCCGGCGCCCGGGTGAACGGCCGCCTGTCGATCACCAACGTCGGCTGGTCGGCCCCGGTCCAGCGCCGCCCGGTGCAGCTGATCCTGGACGACGGCACCCGCCGGCAGACGGTGACGGTCAACGCCGACACCAGGGCCTGGACCCCCGGGCGTACGGTCGAGATCCCGCTGTCCTTCGCGGCGCCCACCCGCCCCGGCGACTACGCGCTGGCCCTGAATCTGCCCGACCCGGCCACCCGGCTGGCGTCGCAGAACTCGGCGTACGCCATCCGGATGGCCAACCAGGGCGTGTGGGACGGCCCGACCGGCTTCAACTACCTGGGTGCCGGCCTGACCGTCAGCAGGCCGGTCTGACTCAGTTGGTGAACACCGCCGGGCTGCCCTCGACCGAGGTGTCCAGGACCGGCGCGTACGTGGCGGTGAAGAAGCCGCTGCCCGGGCACAGGCCCGGACCGGAGGACTTGGTGAACTCCTGGTTCACGAACGCGATCGAGTTGTCGGTGTTCGACGCCGTACCGGTGATCGACCCGTTCGTGGCCCGGAAGACGCACGTGACCGAGCCGAGCAGGGTGCCGAGGCTCAGCGTCGTCTGGATCGGGGCCGTCTCGGTGCCGGAGACGGTGACCGTTCCGGTGCCGCTCTCCACCGTGGTGGCGAACGGCGTGTTGTTCACGGTCACGCTGTTCACCCGGGTCACACCGAAGATGTTCGCGGTGCACGAGCCGAACGTCTGAGCCGTGGTCGACTCGGTGGCGACGCCGGGCGCGACCGGGTTGTCCACGACGGACGCGGTGAACGACGACTCGGCGCAGCGGATGCCGGTGCTCCCGCCGGAGCTGGTGGCGAAGTCGGCGGTGGTGCCGGCCGCGACCGAGGCGGTGAGGACGTCTCCGGCGGCCACGGCGGTGCCGGCCACGCTGCCGGTGGTGAGGACGGTGGTGTCCTCCTCGGCCGCCAACGCCGGGGTGCCGGCGGCCATGGTGAGCACCACGGCCGTACCGAGGATGAGCTTGGCGCGCATGGTTTCTCCTTGCATCGTGGGGGTGCGGAAACCGCAGGAAACCGACATCGACGCGCACCTGAGGACGGTTTATAGACCTCTCCGCGCATCACAGTCAAGGTTGTCGATACGTAACATCGCGCAACTTGCACACGGTTACCGCCTCACCTTGACCGCGACCGTACCGGGCGGTAACTTCGGCGAACCGACATTGACGCATACCAATCACGCCGTGACTGTCCGGCGCGTGTCGATCAGGGAGCCGATTCGATGTCCATCAATTCAGAGCACGAGGTTTCCGGGCCGGCGGAGGAGCCGATGGAGAACATCGGCGGAGTTCGCTGGAAGCGGTTCGGCGCGATGCTGGGACTCACCACGGTGGTCACGGCCGGACTGGTCGCGCTCACCGCGCAAGGGGTCCTGGCAGCGAACTTCTCCATCTCCGGCATGCCGTTCACGGTCACCGCCACCCACCTGCACGGCGAGGGATTCGAGCAGTTCGCGACCGTCGACAACATGATCGAGAACAGCCCGAACGAGGGCACCACCGGCGGTCAGGTCGTCGTTATCGTCTCCGCGATCGACAAGGCCGAACTGACCAATCTCTGCCAGAGCGTGTCTCTCGGCGGCATCAATTTGAAGATCACCGCGGGCGATCACGGAACTCCGGTCAAGGCCGAGAGCCTCGTTGTCGATTCGGATCAGATCTCCGGTGACACCGATTTCCACGACATCAATGTCGGACAGGACGCCAGCACCTTCGACCGGGTGAACGACCGCACCAACGGCGGAAAGATCAAGGGCGGCGAAGGCGTCTTCGGTCAGCAGGCGCGCACCGTCGACATCGACAACCTGCGCCAGAACAACTACGCCACGACCGCGTCCCGGTTCAACCTGACGCACCTGCGGATGGCCTTCACCGGCGACGGCTGCTGACCATGGCCCGGCACACAGCCCCACCGACGCCCGAGACGGCAACCCCCACCCGCTCGGCCTGGTGGCGCTGGCGGCACGCCCGCCCCTTCTGGGGCGGGCTGCTCGTCACCCTGGCCGGCATCGAGATCCTGCTGACCGTCAAGGCGCCGCTGCCGGTGATCATCCACGTCGGCATGCAGGGCGTGGCCGGTTACCTGGTGCCGATGGTGCTGCTGCTCTGCGGCATCCTGCTGCTGTTCAACCCGGCTCAGCGCCTCTTCTACTCGATCATCGCCGCCGGGCTCACCATGGCCTCGTGGCTGACGTCCAATCTGGGCGGGTTCCTCGTCGGCATCCTGCTCGGCATGGTCGGCAGCGCGCTGGCCTTCGCCTGGTCGCCGAACAAGCACAGCTCTCCCGCGAGAAGCGCGCCTCCCGCGTCGAGCGCGCCTCCCGCGTCGAACGCCTCCCGGGCTGCGGAGAACGGCGATTGACGCCCGGGGAGTGCCGCTGATAGGCACTCCCTGTGTCACGCAGAGCGCGAGCCCGCCGCGCCCGCACCCGGAAGATCTGGTTGCTCGCGGGCTTCGCCGGCGGGGCCGCGTGCGTCTTCGTCCTCGGCCTCGCGCTGCGTCTCAGCGACCTGCAGACCGCGGCCAACCTGGCGCAGCTCCTGTCGATCGGCATCGCGCTGGCGCCGCTGTTGCTCTGGCTCACCGACCGCTGGCGCGCCCCGCGACCGCCCACAGTGGCCGATCGTGAGGCCACCCGGCAGAATCTCACCCGGTCGATCGCCGAGCAGTGGCGTGCCGAGGCACGGGTGCGGGCGCTCGACGACCCCGACCCGATCCCCGTCCGGTGGCGGCTCACCGACCGGGACAGCCTGATCGACGCGCCCGCGAACCGGACCGCCGGCGTGCTCACCGTGGCGTCCAGCGCCGACGTGGCCACGCTGGTCGCCGACTTCCGCGCACTGCGGCGGCAGCGGCTGGTCATCCTCGGCGGTGCGGGCGCCGGCAAGACCACCCTCGCCGTGCAGATCCTGCTCGAACTGCTCCGCGGGCGTGCCGCCGACGACCCGGTCCCGGTGCTGCTGCCGCTCAGCGGCTGCCACGGCGATCTGCGCGAATGGATGGCCGACCGGATCATCGCCGACCATCCGGACGCGGACCCGGCCGTGATCGACGAACTGGTCGAGGCCGGCGCGATCCTGCCCATCCTGGACGGTCTCGACGAGACCGCCGCGGACGTGCGCGAGGACTTCATCGCTTCGGTGCACACCGCGTTCGACGGTTCCCTGCCGCTGATCCTGACCAGCCGGGTGGCCGAGTTCGAGGCGGCGGTCGCGTCGGCGGGGCGGGCGCTGTCGTCGGCCGTGGTGATCGAGCCCGAACCGCTGACCCCGCCGGCCGCCGCCGAGTACCTGGGCCGCTGCCTGCCCGCCGACCCCGGACCGACGTGGCGCGAGATCCTGTCCCGGCTGTCCCGCGACGACGGCCCGCCCGGCCTGGCCGAGGTCGCCTCCACCCCGCTGGGCCTGTGGCTGATCCGCGCGGCGCTGATCTCGCCCGCGGCCGATCCCGCCTCCCTGCTGGACGACCGCCCGGCGGGTGCCCTTCGCGCTCACCTGTTCGACCAGCTGATCCCGGCGACCATCGCGGCGCGGCAGCCCAGCAGCGATCCGACCCAGCCGTTCCGGCCCCGCAACACCTACGACCCGGTTGCCGTACGCCGTTGGCTGCGCTTCCTCGCGCAGGACCTCGACCGTCGCGGCGTCAACGAGCTCGACTGGGCCGGCGACACTGCCGAGCTGACCACGCCGTTGCGCTGGGCCGCTCCGATCGCCCGGCTGACCCGGCCGCCCAAGCCGCCGCACGCGGTCTACCTGTGGCTCGCGCTCATCGTGGTCGGCGTGCTCTGCGTGGTCCGCAACTCGAGCACCGGCACGACCGTGGTCATGGTTCTGCTCGCGCTCGGCATCGCCATCGCCCGCTACCTCGTGCTCGTCAACCGCTACGCCGAGCGCCGCGGCCCGGGCGACCGGCACGCCATGATCGAGTCCGCGTGGCGGGCCGCCCGGCATGCCGCCGCCGTGGCCGTGCCGCCGATCGCCTACGCGGCCGGGTTCGCGGCGATGACCGGCGTGGTGACCGCCGTCGCGACCCGGCTGATCCTGGGCGGCGGCGCCGGGCCGGCCGGCGCCCGGATGGTGGCGGCCGCGACCGGCCTGGTCGCGCTGATGCAGTATCTCGACGATCGGGCCAAGGCGCCGGGCTCCTACCGGCAACGGCCGTGGTACGGCCATGCCCCCTGGAAGGGCCTGCGGGGCCTTTTCTTCCTGGGTGCCATCCTCGCCGGCCTGGCGGTCTTCTGCCTGGTCGCCTTCGTCGACCCCGGGGACTTCCGCCCGTCGGATCTGCTGGCCGTGGTCTTCACGGTCATGGCGCCGGTCGTCGCGGCCGGGCTGATCCTGATCGTCAACGTGGTGATGCCGGCCCTGCTGACCCTGACGAACCTGCTTCTGGCACCGGTTTTCCGCGCCCCCGGCCCCGGCAGTGACACCGCGAGTCTCTGGCACGCCGACCGCACCCGCCAGTTGCGGCAATTCGCGACGGCCGGCCTGATGACCGTGATGCTGGCGGTGGTCGTGTGCCTTGCCTGCCGCCGGGCGGAGGCGACGAGCCGCGTCGGCGACTTCGACCTGGTCTGGTCCGGCCATCAGCGGTATGTCGTCGCGTTCCTCATCGGCGTGCTGGTCACCGTCCCGCGGGAGGGTCGCAGCCTGCTCCGCCTGGCGGTCTTCCTGCTGGTCGCCGTACCGGTGGCCGCCTTCTGGCCGGGCCCGGACGACTTCCGGCTCGAGTTGCTCCGGACGGGTTCGTCGCTGACGCTGAAGACGCTGGGCACCAGCCACACCGTGGACCTGGCAGCGCTGGTCCGGGACGACGGCTTCGGTACGGCCGTGTTCGTCTGGTTCGGCCTGCTCGCGTTCGTGCTGGCGGTCGTCGTGGTCGGCTACGTCGACGGGGCCCACTCCCGGGTCTGGTGGTCGACCTGGCTGATGACCCGCTGGCACGCGCACCGGGGACGCCTCCCGAAGGATCCGGTCGTCTTCCTCGACGACGCCCACCGCCTCGGGCTGCTGCGCGCGGTCGGCCCGGCCTACCAGTTCCGCCACGCCGAGTTCCAGGAACACCTGACCGCCTGATGGCCGACCGGCCACTCACCGTAGCCGACCGGCCAGAGTTCCGGACCTGCACGGATCTTGGCCGGGTTCGTCGAAACGTGATGGATTAGCTGGTCAGCACGTGTGGGGTCGAGCCCTGCCGCAAAACCGGGACAGAGCAGGAGCGCTATGACCACCACGACGCGTAATCGCTATATCGATGCACTACGCGCCGCCGCGATCGTCCGGGTGATCGTCTACCACGCGTTCGGGTGGGCCTGGCTGACCGTCTTCCTGCCCGCGATGGGGGTGATGTTCGCGCTGGCCGGCTCGCTCATGGCCGCGTCCCTGGACAAGCATGGCAACCGCCGGGCCGTCACCTCCCGGATGCGGAGGCTGCTGCCGGCCCTGTGGGCGTTCGGCGCCGTGGCGATCCCGCTGATGTTGTGGCACGGCTGGTCCCGTACGGACCCGGATCATCCCCTGCATCCCGCCCAGCTCCTGTTCTGGCTGTTTCCCCTCGCCGACCCGCCGGGCAGCAGCTGGGGTGAGCCGTTCTGGGAGGTGCTCTGGTACCTGCGGGCCTACCTGCTGTTCGTGCTGGCGTCGCCGCTGCTGTACTTCCTGTACCGCCGGATGTCCTGGATCGTCCTGGTCGCGCCGCTGGCCGGGCTCGCCGCCCTGGTCTACACCCAGTTCCGCCTGCCCGACCCGGTCGACGGCATCATGTGGGACTTCGTGACCTACTGCGCGTGCTGGGTGGCCGGTTTCGCCTACCGCGACGGACGGCTCGCCCGGTTGCCGCTCACCGTCCACCTCGGACTGGTGGCGGCGCTCGGGGCGGGCGGTCTCTACTACCTCTACACACATCCCACGGCGGACGGCTTCGACCTCAACGAGGTACCCGTCGCCCGTACGCTGTGGTCGCTCGGTTTTGTTCTCCTCGTCCTGCGCTGGCGGCCCGCGCTGCAGGGGCTGGACCGGCTGCCCGTGGTGCAGAAGGCCATCGCGTTCGTCAACGCCCGCGCGGTCACCATCTACCTGTGGCACTACCCGCTGATCAGCATCGCGGTCCTGGCGCTCACCTACTTCTCGATCCCGTGGCTCACCCCGCAGTACATCGTCGCCATGCTCGCGATCGAGGCGGTGCTCGTGGTCGGCGCGGTGCTGACCTTCGGCTGGGTCGAGGACGTGTCCGCCCGCAAGAAGGCGCGCTTCTGGCCACTGGCGAGAACACCAGGAGTTCCCCGCCGTACGCCGTTGCCCGCCCTCGAATCGGAAGGGTGACCACGGCGTCAGTGGCCGCAGGTGGCGACGCTGCAGAACCGGCGGCGGCCGCTCGGGTCCAGGAACAGCCAGCCGCATCCCGGGCCGGGACACGCGCACACGGTGAAGCGGCGCGGGTCGGCCAGCAGCTCGGCGGCCACGTTCGCGGCGGCGTGCAGCGGCAGCTCCAGACCGGCGGCAGGGGAGATCATCCATCGTGCGAGCCCGCTGTCGCCGCGGGTGAGGAGTGACGCTCGCACGGCCTCCTGCGCGTAGCCGGCGACCACGGCGAACGCATGCCGATCGGCCGGGTCGGTGAGACATCCGTACAGATGGGAACGCAGTTGTCTCGCCCGTTCGACGACGCTCGCCGCCTGGCCGGGAGCGCGCCGGGCGAGGCGCAGCAGGTCGGAGATCGTGGCGTCGTCGGCGAGATCCATCTGCTCGGCCCACGCGGCCAGGGCGGGATAGCCGCGCAGCCATTCGCTGCCCCGGCCCGCCGGGACGTTCCATCCGGCGTAGGTGTTGCAGAACTCCAGCGCGGGATGGCCGCCGACATTCCACGGCAGCCATTGATCACGAACCCTGATCGCGTACGGGGGCGCCGGCGGCCGATCGAGCCGGGGATCCCGGCGCAGCACCCGGCTCCGTAGTTCCCGCAGGTCGTCGCCGGGCGCCACACCCAGGTCGGCGTCGAGGGCCTTCGCCGCGAGGTCGAACCGGTGCAGCGCGTCGGCCGCGCGCCCGGCCCGGTACAGCGCGGTTGCTGGGCGCGAGCTGGCTGCCCGCGCCCACTCCACCTTTCGACCAGGCCGCCGGGGTGACCTGCGACTTCGCCGTGCACGGCCAGCCCGTCGTGGACGAGGTCGTCACGAAAGTCCTGCAGCGTTACCCCGACGGCTCGATCCACCGCGACGCCTTCAAGGGCGACCTGATCGTCCGGGTCACCAACACCTCCTCCGGTACGGCGTACGACGCCGACGCCGGCGGAAGTGCCGTGGTCGACCATCACAGCGACGGTTCCCAGACCTGGTACGTCGCCGGCCCGGTGCTGGCCGGCTTCCGCGAAGGTCTGGGCAACCTGCCGCGTGGCCTGTACATCCTGGACGGCGTGTACCGGCTGGACATCGCGGCCGACGGCTACAAGACGCTGACCATGATCCACGGGACCGAGGACAACATCTGCGACCGCCTCTCCTGAGGTGGCCACTTCTTCACTTATCGATCACCGCCGTGCCGTGACCTTCAGACAAGCCACGAACTTCTGAAACAAGCCTCAGGGGACGACCGGCTGGAACCGGCTCGGGGCCAGCTGCGCCGCCGGCGACGGAATCGTGGTGACGATCGGGGGCGTCGCGGACGGCGTGGGCAGGCCCGGACCGGCGATCGGCAACGTCAGCGAGCTGCCGCGCAGATCCAGCCGTACGGTCGCCCCCGTGGGGGCGGGGGTGGAGTACTCGTTGTCGGACTGCTGCAGGATCAGGCCCAGCACATGCCCGGCGCGCACGGTCTGGTCGGTGGCCTGCAGCGGCACGGCGATCGAGTACCACCGGTCCGGCCGCAGCGGTGTGGTGAACCGCAACGACACGTGGTGCGCCGCGTCCTGCCAGCCGCGGGTCAGGATCGCGTGGTCGCTGGTCACCACGTCCTCGGCCGTGTCGAGGTAGCAGGCGTCGTCGGCCGCGGTCGACGCGCCCCAGCACGACTCGGTGTCCAGCGTCCGGATGCCCTCGCCGGGGCCTTCGTAGTTGACCCGCGCCGCCGTGCCGTAGTCGACGAGTCGCGCGGTCAGTTCGGTGGTCGGCTTGTCGACCCTCACCCGCAGGGTGGCCGACGGGATGCCGGACAACCGCACGTCGTGGGTCATCGGCGCGGACAGGAAGGCGACACGGCCCGGGACCGCCTCGTTGGGCGTGGCCACCGCGTGGTTCTCGGACAACTCCGGGTTGTCCAGCCAGGTCCGTTGGCCGCCGGACGGCCGGCCGCCCAGCGTTCCGGTCACGCCGTCGCCGTTGCCGAGCGCGACCCTCACCGGACGGGCGCCCGGCACCGGCCAGGTGCGAGCGTTCGTCCACGTGCCGGGAGCGGTCTCGATCGTGGCCTGCGGTTCGCGGTCGATGCCGTTGCGCAGCCCCTGCAGGTAGCGGTCGAACCAGCGGTGCAGCGTCTCCACCCAGTCGCCGCGGCGGATGTCGAACGGGTCGACGTGACCCTGCTGGGACAGCCAGATCTTCTTGGGCACGTCCAGCCGGGTCCACCACTTCGCGAACTGCACCGTGGTCACGTTCGTGTCGTTGATGCCGTGCACCACGAAGACGCTGGCGTGGACCTTGCGGGCATCCGGGCGGTAGTCGCGCTCGGCCCAGTAGCCGTTGTAGTCACCGGTCGCGTCGTCACTGCCCTTGTCGAGTTCCGCCAGGGTGGCCGCGCAGGCCGCCTCGGGACGCCCGGTGACGTACGAGTGCAGGAACTCCGGATAGTCCGGGCTGCGCAGCACGCCGTTGTAGCGCTGGTAGTCGTACCAGCTGGAGATCGCCGAGATGGGCACGATGGTCTCCAGGCCCTCGACCCCGGTGGCGGCGACGCCGTTGGCGACCGACCCGTCCCACGACTTGCCGATCATCCCCACCTTGCCGTCGGTCCAGCGGGTCGCCACGGCCGGCGACCCGTCGGCGTAAGTCGCCCTGGCGCGGCCGTTCAGCCAGTCGACCACGGCCTTGGCGCCGAGCACCTCCTCGCGGCCGCCGACGTCCTCGCATCCGGTGGACCGGGCGGTGCCGGGCAGGTCGGCGGAGACGAAGGCGTACCCGCGCGGCACGAAGTAGTTGTCGTAGAAGAGCGGCTGCTTGGCGATCGTGCCGTCGGCGTCGTACTCCTTGAGCTCACTCTCGTTGCCGCGTCCGCAGCACGCGTAGTAGGGCGAGGCCTCGAGGATGACCGGCACGCGGAGGTTCCGGGCCGCCGTCTCGCGGGGCCGCACGATGTCGACGGCGACCCGATCGCGTACGCCGTCCTGGTCGTTGTCGAGGTCGGTCTGAACCCAGACGCTCTCGCGCACGGCGTTCTCGTAGGAGTAGACCGGCACCGTCTCGGTGCCCCGGACGTGGGGGACGTTCCCGGCGCTGGCCGGCATGGCGGTGAGCGCGAGGGTGGCCGCTCCGGCCGCGATGAGTGCCAGGCTGCGCATGACTGCTCGTGACATTGACGCATGCTAAGCCATGAATGTGTCCGGCCGGGATGGCGGACACGGCGGCGGCCCGGTGTTGCGGCGCGCGTCAGCCGGGCCGGCGCGGGACCGACGGGCCCCGGTTCCACCACAAGGCCAGACCGGCGCCGCCGAAGGCCAGCATCACGCCGGCCAGGACGAACCAGGCGGTGATCTCGGTCTTCTGCTGGTGCAGGCCGATCTCCTTCGGCAGGTCGCTCAGCACGTCGTTCAGCTGGTCGGCGTCCTCGGCCTTGAAGTACCGCGCGCCCGTCACGTCCGCGACCTTGGTCAGCGCGTCCTCGTCGATCTCCTGCACCCGGCCGGCGAAACCGCCACCTCCGAACGGTGGCCGGCCCTGGCCGCCGCCGAAGAACGAGTCGCCGTTCACCTGGTCCGGCGTGCACACCATCGGCGCCGGCTCGGTGCCGCCGAAACCGATCGTGTAGACCCGGACGTGCCGGGCCGCGGCCTGCTCGGCGGCCGTCTCCGGCTCCACCCCGGTGGTGTTCGAGCCGTCGGTCAGCACCACGATCGTGTCGGGTTCGTAGTCGCCGGCCGCGCCGGGCGCGGGGTCGCCCAGGTCGGCGCCGGTCTTGGCCACATCGGGGTTGGTCTCGGCGATCGCGTCGATCGAGGTCAGGATCGCCTGGCCGATCGCGGTGCCGCGGGCCGTCTTCAGCGTGTCGATCGCGTCCAGCAGGGCGTTCTTGTCGGTGGTCGGCGCCACCAGCAGGCCCGCGATCCCGGAGAACGCGACCAGCCCGATCTTCGTGCCGTCGTGCTGGCCCTCGATGAACTTGCGGGCCGCCTCGCTCGCCACGGCCAGCCGGTTCGGCGGGACGTCGGTGGTGCACATCGAGCCGGAGACGTCGATCGCCAGCAGGATGGAGGTGTTGTTCGTCGGCACCTGGACCGTCGCCTGCGGGCGGGCCGCACCGGCCGCCAGCACCAGCAACCCGGCGAGGAACAGCCAGGCGGGAATCCGGCGCCGCCACGCCGTACGGCCGGGGATCGCCGCCTTGATCAACGCGATGCTCGGCACGGTGACCGCCGCGCGCTTGCGGCGCCGGTTGAAGAACCAGCGGGCCACCAGCAGCAACGGCACCACCAGGAGTGCGAGCAGCGCCCACGGCCAGCTGAGCGACATCAGACGATCCTTCCGTGCCAGCGGAGACCGAGCAGTCCGCCCAGCGTGAGCAGCAGCAGGGCGGCCGCGGCGAACGGCGCGGTGAGCTCGACCGGCTCCTTCTTGGTGGTCAGCCGCAGGTCGATCGACTTGGTCGTGTCGGCCAGGGCGTTCGCGTCGCCGGCCGGGTGGTACGCGCCGCCGGTGGTCTGCGCGACCGACGTCAGCAGCTGCTCGTCGAGCGAGGTGCCGAGCTGGTAGCCGTCCACCTCGACGGTGGCGCCCTGCGGGGTGCCGACACCGACGGTCTGGATCCGGACGCCCGCGGCCGCGGCCATCTCGGCGGCGGCCTGCACGTCCGGGCCGCCGGTCTCCTGCCCGTCCGAGAAGACCACGATGGTCGCGGACGGCCAGTAACCCAGACGGGGCGCCGGCTCGCCGGGGGACGGCAGCGTCACCGGCTTACCGGTGATCGTGCCGAGCGCCACCAGGATCGCCTGCCCGAGCGAGGTGCCGCCACCCGCGGCGGCGCGCCGGATCGCGGCGGTCGCGGCGTCCCGGTCGTCGGTCGGCGCCTGGGTGAGCAACGCCTGGTCGCCGAAGACGAGCACGCCCACGTCCACCGAGGAGGGCTGGTCGGCGACGAAACCGGTGGCGGCGGCCTGGGCGGCGCCGAGCCGGGAGGGCGACACGTCGGTCGCCTTCATGCTGTTGGAGACGTCGAAGGCGAGCAGGACCGTGCCGGCCACCCGGGGCACCGAGAGCTGGGCCTCCGGACGGGCCAGCCCGGTCAGGAGGATGGGCAGGGCGGCGAGAAGCAGGCCGTACGGGAGATGGCGTCTGATCTTTCCGCCGGTGGCGAGCGTGGCGAAGCCGGTCGCGCGCAGGGCGGCGGTGCGGCGGCGCTGGATCAGCACGTAACCGCTGATCGCGGCCGCGGTCAGCACCACGGCGAGCACGATGATCAGCGGGTCGCGGAAGCTCATCGGCGCCTCCGTCCGGACTTGTTCACCATGTCGAGCAGGGCGGCGAGCAGGTCCTGGTCGGTGGTGAGGCGATGCGGGTCGACACCGGCGCGGCGCATCGACTCGGCAAGCTCCCGCTCCCGGGTGCCGACCTGATCGGCCAGCCGGCTGCGCAGGAGAGGGTCGCTGGTGTCGACCAGCACCTGCTCGCCGGTCTCCGCGTCCTCGACCAGGATCAGGCCGAGGTCGGGCAGTTCCATCTCGGCCGGGTCGACCACCCGGATCACCACCACCTCGTGCCGATGGGTGAGCCGGGCCAGCGGGCGGTCCCAGCCGGGCTCGCCGATGAAATCGGACATCACGAAGACGAGGCTGCGACGACGGACCATCGTGGCAGCGGCGAGATGCAGCATGGCGGACAAATCCGTCACCGATCGCGAGGGCGCCGAGAATGCCGTCAGGTCCCGGGTGATCCGCAGGATCTGATCCCGCCCGGCCCGCGGCGGGATCACCTTGTGGCCGGAGTTGTCGTACAGGATGGCGCCGACCCGGTTGCCGCCCTGGGAGACCAGCCGCCCGAGACCGACCGCCAGCTCGGCGGCGGCCGACTCCTTGCCCGACCGCATCGACGCGGACCGGTCGACGACCAGCCAGGCGGTCAGCTCGCGGTCCTCGGTGTACTGCCGCACGTGCGGCTCGTCCAGCCTGGCCGTGACGTTCCAGTCGATGTGCCGTACGTCGTCCTCGGGGGTGTAGAGGCGCAGATCGGTGAAGTCGATCCCGGTGCCGTGCCAGACCGTGCGGTAGGCGCCGTGCAGCCGCCCGTCGAGGCGACGGCCGAGCCGCCACTCCAGGCGCCGCAGCAGCCGGTCCGGAGGCGTGGTCATCAGCGACCTCGGCCGGCGGGCTCCGGGACCGCCGTGTTGGCCAGGATCTTCGACAGGATCACGTCCGCGGTGATCTCATCGGAGAGCGCCTCGTAGGACAGGACGAGCCGGTGCCGCATGACGTCGAGGGCGAGGTCGGTCAGATCCTCCGGTACGACGTACTCCCGGCCGCGGACGAAGGCCAGCGCCCGCGCCGCGAGCACCAGGCTGATCGACGAGCGCGGGCTGGCGCCGAACGTCACGTACCGCGCCAGATCGGTCAGCCCGACCCGGCCGGGCTGTCGACTGTTGTGGGCGAGCTGTACCGCGAACTCGATGAGCGACGGGTCCACGTACACCCGGTCGGCCTGCTCCTGCAGCGCCACCAGGGTGGCCGGCTCGATGATCCGCTGGATGACCGCGGCCGGGGTGAGCGCCCGCTCCACCACCACGAACTCCTCGGTGGCGCTCGGGTATCCGACCAGCACCTTCATCATGAAGCGGTCGACCTGGGCCTCGGGCAGCGGATAGGTGCCCTCGGTCTCGATCGGGTTCTGGGTGGCCATCACCAGGAACGGGTTCGGCACCGCGTGCGTCTCGCGGCCGATGGTGACCTGCCGTTCCTGCATCACCTCGAGCAGCGCGCTCTGCACCTTCGCGGGCGCCCGGTTGATCTCGTCGGCCAGCAGCAGGTTGGTGAAGACCGGGCCGAGCGACACCTGGAACTCGCCGGTCGGCTGGTGGTAGACGCGAGTGCCGAGGATGTCGGCCGGCACCAGGTCGGGCGTGAACTGCACCCGGTGGAAGTCGCCGCCGATCGCCTGGGCCAGAGACTTCACCGCCAACGTCTTGGCCAGGCCGGGCACGCCCTCGACCAGGATGTGCCCGCGCGCCAGCAACGCCACGATCAGCCGCTCGAGCAGCACGTCCTGCCCCACGATGGTCTTCTTGACCTCGTACAGCACCTTCTCGATCGGGCCCGCGGAGGCCGGCGGGGCTTCGCTCCAAGAAGTCATGCAACCGTCCTTGTCCGGTGGAGGGTGATCACAGCGGGGGTGCCGCCGGGCCGTTGCCCTGGCTGCCGCCCAGCGCCGCCCCGATCGGGACGGCGAAACCGATGCCGATGAAGGTGCCCGCGTCGGTCGGGTTCGCCAGCGCGACCACCACCCCGACCACCTGCCCGCGGTTGTTGACCAGCGGGCCGCCCGAGCTGCCCGGGTTGACCGCCGCGTCGAACTGGATGAGACCGGTGATGTCGCCCAGCCGTTCCCGGGCCATGCTGCGGTCGAGGCCGGAGACCACGCCGTCGGTGGTGCTCATGGCCAGCCCGAGCGGGTTGCCGATGGCCACCACCTCGTCGCCGACCGCCACGCCACCGCCGAGCACGGCCGGCACCACGGTCTGCGGCAGGCTCGACGGCTCGAGGGTGGCGATGTCCTTCTGCGGGTCGGACGACGCGACCCGCGCCTCGGTGGACGTGCCGTCGGTGTAGCTGACCCGGATGGTCCGGGCGCCCTCGATCACGTGCGCCGCGGTCAGGATCAGCCCGTTCGCGTTGATGATCGTGCCGGACCCGGTCGCCGACTGGGCCATGCCGGTGCCGGCGCCGGACGCGCCGGTGGTCTGGATCAGCACGGCCGAGGGCAGCACGGTCTGGTAGATCTGGCCGACGCTCAGCGGTGTCGAAGAGGGCGAGGGCGAGGGGCGAGCGGCGGCCGGTGCCTTCTCGTCACCGCCGCCGCGGAACAGGACGACCGCCGTGATCGCGACGGCCCAGATCAGGACGACCGCGATGAGCACCCGCCTGCGCAGCACAGGGGTGTTCCACCGGCGTCTCGGCTCCTCCGGACCGCCGGAGGGGGCCGGCGCCGGCTGTCGATCACCCTCGACGCTGACGTCGGTGATCATGGCGCAACCGTCAGGCTCTCCATCCATCGAGACTAGGAGCGTTTCCTATGAATTGCCCCTGAGCAGCCTGCACGTTCCCGGACAGCGAGATCGCGCACCCGTCCGAAACCCCTGCAAAACGGCTCAGACGTCCGGCCGCTGATCCCTCAGGCCGGGCGGTATTCCACCTCGGGACGGCCGGGGCCGCCGTAGCGGGGAGCACGGACCACCCGGCCCGCGTCGGCGAGGTGTTCCAGGTAGCGGCGGGCGGTCACCCGCGAGGCGCCGGTCCGGGCGCCCACCTCGGCGGCGGACAGACCGGCCGGGGCCGCCTCGCGCAACGAGCCGAGCACGCGGTCCAGGGTGTGCGGGTCGAGACCCTTCGGCAGTGTCACGCCCGAGCCGCGCAGAGTGGCGAACACGCGGTCGATCTCGTGCTGCGCCGCCACCTCGCCGGCCTCCTGCACCTGGGTGCGATACCGGGCATACCGGTCGAGCTTGTCCCGGAAGGCGGCGAAGGTGAACGGCTTGAGCAGGTAATGGGTGACGCCCAGGGCGACCGCCTGGCGCACCATCGCGATGTCCCGGGCCGAGGTCACCGCGAGCACGTCGGTGCCGCTGCCCGCGGTGCGCAACGCGCGGGCGACCTCCAGGCCGTTCTTGTCCGGCAGGTTCAGGTCGAGCAGCACGAGATCGACCGGCTCGGCGCGCAGCGCGGCCATCGCGTCGCGGGCGGTGTGGGCGACGGCGACGACGCGGAAGCCGTCGACCTTCTCCGTGTACGCCTTGTGCGCCTCGGCGATCAGCGGCTCGTCGTCGACGACGAGAACCCGGATGCTCATTGTCCCGCCGCCAGTCTCACCGTCACCGTCGCGCCGCCGTCCGCGCCGCGGGTGATGCCGTAACTTCCGCCGTACCGGTCGGCCACCTGCCGTACCAGCGACAGGCCGACGCCGTGCCCGGCGCCGTCCTTGGTGGACCAGCCACGCCGGAAGGCGACCGCCGCCTGATCGTCGGTCAGGCCCGGACCGTTGTCGGTGACCCGCACGAGCACGCCGTCGTGGTCCTGCCGCACCAGCACGCACACCCGGCGCGGAGGCGGGGAGGTCGCGACCGCCTCGAGCGCGTTGTCCACCAGATTGCCGACCACGGTCAGCAGATCACGGCCCGCCCCCAGGCCGCTGTCCAGGCGCGAGTCCTCGTCCACGGTCAGCTCGACGCCGCGCTCGGCGGCCTGCGCCGACTTGCCGAGCAGCAGGGCGGCCAGGGCCGGCTCGGCGACCGCGCCCACGACCTGGTCGGTGAGCTGCTGGGCCAGCTCGAGCTCGGCGGTCGCGAGCCGGACCGCCTCGTCCGTGCGGCCCAGCTCCACCATGGTGAGCACGGTGTGCAGACGGTTCGCGGCCTCGTGCGCCTGGGCACGCAGGGCCTCGGTCAATCCCCGTACGGAATCCAGCTCCCCGGTCAGCGCCCGCAGCTCGGTGTGATCCCGCAGGGTGAGCACCGTGCCGAGCGTTCGGCCCTCGAACCTGATCTGCCGCTGGCTCGCCACCAGCAGGCGACCGCCGGCCACGATCGGCTCGTCCAGGGTGGCGCGCCGCGACTCGATCAGCTCGGCGGCCTCGGCCGGCAGCTCGGTGCCGTCCTGCTCGATGCCGAGCAGCCGCTTGCCCTCGTCGTTGATCAGCGTGATCCGTCCGGCGCGGTCCGCGACCACCAGGCCCTCGCGCACCGAGTGCAGCACCGCGTCGTACGCCTCGTACATCCGGGTCATCTCGGCCGGCCCGAGCCCGTGCGTCTGCCGGCGCAGGCGGCGGCTGAGCAGCCAGGCGCCCAGCGCGGCCAGCAGCAGTGCGACCGCGGTGGCGGCGCCCACCGTGGGCAGCTGGGCGAGCAGGCTCCGGTTGATCGCGGCGGTGGTGATGCCGACCGAGACCAGGCCGATGATCGCGCCGCTGTCCGGGGCGCGCACCGGCACGACCGTACGGACGGAATCGCCCAGGCTGCCGCGGTACTCCTCGGTGACCGTCCCGCCGGCCAGGGCCGGGGCGATCGTGCCCACGTACGGCCGGCCGATCAGGGTCGCGGTCGGGTGGGTGTACCGGGTGCGGTCCGGGGCCATGATCACGATGAAGGTGGTTCCGGTGGCCCGGCGGGTCGACTCCGCGTACGGCTGAAGGACGGTTGCCGGGTTCGGACCGCGCAGCGCCTCCGCCACGGCGGGTGTCCGCGCGACGGCCTCGGCGATGCCGGTGACCTCCTGGATCGCGGCGTTGCGGGCGTCGCGGCGGGCCAGCAGGAAGGCGCCGGTGGTGCAGCCGGCTACCAGCAGGGTCACCACCAGTACCTGCAGGGCGAACAGCTGCCCCGCGATGCTCCATCGTCGGGTCATCCCGCTTTTCTCTCCATCGATGAACAGAATGACCGTAACCGTGCCCCGCAGTGAGATCCAGGCCACAGTTCTTGACATGGAGACTCAGCCATCCCCGCCGCGCCGGCGGGACCGGACTCATTACCTCTATCCGGCGGTGATCGTCGCGGTTCTGCTCGGCATCGCTGTCGGCCTCCTCTTCCCCGACTTCGCGGTCGAGCTCAGACCCATCGGAACCGGATTCGTCGATCTCATCAGCATGATGATCAGCCCGATCATCTTCTGCACGATCGTCCTCGGCGTCGGTTCGGTGCGGCAGGCCGCCAAGGTGGGCAAGGTCGGTGGCCTCGCCCTCGGCTACTTCCTCGCGATGTCCACGGTGGCCCTCGCGATCGGTCTGGTGGTCGGCAACATCATTCACCCGGGCACCGGCCTGCACCTCGACCCGTCCGCCGCGGCGGCCGGCCAGAAGGCCGTCGGCACGGCCGGCTCCGAGGGAACCGCCGACTTCCTGCTCGGCCTCATCCCCAGTACGCTCCTGGCCCCGCTCGCCGGCGACTCGGTGCTCCAGACGCTGATCGTCGCCCTGCTCGTCGGCTTCGCGGTGCAAACCCTCGGCTCCCGTACGGAACCGGTCCTGCGCGCCATCGGAATCTTCCAGCGCCTGGTCTTCAAGATCCTATCCATGATCATGTGGCTGGCCCCGATCGGCGCGTTCGGCGCGATGGCCGCCGTGGTCGGCGCGACGGGCGTGGACGCCCTGAAGAGCCTGGCCGCGATCATGCTCGGCTTCTACGTCACCTGCGCGGTGTTCGTCTTCGTCGCGCTCGGCACGCTGCTGTGGCTGGTCGCCCGGATCAACCTGTTCAGCCTGCTGCGCTACCTGGGCCGCGAGTTCCTGCTGATCCTCTCGACGTCGTCGTCGGAGACCGCGTTCCCGCGCCTGATCGCCAAGATGGAACACGTGGGCGTGAGCCGCACGGTGGTCGGCATCACCGTCCCCACCGGCTACTCCTTCAACCTGGACGGCACGGCGATCTACCTGACGATGGCGTCGCTGTTCATCGCCCAGGCCATGGACGACCCGCTGTCCCTGGCCGAGCAGATCTCCCTGCTCCTCTTCATGATCATCGCTTCGAAGGGCGCCGCGGGCGTCACCGGCGCCGGCCTGGCGACCCTGGCCGGCGGCCTGCAGAGCCACCGCCCCGAACTGGTCGACGGCGTCGGCCTGATCGTCGGCATCGACCGTTTCATGTCCGAGGCGAGGGCCCTGACCAACTTCGCCGGCAATGCCGTGGCGACGGTCCTGATCGGAACCTGGACCGGCGACTTCGACCGGGACCGGGCAACGCGGGTCCTGGCCGGCGAGGAGCCGTTCGACGAGTCCACCATGGTCGACGACGACCATCCCGCGGAGGAGCCGCCGCCCGCGGAGCCCCGGAAGGAGTCGGCCACCGCGGCCTGACCTGCGGCCGGCGGGCCGTTCCCCCTGGGCCCGCCGTCACGAGGTCCCGCCCGTCCCGAGCAGGGACGGGCGGGACGCTCTTTCCGCGGTGCGTGCCCTGCCCGCCGCCCAGGCGCCGGCGATGCCACCAGCGCACGGCCGCAGCGATGCCGCATCCGCCCCACCGAGCGATGGCCCGGGGCCGCGGCGATGCCGCATCCGCCCCACCGAGCGATGGCCCGGGGCCGCGGCGATGCCGCCGCCGCACCGGGCGATGGCCCAGGGCCGCGGCGATGCTGCGTGCGTCGCGGCGTGCGATCGCCCGGGGCCGCAGCGATGTCGCGTGCGTCGCGGCGTGCGATGGCCCGGGGCCGCGGCGATGTTGCCTGCGTCGCAGGGGGCGGCGGCGGAGGGGCCGCCGCGAGGCCACATTCGCGGCGGCACGCAAGCGCACGGCCGCCCGGCCGCATGCCGCACTCGCCCCGAGTCGACCGAAGGGGCCGGGCATGGTGCGGAGCCGGGGCGGATGGATGTCCGGGATCCGGCGGTGGGATCTCCGCCAGCCGTCGGCCGCTCGTCCGCCTACCTGGACGAATGACAGCGCAACGACGGCATCGCCGGCGGGGTGAAGGTTCTGGCGGTGTTCAGGGCGTTGTCGGTTCGCCGCGCACCGCGGCGACAGCCCGCGCCAGCAGCAACCGCGCCTGCTCACCGCGATGCCGGACGGCGTTCACATCCAGGGACGCCGACCGGGCTCTGGCGGACAGCCTGCACCTCACACGGCAGCCGCCGTTACGCCGTGAGTGCCTATAGTGGGGCGATGGCGCGAAGGAGGCCGACGCTGGCCGACGTTGCCGCGGCGGCGGGCGTGTCGAAGGCGGCCGTCTCCCGGGTCGTCAATGATGCGTACGGCGTTTCGCCCCGTACCCGGGAACACGTCCGTGAAGTCATCGAGAAGCTCGGCTACCGGCCCGATCCGGTCGCGCGGGCGCTGGCGGCCGGGCATGGGGATGTCGTCGAGCTGGTCGTCGTGGACGAGGCGACCGTGTTCGCGGACAGTCCCTACTACGGTCGCGTCACCGCGGGCATCCTTCAGGAGCTGGGCGGCACCAACGCCCAGCTGCGCGTGCACGTGGTCGACGAGAAGGACGCGGCCGGCCTGCTCGCCCGGATCGCGGACACGGTCAGCCTCGGTGTCCTGCTGATCAACGTGGCGCCGGAGTTGGCGGGCGGGTTCTACGGCCGTTGTGAGCGCATCGTCGCGATGGGACCGTCGGCGCCGGGAGTTCCCTTCATCGACATGGAGAACGCCGACGGCGCGTATGCCGCGGTCGCGCACCTGCACGAGACCGGCCGCCGCCGGATCGCTGCGCTGCACGGCCGGCCCGGCAATCCTTGTGCGGACAGCCGCCGGGAAGGCTTCCGGCGGGCGGTGCTCGATCTCGGACTGCCCGAGCTTTCGCTGGCCGGGACGTTCCGGCGCGAGTCGGGCTACGAACTGACCAGGCAGCTGCTGGCCGCCGAGCCGGAGCTGGACGCGATCTTCGCGAGCTGCGACCTGATGGCCACCGGCGCGATGCAGGCCCTGGCCGGCGCGGGACGGCGGGTGCCGGAGGACGTGGCGGTGGTGGGCTTCGACGACAGCATCATCGCCGCCTGCGCCACGCCGCCGATGTCGTCGGTGCGCCAGCCGGTCGAGCAGATGGCCGCCGCGGCGACGCGTGCGCTGGTCAACCGGCAGCTGGCCGCGCACTGGCGCTGCGTCTTCCCGGCCGAGCTGAAGGTGCGGCAGAGCTCCTACAGGTCGTCCCAGGGGCGCAGGCTCGGGCGGGACGGCGGCCGGGCCGCGCGGACCGGCTCGTAGTCGGCGAGCTCGTCGGCGTAGGCGTCCCACGGGCGGGACGCCGGCCAGCCCTCGGATGCCGGCGGCGGGGCCACGTCGGCGTCCGGGCGCCGCGGCGGCGTCCAGATCGGCTGGTTCTCCGCGGGTGTCCAGGTGAGCTCCTGCATCGGGCGGCCGGCCAGCGCGGGGATCGGGGACTGCGGGTGCGCGGCCAGGGCGGCCCGGGTGCGGGTGGGTGGGGTCCAGATCGGGGGTGGACCCCACCAGATGATCCGTTCGGCGGGCCGGGGGGTGGCCGGTCGCGGGGCGGCCGGGAGAGCCAGCCGGTCCGGATCTGCGGGGACGGCGTCGGGCGGTAGCGCGGCGGCGCTGGTGGCGGGAGCGGTGGCGAGCAGCACGGCGGAGGCGACCGTGACCACGCCGGCGATCGAGGCGGCCAGGCCCCAGCCGGGCCGGACCGTGTCGCCGAGCAGGAACAGGGCGATCGCGGACGGGACGACCACCTCGGCCGTCCAGTGGATCGCGGTGACCGGGCCGACCTCGCCACGGCCCAGCGCGTTGGCGTACAGCAGCATGCCGGTGAAGGCGAAGGTCAGCAGCGCCGCGGTCAGCGGGTCGGTGAGGGCCCGGTCCATCGGCAGGGCACGCCCCACCAGGGCGGCACTGCCCAGGCACAGGCCGCCGAGCGCGGCGATGGCGCCGGCCGGGGCGGTGGACTTCGTCAGGGCGACGCCGAAGAACACCACACCCACGGCGGCGATGCAGAACGCCCACCGCATCGTGCCGGACGCCTGCACGTCCTCCTGCTGACCGGCCGACATGGACAGCACGGCCAGGGCGGTCAGCGAGATGGCGATCGCGGCCACGTCCCGGGGACGCAGCCGCGACTTGAGAATGAACCGGGCGGCGACGACGGTGATCGCGAGCGACCCGGCAAGGACCGACTCGACGACGTAGACGGCCAGCTCGCGCAGGGCGAACATCGAGCCGACCCAGGCCAGCATGTCGCACAGGATGCCCAGCAGGTAGAGCGGATGCCGCATGGTCTCGACCGTGCCGTTGCACCGGCGGGCGGCCACGGCCTGCAGGATCGAGGCGCTGGCGTAGCTGAACGCGCCGAAGATGACCACGGCCAGGGCAACCCAGAACGCGGCGGTCATCGAGAATCACCGGCCGCCGTGCCTCCGTCAACGAAGGTGACGCTGCGCAATCGAGCAATCACGCTCCGATAATATGCCCGGGAAGGCGGAAAACCTAGACGGGCACCGATACGAGGATCTGACCGGCGTACGTCTCGGCCTGGACCGCGGCCACGACGGCCGGATCCATCAGCGCGGAACCGTCCACACCGCCACGGTCGTCCGACACCAGCCAGCTGCCGGCCGCCTCGCGCGACCCGTCCCGGCCGATCACGAACAGGCGGCACTGCTCGCCCGCCGGAACCCCGCTGACCTCGGCGTGCACCCGCACCCAGCCCGCCGCGGGCCGCACCACGACGGCCATGGTCGCGCCGGTTCTCGCATCGGTCGCCGCCGCCCCGCGGGCGCCGGACGGAACCACCACGGGGGTCTCGGTGGTGGCCGCGGGTGAAGCCGGCGGCGCGGTCAGGCGGCCGGCGATCGTGCCTCCCGCCAGGGCCAGCAGGCCGGCCACGACCACGGCGGCGATCCACATCGTCCGGCGGCGCCGGCTCGACGAGCGGCCCTCGTCCCGTACCTGGTGGAGGGTTCTCCGCAGCAGGAGATCACCCTCCGGCGGCGGTCCCTCCAGAAAGGCCTCCGGCGGGATCTCGCCGAGCGCCGTCTCCATCTCGCGCAGGTCGTCGACCTCCCGCCGGCAGGACGGGCAGCCGTCCAGGTGGGCGCGCACCCCCGCCTGCTCGTCGGCGTCGAGGACACCGAGCACGTACGGACCGAGAAGTCGCGAGGTCATCGGCCGGCCCCGTCGAACAGGCAGGAGCGCAGAGCCCGCAGCGCGTCGTCGCTGCCCGACTTCACCGTTTCCGGCGGGATGCCCAGCGACTTCGCCGTCTCCGCGACGTCGCGCCCCTGGAAGTACAGGGCGTCGAGCACCTCGCGTTGCTGCGCCGGCAGCGAGTCGAGCGCGGTCAGCACCCGCAGCGAGGCCGGCGAGGGGACGCCGGCCTGCGTGGCGGCGAGCCGGAACAGATGCGCTCGCACCGCGCCCCGGCTGCCGGTCAGCGCGTCCGGATCATGCCCGGCCGCGACCAGCGTCTCCCGCACGACGTCGCCGGCGCGCACCCGATCCCCGGTCAGGCGCGTCGCGTACGCCACCAGGGCCGCCCCGTGTTCCTCGAACAGCCGGCGGACCAGCACCTCGTCGGCCGTGGCGTCGCGCGCGCTCACTCACCCACCCGCAGCACGGAGATCGTGTTGTCGGCGCCGTTGGTCACGTACGCGAACCGGCCGTCCGGTGACACGGCGACCGTGCGCGGGCTGCGCCCCACCTTGACCGTGGCCGTGACCGCGCCGGACCGGCCGTCGAGCACCGAGACCGTGTCGTCGCCCTCGTTGACGATGAACGCGTGCCCGCTGTCCGCCGCGAACGCCACGCACTGCGGCTGGCGCCCCACCTTGATCGGGCCACCGCGCTTGAGCGTGATCGCGTCGATCAGGTTGGCCGCGTTCGCCTCGTAGCCCGCGACCAGCACCTTCCGCCCGTCCGGCGAGACCGCGAGGCTGTGCGGCGCGCGGCTGACCGGGATCGTCCTGAGCACCTGGTCGGTGTTCATGTCGATCACCGAGACCACGTTCGACTCGTGGTTGGGGCTGAACGCCCGCATCAGGTCGCCGGAGAAGCCGACCGCGTGGGGATTGGGCAGCATGGTGATCCGCGAGTCGAACTTCTTGCCGGTGGCGTCGTAAATCTCGATGTTGGCCCGCCCGTGGATCGGCACCCAGAGCCGGCCGTCCGGACCGACCGACAGCGTGTACGGCTGCTTGCCGGTGTTCAGATACCGCAGGACCTTGCGGCTCGCCGCGTCGACCACGGCCACGCCGCTGCCGGTCAGCAGGTCCTCGTACATCGAGACGAACACCAGCCGGCCGTCGCGGGAGGTGGTGACGAACCGGGGCGTGTTCCGCAGCGTCACCGAGGTGACCTTGCGGGTCGCCGAGTCCATCACGGACAGGACGCGCGAGTTCTGGTTCGCCACGTAGACCGTGCGCCCGTCCGGCGAGACGACGACGCCCTCGGGTTCGGCCCCGACCCGTACGGTCGCCACCACCGACGGCTTGGGGACGCTCTTGATCCGGTTCGCCAGCGGGACCCTCTGCGGACCGGGGGTGGACAGCGGGTTGCCGGAGAAGGTGGACGGACCCAGGCCCTGCACCGCGGCCGGCGGGGTGGTCTGCCGGTTCATCGTGAAGGCCACCGCCACGCCCGCACCGCCGAGCAGTACCAGCGCGGTGAGCCCGCCGACCAGTGCGGTCGCGCCGACCCGGCGACGGCGCCGGGGCGGTGCGGCCGGGAGCACGGTCATCCGGGCCGCGGCGGGGGCGAAGGTGGCCTCCTCCGGCATCGGCGCGGCCGCCTGGACCTGGCCGGTGACCTGCACGTCGGCCCATCCGGCCGGCCCGCGCACGGTGACCGAGCCGTCCAGCCAGTCGGTGCGGGGCAGCCAGACGACGCGCAGCTGACGGCCGGTGAGCATGGCGCGCAGGCCGGGACCGGAGACAGTGACCGTGGCGCCGGCGACGGCCAGCGGCGGGCCCTCGACCAGCACGTCCGCGACCAGGCGCGGGGTGCCGGGGGCGACCTGCCCGAAGTCCAGCCGGTCGGGGCTCAGCCGCACCGCCGTCCGTTCCAGGGCCGCGGCCGCGGAGGCCGCGACACTGCGGCTGTCGTCCTCGGTGAGCCGCAGCAGTTCCCGGCGGGCCGCAGCCGCCATCGCGAGATCGGCCCCGAAGGTCAGGCGGGAGAGCTCGTCGACCCCGGTCAAGCGGGCCTCCCGGTTCGGGCTGTCGATCTCGGTCATCACATGCGACGGCAAAACTTGCTCACTCATAGTTCCACCACGATCATCATGCGTGACTGTGGAAGCGAGCGTAACCCATCGACGGAAGTCGGGGTCCCTGCTCCGCTTGATCCACTGTGCTGAGCGCGGGCGAGGGGCAGGTAAGCTCGGCGGTCCGGAGACGGCCGCGAAGGGGAACGCCGGTGGGTCAAGAGCGCAACGCATACGCCCGGATCGATACCTCCGTGCCCCACCCGGCCCGCCGCTACAACTACTGGCTGGGCGGCAAGGACCACTTCGAGGCCGACCGGCAGTCCGGCGACGCCATCGCCGAGGCGTTCCCGGTCGTCGTCGACCTCGCCCGGGCCAACCGCGCGTTCCTCCGTCGCAGCGTGCGCTTCCTGGCCGAGTCGGGCATCCGCCAGTTCCTCGACATCGGCACCGGCCTGCCCGCGCCGGACAACACGCACGAGGTGGCCCAGCGCGTCGCCCCCGAGTCGCGCGTCGTCTACGTCGACAACGACCCGATCGTGATGGTCCACGCCCGGGCGCTCATGCAGGGTGATCCGCGCGGACGTACGGCGTACCTGGAAGCTGATCTCCGGGAGCCCGAGGTGATCCTCGGTCACCCCGCGCTGCGCGAAACGCTCGACCTCGACCGGCCGATCGCGCTGATGCTGCTCGCGATCCTGCACTTCCTGGGCGACGACGACCAGGCCGCCTCGGTGGTCCGTACCCTGGTCGACGCGCTGCCCTCCGGCAGCTATCTCGCGCTGAGCCACGGCACGATGGATTTCAGCACGCCCGAGGGCGTCGCCGCCTACGAGAAGATGTACGCGGCCGGTGGCACCGACGTCCGCGCCCGGTCGAAGGCCACACTCGACGAGTACTTCGCCGGTCTGGAGATCGTCGACCCGGGCATCGTGCCGGTCAGCGACTGGCGGCCCGAGGATGCGCCCGCCGACCGCCCGGTCAGCACCGACCTCGGCATCTACGCGGTGGTCGGCCGCAAGCCGTGATCCCGCACGGCCGCGGCGTCGGGGAGCTCCAGAGCCGCCGCCGCGCCTGACATGTCCAACGTGGTGGCCCGCACGACCTCCTTCGTGGCGGGCACCAGCGGCGGCGCCACGCTCAGCTCCCGCACGCCCAGCGAGGTGAGCAGCGCGATCGCGGTCTCGTCGGCGGCCAGCTCGCCGCAGACCGCGACCAGCACCCGCTCACCCGCACCCCGGCACACCGCGTCGATCAGCCGCAGCACGCCCGGGTCGAGCCCGTCGGCCAGGGAGGCGAGCTCGGCGCTCCCTCGCTCGGCCGCGAGCGTGTACTGAGTCAGGTCGTTGGTGCCGATGCTGAAGAAGTCGACGTGCGAGGCGAAGGCCGCGGCCTTCAACGCGGCCGCCGGCACCTCCATCATGATGCCGACCTGAAGATCGTCCGACCGGCCGGCCTGCGCGATCGCCTCGTCCAGCATCCGCCGCGCCCGGATCAGCTCGTCCACCGCGCTGACCATCGGGAACATGATGCTGACCGGCGTCTCCCGGGCCACCCGGGCGATCGCCAGCAGCTGATCCGCGAACAGGTCCGGGTGGTTCAGCGAGTGCCGCAACCCGCGGACGCCGAGGAACGGGTTCCGCTCGACCGGCCCGGGCAGATAGCGCAACGGCTTGTCGCCGCCGACGTCCAGGGTGCGCAGGGTGATCCGCCGTCCGTCCAGCGCGGAGGCGATCGCCCGGTACGTCGCCACCTGCTCGTCCACGCCCGGCGCCGAGTCGCGGTCCAGGAAGAGGAACTCGGTGCGGACGAGTCCGGCGACATCGGCGCCGGCCGCGGCGCGGGCGTCGTCCACCGAGCCGATGTTGGCACCCACCAGGATGGTGACGCCGTCGCGGGTCACGGCCGGTTCGGCGGCGCGGGAGGCGGCCCGCGAGCGGCGCTCACGCTCCGACGACGCCCTTGACCGGAAGCCGGCCAGCACGCTCTCCGCGGGTGCGATCACGACCTCGGCGGTGGCGCCGTCGAAGGCCACCACGGTGCCGTCGGGGACCTCCAGGATCGACGGTCCCAGGCCGACGACGGCCGGGATCCCCCGCGTACGGGCAATGATCGCCGCGTGCGAGGTGGGGCTCCCGGAGGCGAGCAGCACCCCGGCGACCCGCCGCGGATCGAGCGCGGCGGCCTCGGCCGGGGTGAGGTCGTCGGCGATCAGCACCCCGTCGCCGTCCAGCGCTGCCGCCGGCACCCCGAGCATCATGCGCAACACCTGGTCGGCGACCGCGCGCACGTCCGCGGCCCGCGCCTTCAGGTACGGGTCGGCCAGCTCGTCGAACTCGCGCGCCACCCGATCGGCCGCCACCAGCCAGGCCCGCGGTGCGGGCTCGCCCCGATCGATCCGCGCCCGCACGTCACCGAGCAGGTCGGTGTCCTCGAGCAGCAGCAGGTGGGCGTCGAAGATCGCGCTGCTCGCCCGCATCCGGTCCAGCTCGGTACGGACCGCGTCCAGCGCCTCGAGAAGCCGGGACCGTTCGACCTCCGGCCCCTGCGAAGGGTCATCCGGGATCTCGACCACAGCGGCCCGCGGTTGCCAGGCCGGCCCCACCGCGACGCCGGGCGACGCGGCCTGCCCACCCGGGGCCACGCGGTCGCCCTCTTGGGGGGACATCTCGGGTGTCTCGTCGAAAGCCCGCCCGGCCAGCGCGACCAAGGCGTCCAGCGCCTCGTGTGCCCGGGGGCCCGACGCCCGTACCGAAAGCTCGTGTCCTTGCAGGGCGCCCAGGGTCGCCACGCGCGAGAGGCTCGACGCCGGCACCCACGGCGAGCCGGTGGTGGCGTTGCGGATCTCGACCCGCGCGTCGAACCTTCGCGCCTCGGCGACCAGGCGCGCGGCGGGACGGGCATGAAGACCATGGGGATTGGTCACCGTCACCGATGCCGCGGGAGACTCCTCCGCGGTGTCCGGCTGCGGTTGCCCGGCGGCCGGCGGCGTACCCAGCTGGGATTGTTTCCCCGCCAGACCCGCCGTGGCCTCCTGCGCCACCTCGGCGCGATCGGCACCGGCCGCCGCGGAGACCGCGGCGGCCACCAGACCCTCGATCAGCGGCGCCGGGCAGAGCGTGACCCGCTCCCGCAGGTCGTCGTCCTCCAGCAGGTCCAGGGCCAGCTCGGCGGAGAGGACGGCGCTGCCGAGATCCATCAGCACGACCACGCCGTCGCCCCGGTCCGCCGCCGTGATGGCCTCGGTGATGGCCGTCGCGTCGGTGCCGAACGTCGTCTCGTCCAGCCCCGCCGCGATCTCCAGCGGCACGTCGTGCCCGTGCAGCATCTCCGCGGCCAGTGCCACCGCGGCCCGGGCCAGCGCACGGCTGTGGCTGACCACCACCAGACCGACCATCAGCCGGACAACGTCTTCGCGGCGGCGATCAGCAGCAACGTCACCGAGGTGGCGCCGGGATCCTGATGCCCGGCGCTGCGCTCGCCCAGATAACTGGCCCGGCCCTTGCGCGCGACCAGCGGGATCGTCGCCTCCCGGCCCTCCTCGCCGGCGCGGACCGCGGCCTGCAACGCGTCCTCGAACGGCATGTGCGCGGCGAGCGCGGCGTCCAGCGCGTCCACCGCGGGCGTCAGCGCGTCGACCATGGTCTTGTCGCCCAGCTCGGCCTTGCCGCGCGCGATCACCCCGTCCAGCCCGGCCCGCAGGATCTTGGCGAAGGCGGGCCCGTCCAGCGTCTCCTCGTCGCCCGCCGCGCTCGACATCCGCAGGAACGCCGTGCCGTACAGCGGGCCACTCGCCCCGCCGACCGTGCTGACCAGCGTCATCCCGGTGCGCTTGAGCACCGCCGCCGGAGTGTCCGGCGACTCGTCGTCGAGCACCTTGACGACCGCGGTGAGCCCGCGAGCCATGTTCGCGCCATGATCCGCGTCGCCGATCGCCGAGTCCAGCTCGGTCAGCTGGTCCTTGTTCTCCACCACCAGCCGCGCGAACTCCTTGACCCAGGCCGTGACCGAAGCGGTGTCCATCACGCCCCCCACCGCAGCCCGGGCGTCCGCACCGGCGCGTCCCACAACCGCAGGATCTCGTCGTCGGCCTTGACCAGGGTGACCGAGCACCCGGCCATGTCCAGGCTGGTGATGTACGGCCCGACCAGCGACCGGGCGATCGCGATGCCGGACTTGCCGAGGATCGTGGCGACCTCGTTGTACATCACGTACAGCTCGATGAGCGGGGTCGCGCCCATCCCGTTCACGAAGACGATCACGCCGTCGCCGCCGGTGAAGTCGTAGTCCGACAGGATCGGGCTGACCAGCATCTCGGCGATCTCGTTCGCCGGGGCGATCGGCACGCGACGCCGGCCGGGCTCGCCGTGGATGCCGATGCCGACCTCCATCTGCCCGTCGGGCAGGTCGAAGGTGGGTTTGCCGGCGGCCGGGACGGTGCACGAGGTGAGCGCGACACCCATGCTGCGGCCGTTCGCGTTGACCTTGCGGGCCACCTCGGCGACCTCGTCGAGCGGCCGGCGTTCCTCGGCCGCGGCGCCCGCGATCTTCTCGACCAGCACGGTGACGCCCACGCCGCGGCGGCCGGCCGTGTAGAGGCTGTCCTCGACGGCGACGTCGTCGTTGGTGACCACGGTGGCGACCTGCACGCCGGTCTCGGCCTCGGCCAGTTCCCCGGCCATCTCGAAGTTCATCACGTCGCCCGTGTAGTTCTTGACGATGTGCAGCACGCCGGCGCCGCCGTCGACGCCCTTGGTCGCGGCCACCATCTGGTCCGGCACCGGCGACGTGAAGATCTCGCCCGCGCACGCGGCGTCGAGCATGCCGGGGCCGACGAACCCGCCGTGCAGCGGCTCGTGCCCCGACCCGCCCCCGGAGATCAGTCCGACCTTGCCCTGCACGGGCGCGTCACCTCGGAAGACGATGCGGTTCTCGTGGTCGACGCGCAGCTCCGGATGGGCGGCCGCGATACCCCGCAGCGCGTCGGAGACCACGTTCGCCGGGTCGTTGATCAGCTTGTTCATCGTTGGCTCCTCGCTGCGGATACCGGTGGGAGTGCCACTCGACAAGCTACGCCGAACCGGTGCCGGCGTGCCCCGGCTCGATCGTCATCCGCCGGGACGCTTTTTCACCAGCGCCGGTGTTCGGCATTGTCGAACGTCAGGCGGTCCGCACGGGGAGTTTCTGCAGGCCGCGGATCAGCAGGCCGGGGCGCCATCCGAGGGGCTCGTCCGTGATGTCCAGCTCCAGAGCCGGGAATCGGGTCAGCAGCCGGTCGAAGGCGATCGCGGCCTCCAGCCGTGCCAGCGGCGCGCCCAGGCAGTAGTGGATGCCGTGCCCGAAGGCCAGATGCGGGTTCGGCGTCCGATCGAGGAGCAGTTGATCCCCGTACGGGAAATGGTCGTCCCGGTTCGCCGAGAGCAGCACCACGAAGACCGGATCGCCGGCCGCGATCGGCCGGCCGCCGATCTCGAGGTCCTCGGCGGCGAAACGGAACGTCGCCGTCTCGACCGGGCCCTCGTAGCGCAGGAACTCCTCGATCGCGCTGGGCAGCAGCTCCCGCTCCGCCCGCAGCCGCTCCCACCGGTCGCGCTCGCTGAGCAGCAGGTACGTTCCGTTGCCGAGCAGGTTGACGGTCGTCTCGTGGCCGGCGATGAGCAGCAGGAACACCATCGAGGTCAGCTCGTCCTCGCTGAGCCGGTCCTCGGCGTCGCGCACCGCGATCAGCCCGGAGATCAGGTCGTCGCCGGGGCCGGTGCGCCGCTCGGCGATCAGCTTGCGGATGTACTCGACGATGGCCCGGCGCGCCTCGGCCAGCGCCATCCCGCCGATTGCTCCGCTGACCAGGGCGGTCGACCACTCGCGAAACTTGTCGCGGTCCTCGGAGGGGACACCGAGCAGCTCGCAGATCACCTGGATGGGCAGCGGGAACGCGAACGCGTCGAGGAAGTCGACCCGATCATGCCGGCTCATGGCGTCGAGCAGCTCGTCGGTGAGTTCCTCGATGCGCGGGCGCAGCAGCTCGATGCGCCGCGCGGTGAAGGCGGCCGAGACCAGCCGGCGCAGGCGCGTGTGGTCGGGCGGGTCGGCGGCGAGCATGTGCCGGGAGAGCGCCGCCCCGACGTCGTCCTGCGGCTCGCCGGACGCCGGCTGCTTGGACAGCCGCGGGTCGGTCAGCGCCTGCCGGGCGTCCTCGTACCGGGTGACGAGCCACGCGTCGCGCCCGTTGCCCATGGTCACCCGCCGCACGGGTTCGGCGCGCCGCCACTGCGCGTAGACGGGATGAGGATCGGCCTGAAAGCTGTCCTGCGTCATGTCTCTACTGTGCACGCTCGGACAGCGCCGCCGCCCGGCCGCGTAATCTGGTCCCGTGAGCGTGCCGGAGCCGATCGGACCCTTCGGTGAGATGCTGTCCGACGCGGAACGCGAGCAGTTCGTCGCGCGCGCCCGCCGGGCCCACTACGACCGTGGCGAGGTCCTGTTCCGCGAGGACGACGTCACCCGCCACGCGCTGCTCATCGAGTCGGGCTCGGTCAAGATCGTGCGCCGGCGTCCCGACGGCGCCGACCTGATCCTCGCGGTACGGGGTGGGAACGACCTGATCGGCGAGATGGCGGCAATCGACGGCACGCCGCGCTCCGCATCCGCCGTCGCGATGGGCCCGGTCGACGCCCATCTGATCGACGCCGACGCCTTCGAGTCCTTCATCCGGGCGAACGACAACGTCGCCTGGATGCTCATCCGATCGATGGCCGAGCGGCAGCGGGACACCGATCAACGACGGCTCGACCAGGCCTCCGCGTCGGTTGCGCATCGGGTGGCCGCCGCGGTGCTCGACATGGCCGACCGCGAAGTGGCACGCGACGACGACGAGGGTTTCATCGTTTCCCAGGCGGAGCTGGCCGAGATCGTCGGCGCCACCCGGGAAGCGGTGGCGAAGGCGCTGGCCGACCTGCGCAGGGTGGGGGCCGTGGAAACGTCCCGCCGCCGGCTGAGGATCGTCGACCGTGCGCGTCTCGTTGAATGTATGAGAAATTGACTCACTCATTCTGGTACTTCTTCACACTACCCTCCGTGTCGGTTACTCTCTGATAATGGATGCAGCGCCCGAAAGGGGGTGAATGCGACGGGATCTTCGACTCTCGGTATCGCCGGGCAGGTGGCCGCGTTGGCCTCCCGCCTGGGACGGCGGATGATCCGGACCGCCAATCTGACCGAGCCTCCTCGGGACGTCACCTTCGTCGCGCTCGACATCGTGGGGTTCGGCAGACACACCTCCCCCGAGCAGGCGGCTCTGCGCCGCCGGCTGTTCGACGCGGTGAAGGCGATCAAGCGCGGCCTGATCTCATACGACGTGCTGGACCGTGGAGACGGCGTTCTCATCCTGCTGCCGGCGGTGACGGACATGCTGCGCCTGCTCGACAAGACACTGCCCGGGCTCGCGGATCGGCTCGACGCCGAGAACCGTGCGGACGAGAACGACAAGATGATCCTGCGATGTGTGATCCACAGAGGTAAAGCCCAACGTGACCGCTGGGGCTGGGTCGGTGAGGACGTCAATCTGGTCTTCCGCCTGCTCGACTCACGCACCCTCAAGAAGCGGCTGCCCACAGGGGACAACCGGTCACCGGTGACCGTCGCCCTCTCGGAGGCGCTCTATCGCGATGCTTGCAAGCGCGTCGGCGGTGACGACCAGCTGTTCCACAACCGCATCAAGGCCGGCTGGCACGACTCGCTCACCCGCTACACGTTTCGTGCCAAGGAGCTCGACCAGCACGCCTGGGTCGCCTCGGTCGGGGTCGTCCGCAGCTGACACCCGACCCCCCGCGGCCCGCGCCCTGCCAGGCGCGGGACCGCCGTCAAGAACCGCTCCAGCCATGAGGAGCACTGTCGTGACTAAGAGCAGACTACCCCTCGAACGTGGTGAGAAAAGTCCTCGACCGCTCATTGAGCTGCGCGTTCTCGTCCTGACGAGCGCCAGCGGAACGATCGTCTGGTTGGCGCTCGTGCACCCGGCCGTCGCGACGGCCATCGGCCTCGGACTGACCGTCCTTTACCTCATGCACCGACTGGTCGGTCGCTGAGCCCGGCGCGGTGGCCCGTCGTAAGGCGGGCCATCAGTCGCAGGGGTTGCTGTTGATCGTGCAGGATCGGGGGGCCGCGTCGATCAGGGTCGCGCCTCTGACGTCGAAGGTCACGGTGACCGACCCGGCCGGGGCGACGCGCGTCGTCGTGGCGTCGGGGGTGAAGGTCCAGGTCGCCTTGTCCTGCTTCGCGGTGGCGCCGGCGACGTTCGCGACGGTCAGGGTCGAGCGGGGCAGAGTGATCGCGAGCTGCCAGTCCCGCTGCGCCTCGGCGGCCGGGTTCGCGATCGTCACGGTCATCCGGTAGCCGAGCAGGCCCGCCGTCGTCGTGTAGCCGGCGGTCAGCGGGGCCGGCGTGCTCTCCGGCACGGACGGCCGGGCCGGTCGCGGCGGCACGGACGGGACCGCCAGGGACGCGGGGGAGGCGCCGGGTGTCGCCGACGCTCGGGGTGACGCCGGGGCGCCGGGCGAGGACGAGGCCGACGGCACGACCGCGGGGGCGGCCGGGCGCGACGACGCACCCGGCAGCACGGCCGCCTGCTCGGGCAGCGGGTCGGGGCCGCCGGGGGCGCGCACGAACATCCAGACCAGCAGGCCCGTCCCGGCCAGGGCGACCACGACCGCCACGGCCAGGACGAGGCGCATGCGGCTGGCCGCCGGGCGGACCCGCGGCTGCGGGGTCGGGCCGGCCTGCACCGCGGCGGCCGCGCCGACGATCATGTCGAGGACCCGGACCAGCGGCGACCGTCGTGGGGAGTCGTTCATCGGAGCCTTCCGTAGTTCAGGGCGACGGGGGCCGGATCACAGCGACTGAAGCCCGCTGAGAAGCCGTTGCAGCACCGCCGGGGACTCGCCGCGACCGGTCGCGGGCGGACGCCGTACGTCGATGAGCCCGGCGTCGCTCAGCTCACCCAGCAGCAACCGGGTCGGTCCGATGGGCAGGCCCAGATGGACCGCGACCTCGGACAGGGCGAGCGGGCGACGGGTCAGCCGCAGCACCGTCTGCTGATCGGAGGAGAGGTCCGCGGATTCGCCGGCGCCCGGCGTGCAGGAGATGATCGCACTGAGCTCGAGGTCGTCGCGAACCGCTCCCGGGGTGAGGCCGCCGACGCGGGCGTACAGCCGCACCAGCGGCCCCGCGTCCTGGTCGTACCAGGTCTCCTCCGCGCCGGTCATGACACCGCCTCCAGGTCTCCGGGCTGCGGGTCCGCGGCTTGCGGGTTCGCGGCTTGCGGGTTCGCGGCTCGCGGATCCGCGCCTTCGGGGTCCGCGGCGAAGACGAGCGCGGGCGGCACGGTCACCACGGCCGCCAGCCCGCCGCCGGGTTCGTTGGCGAGCCGCACCGTGACGTTCTGCCGCGCGGCCAGCCGCCCGGCGGCCCACAGCCCCCACCACGTGCCGCTCGCCGGCGGCACCGGATCGGCCATGATCTGCGTCGCGGTGGCCAGGTCGTCGTCGCTCATGCCCGGCCCCACGTCGGTCACCGTGACCACATACGCGTCGTCCCGGAATGAGCCGGTCACCCGCACGCGGCTCTCCGCCGGCCCGAACGTCGCCGCGTTCTCGATCAGCTCGGCCAGCAGGTGCATCAGGTCGGTCGTCGCGCCACCGGCCAGCCGCGCCGGCTCGATCTGCGAGGTGGAGACCCGGCCGTACTCGCTGATCTCGGACGCCGCGCCCCGGATGATCTCGCCCATCGGCACCGGTTCCCGCCACTGCCGGCCGGGGGAGCCGCCGGTCAGCGTGATCGCCTTCTCCAGGTTGCGGCGCATCCGGTTGGCCAGGTGATCGGCGCGGAACAGGTCGCCCAGCGTCTCGTCGTCGGATTCCCGGCGGGCCAGCGCGTCCAGCAGCCGCAACTGCCGATGCAGCAGGCTCTGGTTGCGCCGGTCCAGGTCGCGCAGCAGCGGGTCGAGCCGCCGCCGATCGTCCCGCGGCGCCGGGACCGCCGCCGGCCGGGAGAAGCCCGGCTGCCGGCCGCGCCGCCGGGCCACGATCAGCACGGCGATCACCCCGACCAGACCCACACCGCCGACCAGGCCGGCCCGGACGATGGCGACGATGGCGTACGGCGTGGCAGCCCCGGTGGCTTCCCGGGCCGCGCTGGTCTGCACCTCCCACAGGGCCGTGTTCACCTGGTTGAACGTCGCCGACCACACCCGCGGAACGCCGGTGGTGCCGAGGACGAGGTCGTCCTCCATCCCGCGCAGCTTGGTGAACCGCGGATCCGCCGCGAGCCGCCGATAGGCCGCCAGCGCGTCCGGCGGCAGGTCGGCCCCGGCCGCCTCGAACTGGCTGCGGCGGGTGCCGGCCAGCGTGGCGAGACGAGCCCGGTCGGCGCCGGAGAGTTTCGGCTGCGCCGAGGTGGCGGCCAGCAGCGCGTCCTCGCGGGCCAGGAACTCACGGGCCCGGGCCAGCGCGAGCAGCCCGGCCGCCGAGCCCTGCTGCCGGTCGGGGTAGACGGTCGGCTCCCCGGTGCCGGCCGGGTCGATGATCGCCGTGTACGCGTCCGGGGACGTCGCCGTCCGCGCGGCGGCCAGCCCACCCACCCGGTCCAGCAGCGCGCCGGCCTGTCGCGTCGCGTCCGTATCAGACAGCCATCGGGTCCAGCCGTCCCGGGCCTCGCGGAGCCGGGTCACGGCCGCGTCCGTACGGGAGCGCTGGTCGCTCGACGAGCCCGCCGCGGAGGCCCGCCGTTCCGCCTCCAGAGCCAGCACCAGCTCGCCGGCCGGGCCGCCGACCGTGTTCGCGGTGATCCGCGCCGAGATGACGCGGAACGCGTCACCGACCGCCGGCACCGCGGCCGCCGCCCACAGGACGACGAGCAGCGCCAGACCGCCGATCACCTTCGTGCGCTGGTTGATCAACGCGGGCTCCCTTCCACGGCATCGCCGATCAGCGCGCGCAGTTGTGTCAGCAGTTCCTGGCGGTCCGTGCATCCGAGACGCTGGCGGATGCGGGCCATGTGATGTTCCACGGTCTTCGCCGAGATGTAGAGGCGCGCGGCCACCTGCTTGTAGGTGAGCCCGGCCAGCACCAGCGCGGCCACCTCGCGTTCGCGGTCGCTGAGCGTCTGGTCGCCACCGGCGCGGGCCGGCTCACCCGGGCCGGCAACCCGCTCCTGCAACGCCCGCGCGCAGTCCAGCAGCAGGGTCATCGCCTTGCGGTCCGAGGTGCGGATCGCGGCCTGCCCGGCCAGCCGGGTGCCGTCCCAGGTGAGACCGAGCGCGGCCAGTGCGCGGGCGGCGGCCATCACCGCCTCCGGGTCGGTCCGGTCGGTGAGCACGTCGAGCCAGGCCGTCGCGGCGTCGGCGGCGGCCGCGGCGTACGGGCTGAAGTCCCGCATCCCGGCCAGCGCCGCGGCGTCGCGCTCGGCGGCCGTGAGATCCTCGGCCAGGATCGCCGCGTGCAGCCGGCTCCAGAGCAGCGGACCGGTCCACAGTGGTGGCCGGCCCAGGTCGTCGAGCAGGCGGTCGGCCTCGGCGAGATGCCCGGCCACCCGGTGCTGCTCGCCCAGCCGGGCCGCCGCCACCACCAGCTCGCCGAGCGGCAGCAGGGTGAACAGGTCCACCGGCTGGCCGATCAGCGCCTGGCACGCGTCCGGCCAGATGCTGCGCAGCCCCACCGGGTCGCTGCTGCGGCGGATCAGCCCGACCCGCAGTGCGGTGCCGAGCAGCAGGTCGCGCCCGGGGCGGGTGGTGTCCGGCGCCGGGACCGCGCGGCCGCGCAGCATCGCCACCCAGGCCAGCAACAGGCGGTGCCGGTCGGTGAGCAGGACGCCGCCGGTGCCCGCGCGGATCGCCCGGACCAGCAGCGACTCGGCCGCGTCGAGCTCGGCGCAGTGCATCGCGAGCGTGGCGCCGAGCGCGGCCGGGCTGTCCGGCAGCAGCACGGTGGCGCCCGCCGGTTCGATCAGGGTGGACGCCTGCACCAGCGCGGACAACGCGGCGGTGGGGGAGCCGGTCACCGATTCCACCATCGCGCGGGCCATCAGGGAGGCCGTGGCGCTCAAGGCGGTCGGCGGCCCGGCGGCTTCGTCCCCGCTCGCCGCCGGGCGTCGTCCGACAGCGATCAGGCCCACCGTGGCGAAGCCAGTCGCCGCGGTGGACCGGCACCACGGATACAGCGCGACGGCCTGGGCGGTCTGCCCGCGATGGGTGAGAGCGGCCGCGGCCACGTACGCGGCTTCCGACCGCTGATCCGCCGAGCCGGTCGCGAGCGCCTGGTCGGCCCGCGGGCTCGAGGCGAAGGGCCTGCCGCCGACCTCGGCCGAGGAGTGGCTCGCC
>NZ_CAKUCL010000035.1 GCF_934643405.1 uncultured Actinoplanes sp.
GCTGTCGCCGGGCCGCCGGGCTGTCGCCGGGCCGCCGGGCTGTCGCCGGGCCGTCACTCCTCGTCGGGCGGCGTTGACGGCCGGGCGTGGCGCTGGACACCGGGCTGTCGGCGGCCCGCTGGGCTGTCGGCGGGCCGCCGGGCTGCCGGACCACGGCGCGCTGTCGCTGGGCCGTCACGCTGTCGCTGGCTCGGGGCGCTGTCGGCGGGTCGTCACGCTGTCGGCTGGCCGCGGCGTTGACGGCTGGCTGTGGCGTTGTCGGCGGGTTGGGGCGTTCGCCGGCGGGTGACCTCGCCTGGAGCCGCACAAATTTTCGCCTGGGTTGACCCTCCCCGGCCGAGCGCGGTCGGCACGGCTGGCGTCAGGCGAACGGGTCGGTGATCTCGCGCAGGGGTGCACGCCTCGGGAGGCCAGTGGGTTTCGGGCCGCGAGCGACCGGCACCGGGGTGGACGGTGGGCGCCGGACCCGAGGTGAGCGCCCCGGGCCCGACCGGCGGGAGTCACGCCGTGGCCGCCACTCTGTCCGGCCCGGGCGCGCGGATCCTGACCGGCTGAAAGCCTCAGGCGCCGGAGAGGGCCAGGCGGATGCCGTCCTCGTGCGGGAGGGCCACCGAAGCCACCGACTCGGCGGCCAGGGCTGCCTGGAGCCGTTGCGCGTCGGCGCCCAGGCGCATCCAGCCGGCCGGCGACGCGTCGAGCGTGTGCAGGTGCAGCCCCGCCGTGCAGCCGACGCTCGGCGACGGGTCGGCGGGGGTGATCTGGAGGGCGGGCGCCACGTGGTCGGCCACGGTGGCCAGGGCGCGCTCGACGGCCGCCTGGTCGGTGGGGCGGCCGGGCAGCTCGCCGTGGGACGGCAACGTCGCGGCCTCGCGCAGGCCGGCCGAGCGTGCCTCGTCGGTGCCGAGGCGGAACATGTCGCCGGACGCCTCGCGCAGCAGGGGCCGGACGCCGGGACCATCGGTGGTGGCCGGCAGCGGGAAGCCGCGCACCACCGCCACCGGCACCTGGTCGACCTTGCCCTTCACCAGCTCGCCCGCCGCGGCCAGTTCGTCGACCACGGCCATCTGGGTGATCTGGAGCTCGTTGCCGTACGGGTCGGTCTCGCCCCGATGGTCGCGGAACGGGTTGATGCCCGCGGCGCCCAGGGCCACGTCGGTCAGGCCGTTGCGCCAGGCGCGGCCCATCGTGTCCGAGACGATCACCGCCACGTCGAGGCCCCGGGCCCGGAACGCGGCGCGCAGGCGGCGGGCCGACGCGTCCGGGTCGGCCGGGAGCAGCACCAGGAGGGTCTTGTCCACGTTGGACGCGTCGATGCCGGCGGCGGCCATGACGAAACCGTGGTGGGTCTGCACGATCGTGGTGGGGCCCCGGCGGGCCACCACCCGGGCGGTCTCGGCGGCCAGGGCGGCGGCGCGGGCCTCGTCACGCTCGGGACCGTCGGCCGGAACCTCCACGAGACGGCCCTCGGCCTTCGACACGATCTTGCTGGTGACGACCAGGACGTCGCCGTCGGCCAGCCACGGCGCGGCCCCGGCGATCAGGGCGGCCAGGTCGTCACCGGCCACCACGTCGCCGATCCCGTGAACCGGGCGGATCTCGAGCCCGTCAGTCATGCTCCACCTCAAACTGATCAGAAACCGGCCAGGGACAACGCGTCCCGGACCATCTGAGCCGTCGTCGCCTCGTCGGTCATCCACAGTGGCACCGCGCGGGTGGCCGCGCCGGTCGCCTCGGTGCCGGCATCGGACGTGTCGACCAGCCAACCGTCCAGTACGCCGCCGGCCGCCCGGCTCCCGTACAGACCCGCGACACCGGCGGCCGTGACCTCGACACCCAGGGTGGCCAGGCACTTGTCGGCCATGCCGCGGATGGGGGAGTCACCGATGATCGGCGAGACCCCGATCACCGGGGCCGGCCCGGTCGCGACCGCGTCCCGTACGCCGGGAACCGCGAGGATCGGCGCGATGCTCACCACCGGATTGCTCGGCGCGACCAGCACCACGTCGGCCGAGGTGATCGCCTCCACCACGCCGGGCGCGGGCTTCGCGTTCTCGGCGCCGACGAAGACGAACCGGTGCGTCGGCAGGTCACCGCGGTAGCGGACCCACCACTCCTGGAAGTGGATCGCCTTGCGTTCGCCCTCGACGTCGACCACGACGTGCGTCTCGAGCCGGTCGTCGGTGGCCGGCAGCAGCGTCACCCCCGGCTGCCAGCGGGCACACAGCGCGGCGGTCACCGCGGACAGGGGATAACCGGCGTTGAGCATCTGCGTGCGTACCAGATGGGTGGCCGTGTCCTTGTCACCCAGGCCGAACCAGGAGGGCTCCACGCCGTACGCCGCAAGCTCCTCCTTCACCACCCAGCTCTCGCCGACCCGGCCCCAGCCGCGCTCGGGGTCGTGCGCACCGCCCAACGTGTACATCACGCTGTCCAGGTCGGGGCAGATCTGCAGCCCGTGCATGCGCACGTCGTCGCCCACGTTGACGACCGCGGTGACCTCGTCGCCGGCCGCCCGCGCATGGGCACGCACGCCGGCCAGGAACTTCGCACCACCGATACCGCCGGAAAGGACCACGATCCGCATGCCGACCATCCTTGCGCACGGGTGTGGCAAGACGCGCCCGGGTGTGACGGAACCCGTCGCCGGGTAGACCTGCGGCGTGCATGATCGGTCTACGCTGAGCCGATCTCAACCATCGTTGACCAGGGAGATCTCGTTGACCAGCCAACCGCAGGCCGCGCCGGGTGAGGGCAAGACGGCCGGCCAGTACCTTCGCCCGCTGCGCGACCTCGCCGCGTACGTCCTGGTGGGCGCGACCGCCGTGCTGCTGTTCGTGGCAATCGTCCGGTTGATTCCCAGTTCCACGCAGGGATACAGCTTGCGCACCCAGGACGCGTTCTACGGCTTCGTGAACACGCAGACGGTGTTCTTCCCGCTGGGCGCCGTCCTGCTCGCCCTGCTGGTGCGGCCGCGACACCCGAAGGCCCGGCTCGTGGTGCTCGCCGCCCTCGCCGAGTACGCGGTGGCCGCCTTCTTCGGCGTGTTCTTCGGCCTGCTGATCGGCGTCATCAACCACGCGAGCAACAACGGCGCACGCACCGCCTTCGAGGAATTCCTGGTGCGTGTCGCCTGGCTCGCCGTGCTCGGGGTCGCCGCCTACGCGGTGTTCCGGATCTGGCAGGGCCTGTTCCACGTGGCACAACCACAGCCCCAACCGGGTGTGTACGGGACTCCGCCGCAGTACAACCCGGCCGCGTACCCGGGCCAGCCCGGCTACGGGCCGCACCCGGGCCAGCCGGGCTTCCCGCCGCCCGGTCACCCGGCGCCGCAGTCCGCTCCGCCGGCTTACGGGCCGGGCGTCTACGGCTCGCCCACGCCGCCGCAGCAGCCCCCGGCGTGGAACCAGCCTCCGGTCACGATGCCCGCCGCCCCGCCCTCGCCGTCCACCGACCCCACGCAGGTCGTTCCGCCCTCCGAACCGGACCGCACAGCCAAGATGCCGGAGGACCGCCCCGGCTTCGGCCCGGCCGATCAGGACCCGCCGCGGCGGTAGCCGGTTTCACAGCCCGGGCGTCCGGTGGCCTATGCCACTGCCCGCTTCCGGGCTCGATGGGCGCAACGCGTCCGATTCCGGCCTAGGCTGCACGGGTGGTTGTGGTCAACATCGAAGAACCGGTTCCCACCGAGGCGAGCGTCCGGCGTGCCCTGCGCCGCGCCGCCGACGGCAAGGCGATCGACGCGGGCGAGGCGGCCGCGCTGCTGGCGGCCGACGGCGAGCAGTTCGGCGAGCTGCTGACGATCGCCGGTCACGTGCGCGACGCGGGTCTGCGGGAAGCCGGGCGGCCGGGCGTGGTCACGTACAGCAAAAAGGTCTTCATCCCTTTGACCCGGCTGTGTCAGGACCGTTGCCACTACTGCACCTTCGCCACCGTGCCGCACCGCCTGCCGGCCGCGTTCCTGGAGCGCGAGGAAGTGCTCGCGATCGCTCGCGAGGGCGCCGCGCAGGGCTGCAAGGAGGCGCTGTTCACCCTCGGCGACCGGCCCGAGGAGCGCTGGCCGGCCGCCCGGCAGTGGCTGGACGAGCGCGGCTACGACTCGACCCTCGACTACGTGCGCGCCTGCGCGATCGCCGTGCTCGAGGAGACCGGCCTGCTGCCGCACCTGAACCCGGGCGTGATGAGCTGGGCCGAGCTGCAGCGGCTCAAGCCCGTCGCGCCCAGCATGGGCATGATGCTGGAGACCACGGCCACCCGCCTGTGGTCGGAGCCCGGCGGCCCGCACTACGGCTCCCCGGACAAAGAGCCGGCCGTACGGCTGCGGGTGCTCGACGACTCCGGGCGCGTGGGCGTCCCGTTCACCACCGGCATCCTGATCGGCATCGGCGAGACCCGCGCCGAGCGGGTCGACGCGATTTTCGCGATGCGCCGGGCGGCCCGCGAGTTCGGCCACATCCAGGAAGTCATCATCCAGAACTTCCGCGCCAAGCCGGACACGGCGATGCGCGGGATGCCCGACGCCGAGCTGCGCGAACTGGCCGCCACCGTGGCGGTGACCCGGATCGTGATGGGTCCGCGCGCCCGCGTGCAGGCACCGCCGAACCTGATCGACGCCGAGTTCGACCTGCTGCTGCGGGCCGGCATCGACGACTGGGGCGGCGTCTCCCCGGTGACGCCCGACCACGTCAACCCCGAGCGCCCGTGGCCCCAGATCGACCTGCTGCGTGCCAAGTCGGCGGAGGCCGGCTTCGAGCTGCGGGAGCGGCTGACGATCTATCCCGAGTACGTGCGGCGCGCCGCCGAAGGCTGGCTCGACCCGCGTCTCGCGGCCCACGTCGCGGCGCTCGCCGGCGACGACGGGCTGGCCAATGAGGACGCTGAGATCTCGGGAAAGCCCTGGCAGGAGCCCGACGACCCGTTCGGCGGCGGACGGACGGATCTCTTCGCGACCATTGACACCTCCGGCCGTACGGGAGACCGCCGTTCCGATTTCGACGATGTCTACGGTGACTGGTCCGAGGTCGCCGCGCACATCAGCTCGGACAACGCGCGCACGACGCCGGCGGACGTGCTGGCGGGCCTGCGGCTGGCGTCCTCCGACCCGGCCGCGCTGCTGTTGCCGCAGCACGAGGACAAGGCGATGGCGCTGTTCACCTCGGACGGCCCGGCGCTGGACGAGCTGGCCCGCATCGCCGACGACCTGCGCAAGGAGGTCAACGGCGACGACATCACGTACGTCGTGAACCGCAACATCAACTTCACCAACGTCTGCTACGTGGGCTGCCGTTTCTGCGCCTTCGCCCAGCGCGAGAGCGACGCCGACGCGTACCGGCTCTCCATCTCCCAGGTCGCCGACCGGGCCGAGCAGGCGTGGAGGGACGGCGCCTCCGAGGTCTGCATGCAAGGCGGCATCGACCCGAAGATGCCGGTGACCGCCTACGCCGACCTGGTGCGCGCGGTCAAGGAGCGCGTCCCCGGCATGCACGTCCACGCGTACTCGCCCATGGAGATCGTCACCGCGGCCTCGAAGGCGGGCGTGCCGGTGCGCGAATGGCTGACGCAGCTGAAGGAGGCGGGCCTGGACACGATCCCCGGCACCGCCGCGGAGATCCTCGACGACGACGTGCGCTGGGTGCTCACCAAGGGCAAGCTGCCCGCTTCCACCTGGGTCGACGTGGTGTCCACCGCCCATTCGCTGGGCATCCGGTCCAGCTCCACGATGATGTACGGGCATGTCGACCACCCCCGTCAGTGGCTGGGGCACTTCCGGGTCCTCGCGGACATTCAGGACAAAACGGGCGGGTTCACGGAGTTCGTGGCGTTGCCGTTCATCCACACGAACGCCCCGATCTACCTGGCCGGGATCGCCCGGCCCGGCGCGAACTGGCGCGAGAACCGGGTGGTGCACGCGATGGCCCGGATCCTGCTGCACGGCCGCATCGACAACATCCAGTGCTCCTGGGTGAAGCTGGGCGACGAGGGTACGAAGGCCATGCTGAACGGCGGCTGCAACGACCTCGGCGGCACCCTGATGGAGGAGACGATCTCCCGCATGGCGGGCTCCGAGCACGGTTCGGCCCGCACGGTGGCCGAGCTGAAGGAACTCGCCGCGTCGGCGGGCCGCCCCGCCGTCGAGCGCACCACGGTCTACGGCCGCCGCTGACATCGGCCGCACCCGCGGTCCCGGCCTTTCCGGGTCGGGACCGCAGGTGCGCGGCCCTGGCCTGCGGTGGCGTGGCGCCTCGATCGACCGCAGGCCTTCCTCGTTGGCCAAGGGCGTCGGTCGCCACAGCGCTGAGCCGCCGTGGGCTCCCCGGGGCCGGCATGGCATCGTGCGTCACCGTCGTGATCGGCCGCACGCCTCCTTCTCCTCGCTCCGCGATGGCGTGGCGCGTTACCGTCCTGATGGGCCGCGTGCCTTCCCCTCGGTCCGAGATCGCGTCGCCCGTTGCCCCCTGACCCGCCGCACGCCTTCCCCTCGATCCGAGATCGCGTCCCGCGTCACCCCCTGACCCGCCGCACGCCTTCCTCGGTGCGCGATCGCGTCGCCCGTCGCCCCCTGACCCGCCGCACGCCTTCTTCTGTTTGCGCGATCGCGTCGCGCGCCGCCGCCCTGAGCCGCCGCCCCTGCCGCCGGTGGGCGGTCCGGCGCCTCAGTGACGAGAAACAACCCCCGGCGGTGGATCTCTTTTGTGATCATCTTTTCGGATCATGGGGGCATGGCCGGGCAGCCGGGCGGGTACCTACCCACTGGTCGCCTCAGGTCACAAATCGGGTTAAATTGGACGTGTGCCGGGGCGACGGCGTTACCTCGGGGCGCCTCGGACAGATAGGGCAGGAACGGGACCGCGACGCGCCGAAGGCGCGCCGGGAAACGGGCCTATTTATCAGGTTCGGCTTGACGACGCACGTCTTACACGCGTGTAATTTCGGTGGGGTTGTGGGGCGCGACGCAGCGGAAACCAAGGCGATCGCCGCGGAAAACGACGTCTGCTCCGCAAAAAACACGCCGCGTGCGTGGGGGGTCAGCGCCGGCAGCAAATGCCGGCGCGGAAATTGGAGGCACGCCGATGGATGCGCAGGTTGAAGGGGTCGACCTGCTCGGGGACGCGCCCGAGTGGCAGGAGCGGGCGCTGTGTTCGCAGACCGACCCGGAGGCCTTCTTCCCGGAAAAGGGTGGTTCCACCCGGGAGGCGAAGAGGATCTGCGGTCGGTGCGAGGTGAAGGCCGAGTGCCTCGAATACGCACTGGGTCACGACGAACGCTTCGGCATCTGGGGCGGGTTGTCCGAACGTGAACGCCGCAAGCTGAAGCGCCGCGTGGCATAACTGGCCTAAGCCAGGCGCCAGCCAGGCAAAGGGCAGGGCAAGGCAAGGCGAAGGCGCAGCCGGCGGGGAGGCCGTGCGCCAGGGGACGACCTAGGACAGTTCGTCCGGATCCACTCCGAGCAGGTTGGCGACCTGCTCGATGATCACATCGTGAACGAGGTCGGCGAGGTCCTCGCGATCCATGGCCCGGAACTCCAGCGGTCGTCGGTAGAGCACGATCCGCGGCGGAAGCTCCTGCCGGCCGGGGCGGCCCGGTAGCAGGCGGGCCAGCGGCACCTCGCCGTCCTCGAGCACGTCGGAGTCGTACACGTTCAGCTCGGGCGGCACGTCCTCGACCGCGAACTCGACGCCGGCCAGCTCCTTCGCGTAGCGCCGCTCGAGGCTCTCGACGGTGTCCAGCACCAGGTCGTCGAAGATTTCCGCCTTCGTCCGGGCGAGTGGCACGGTGGCCGGCACCAGCCGGCCGCGGAGCCCGCGCCCGTGCCGGTCGCGCCGGGCAGGATGCGTCGCGCCGGATTTGCGCGCCGCGCGGGTCGACTCCCGGCGGCGCTCAGGGCTGGTGGTCACGTGGCAAGACTAGTCCTCCCGAGGTGGGACCCGGGGTCAGCCCGCTACGAGCGCGTGTCCGGGGTGTTAATTCGTCCCTTCGGGGCGGCGTGTCTACCGGTCCTGACCGAATCGTGATGCATTGCCGGTCGGCGTGTCGCGGTGCAACGGCCCCCACGCGAGCCGCCGGAGAGATAACGTGCCGCCGTGAGGTCACCACGGCGCTGCTCCAGGAACGGCTGTCCCCGACAGGCGGTTGCCACACTGACCTACGTCTACAGCGACTCGACCGCCGTCGTCGGCCCCCTCGCGGCGTTCGCCGAGCCCCACACGTACGACCTCTGCGAGCCGCACGCCCGCAGCCTCACCGCCCCCCGGGGCTGGGAACTCGTGCGGCACGACGGTGATTTCGCCCCTCCGCCGCCCACCACCGACGACCTGGTCGCCCTGGCCGACGCGGTGCGGGAGGCGGCTCGTCCGCCCGCCCCGCCCCCGCGCAGCGACGAGCCGGATTCCTTGCCGGGTCACCAGACCGGTCGCCGCGGCCACCTGAGGGTCATCCCGCCCTCGCACTAGCCGGCCTCACGGCAGGGCGACCAGCTGATACTTCTTTTTCAGCGCCGGGATGATCTTTTGGTACGCCGTGATGGTGTCCGGCTGCCCGAAGTCGTGCGACAGCACAATCGCCCCGCTGTGCGTGTTGTGGCAGACCATGGAGATGATCCGCTGCTGGTGCTGCGCGTGTGTCTCGCCGTTCGGGTGGTCCCAGTCGCGCGGGTCGACCTTCCAGTAGATCGACGTCATCCCCATCTGCTTGGCCGTGTTCACCAGCGCCGGCGTGAAGTTGCCGCCGGGCGCCCGGAAGTACTTGAGCTTGGCCTTGGGTGCCGCCCGCAGGATCGCGGCGCTGGTGCGCTGGAGATCGGCCGTCATCTTCGCGCGCGACTGCTTACCCACGGTGAGACTGTGGGACCAGGTGTGGTTGCACAGCGTGTGACCGCCGGCCACGATCGCCCGGACCAGTTCGGGGTGCTTCTGCGCGTTCCTGCCCACCAGGCAGAACGTCGCGTGGATGTGCTGCTGCGCGAGCAGCTGGAGAATCCTCGGGGTCTGCGCCGGGTCCGGCCCGTCGTCGAAGGTGAGCGCGACCCCCTTGCCGCCGGTGGTCATCCGGCTGCCCGCCGGACCGGTCCGGGCCGACACCGGGGTGGCGGTCTTCTTGGCCGGCGGCTTGGTCACCGAGGGTTTCTTGACGGGTACGGACGGGGATGAGGCCGAAGGTGCCGCCGTCGGATGATTCGTGGTCGTGTCCGCGGAAGCGCGCCCCGCGAGACCTGCGGCAAGCAGGACCACACCGAGAAGCACAACCTTCCTGGAACGCGCCAACTGCATCAAAGCCTCCCTACGGGTCGAGAGACGACAATGACAACTCGAACCGCCCATCCGCCACCTGCCACCCCGCTATCGGCACGGATTGAGGACCTGTTCACTACCTCGTGGCATGGACAAAAACGGAAAAATCCGTATTGTCCTAACTGCATGGCCGGAGTTGACGCCCTCTTCGACGGGTACGGATCAGCGCCGGTGACCGGATCACCACGCACCGGCACGGTGGGCCATTCTGGACGAATGGATGTGCGGTTACGCCCGGTTCGCAAAGACGATCTGCCCATGCTGCGCCGATTCCTGACCGAGCCGGATCTGATCGGCAACGACTGGTTCGGATTCCGCCACACCGGCAAGGTCGACCAGCGCTTCGCCGAGGACGGCTTTCTCGGTACGGACAACGGCCGGCTCATGGTGGAGACGCGCGACACAGAGGAGCGCGAAACGCGGGGCACAGAGGAGCGCGAAACGCGGGGCACAGAGGAGCACTGACCGCCCGACACAAAGGAGCGGAACGAGACGCGCGGCACAAAGGAGCAGGGCGAGACGCGCGGCACAAAGGACGAGGTCGCCGGCTTCGTCACCTGGACGGCCGGCTGCTACGGCGGCACCGGCGGCTTCTGGGAGATCGGCATAGCGTTGCTGCCCGAACACCGCCGCCGCGGCATCGGCTGGCGAGCCCAGGCGATGATCGCCGATTACCTGTTCCGGCACACGCCCGCGCACCGGATCCAGGCCGGCACCCAGCCGGAGAACATCGCCGAGCAGAAAGCGCTGCTCAAGGCGGGATTCCAGCTGGAGGGCGTGATCCGGGCGGCGGAGTTCCGGGCCGGGCAGTGGCGTGACGGGCTGCTCTTGCGCCGGTTGCGCGACGACCCGGCCCCGGATCTCTAAGAGGCGAGTTCGGCCAGCTCATCCTCGGTGAGCAGGCGGGAACGGATGAGGAACCGTACGCCCTCGGGCGCCTCCAGCGAGAAGCCGGAACCGCGCCCGGGGACCACGTCCACCGTCAGGTGCGTGTGCTTCCAGAGCTCGAACTGCGACGACGACATCCAGAACGTGATCGGCTCGTCCACCCCGTCGATCTTCAGGGACTCGAGCAGCACGTCGGACTGCCCGGTGCGGAACTCACCGTCCAGATAGCACATCGGCGAGCTGCCGTCGCAGCAGCCGCCGGACTGGTGGAACATCAGGGGGCCGTGCTGCCCCCGCAGCCGCCGCATCAGGTCGGCGGCCGCGGGGGTCACGTCAACTCTGCTCGCCATGACCGAGCGCACCGAGCGTGACAGGCCTGCCGGGGGCAGGCATTGCCCGAGGGTCACGAGGGCATGGCATCGAGAACTCAGTCATGGCCTAGAAGAAACCCATCGCCTTGGGGCTGTACGAGACCAGCAGGTTCTTCGTCTGCTGGTAGTGGTCCAGCATCATCTTGTGGTTCTCGCGGCCGATGCCGGACTGCTTGTAGCCACCGAACGCGGCGTGCGCCGGGTACGTGTGGTACGAGTTCGTCCAGACCCGGCCCGCCTTGATCGCGCGGCCCGCCCGGTATGCCAGGTTGATGTCCCGGGTCCACACGCCGGCGCCCAGCCCGTACAAAGTGTCGTTAGCGATCTTGATGGCGTCGGCGTAGTCGGCGAACGAGGTCACCGAGACGACCGGCCCGAAGATCTCCTCCTGGAAGATCCGCATGGCGTTGTTGCCCTCGAAGATCGTCGGCTGCACGTAGTAGCCGCCGGAGAGGTTGCCCGGCATGTCGGCGCGCGCGCCACCGGTCAGCACCTTGGCGCCCTCCTGCCGGCCGATGTCCAGATAGGACAGAATCTTCTCCAGCTGGTCGTTGGAGGCCTGCGCGCCGACCTGGGTCTCGGTGTCCAGCGGGTTGCCCTGCTTGAGGTTCTCGACGCGCTTCACGCCGGCGGAGAGGAAGTCCTGGTAGATGCTCTGCTCGATGAGCGCGCGGGACGGGCAGGTGCAGACCTCGCCCTGATTCAGCGCGAACATCGCGAAGCCCTCGAGCGACTTGTCGTAGAAGTCGTCGTCGGCCCGGTTGACGTCGGAGAAGAAGATGTTCGGGCTCTTGCCGCCCAGCTCCAGCGTGACCGGGATGAGGTTCTCCGACGCGTACTGCATGATCAGGCGCCCGGTGGTGGTCTCGCCGGTGAACGCGACCTTGGCCACCCGGTTCGACGAGGCGAGCGGCTTGCCGGCCTCCACACCGAACCCGTTGACGATGTTCAGGACGCCCGGCGGCAGCAGGTCACCGATCAGCGACATCAGGTAGTGGATCGACGCCGGGGTCTGCTCGGCGGGCTTGAGCACCACGGCGTTGCCGGCCGCCAGCGCCGGGGCGAGCTTCCAGGTCGCCATCAGGATCGGGAAGTTCCACGGGATGATCTGACCGACCACGCCGAGCGGCTCGTGGAAGTGGTACGCCACGGTGTCGTCGTCGAGTTCGCCGGCGGTGCCCTCCTGAGCCCGGATCGCGCCCGCGAAGTAGCGGAAGTGGTCGATCGCCAGCGGCAGATCGGCGGCCAGCGTCTCACGCACCGGCTTGCCGTTCTCCCAGGCCTCGGCGACCGCGAGCTTCTCGAGGTTCTGCTCCATCCGGTCGGCGATCTTGTTGAGGATGTTCGCCCGCTCGGCGGCCGAGGTACGGCCCCACGCGTCCGCGGCGCCGTGCGCGGCGTCCAGAGCCTTCTCCACGTCGTCGCCCGTGCCCCGGGCGATCTCGGTGAAGTTCTCGCCGGTCACCGGCGAGGGATTCTCGAAGTACTGTCCCTTGGCCGGCGGCACGTATTCGCCGCCGATGTAGTGGTCGTACCGCGTTTGGTAGCTGACGATCGCGCCGTCCGTTCCGGGCGCGGAATATACGGTCATAACGGCCTCCGTACCTGTGGGGTACGGCCGACGTTATTGACCGGGACGTTGCGAAGACGTTGCACGAATGCCCGGGGGCCGCAATCCGTAATCGACGGCCAATTCCCGTACGCGGCGGGCCGCGAACGAGCCGGCGGGATGCAGCGCCGCCAATGCCTCCCAGGCCTCCAGATCGTCCGCGCCCCAGGACGCGTTCACCCAGGTCTGCAGCAGCGCGCGATCGCCTGCGGCCAGGACCGCCGCGCGCAGCCGCCCGTCGACGAGCCGCCGCAACTTCGTGACGCCGGGTGCGTCGGAACCCGGGAGCAGGGGACCTCCGTACGCCGCAAGCGCCTCCGCCGTACGCCCGCGTTGCAGCAAGCGAGTCACCGTGCGGAAGTCCGCCTCGAGATCCGCGCGCAGGCGATAGGGCCGCGAGTCGAGCAGCTCGGGCCCGAGCGTCCGGCGCAGCCGGGACAGCTCGGCACGCACGGTCACCGGGCTGACGTCGTCCCCATAGAGATCAACCCCAAGTTCCTCCCCGGTACGGCCCTCCGGGTGCGCCAGAAGCAGGACGAGCAGTTCCGAGTGCCGCCGCCCGAGCCGGCGACGATGCCCGCCGAAGGTCAGCGTCGCCTCGTTGCGGCCCAGCGTGACCACCGTCCCGGCACTGGCCGGCGGCGGCAGATGGCTGCTCAGGTAGGCCTCCGCGGCCAGCGCCGTGGCCCGCACCAGCGCGAGGCTGTGCGGATTGGCCAGGTGGTCGCCGCCGGTCACGTCGATCGCGCCGAGCAGCCGCCCGGTCCCCGGGTCGTGGATCGGCGCGGCCGCGCACGTCCACCGCTGCACCGGCCGGCTGAAATGCTCGGTCGCGAAGATCTGCAGCGGATGGTCCACCGCGAGCGCCGTCCCCGGCGCGTTCGTCCCCGCGTGCGCCTCGTCCCAGCGCGCCCCCGGCACGAAGTTCATCCGCTCGGCCCCGCGCAGCACCGGCGCCGTCCCCTCGACCCAGAGCAGGCGTCCGTACGCGTCGCAGACCGCCATCAGATGGTCGCCGTCCTCGGCCAGGCCGCCCAGCAGGTCGCGGAACAGCGGCAGCACCCGGGCCAGCGGATGGGCCGCGCGGTAGCCCTCGAGGTCGCCGTCGCACAGCTCGATCGGCGCGGTGCTGTCCGCGCTCGGCAGCGCCGACGCCGACCGCCGCCACGAGTCGGCCACCACCGACCGGATCGACGGCCCGGCCCCGCGGGCCTCGTCCCCGGCCACGAACCGCTCGTGAGCACGCCCGACCTGCCGGATGCGTTCCGCGGGGTCGGCGCCGGTGTCGAGGGCGAGCCAGGGATTGGGCACGGGGGCACCTCCGACTCCATCGTGACCCGCATCACGGGATCGGACAACTCTTACGCTTCGCCGGTGGAGAAGACCTGGCCCCGTACCGAAACCGAAGCCCGGACCACGGTCGGCGCGGTGCTGCGGACCCAGCGCTATCGGCTGCCGGAAACCACCCGGGCCGCCGACCGGGCATGTCGCGATGGGATCACGTGATGGTGGTGGTGCCTCGTTGCGACAAGTTCGTGGCCTCTGCTCCGCTACCCTCAGCCAGGAAATCCCGTGATGAGGAGTGAGCAGCGTTGTCTGATCTGTCCAGGATCGTCAAGGCGTACGACGTCCGCGGCACCGTTCCCGACCAGTTCGACGAGTCGGTGGCCCGGGCGCTCGGCACCGCCTTCGTGGAGATGCTCCGCGAATCGGGTGACGACGCGGACCAGATCGTCATCGCCCACGACATGCGCGAATCCGGTCCGGGCCTGTCCGCCGCCTTCGGCCGGGGTGCGAACGCGGCCGGCGCCGCCGTCGTGCACATCGGTCTGGCCTCGACCGACGAGCTGTACTACGCGTCCGGCGCGCTCGGCCTGCCCGGCGCGATGTTCACCGCGAGTCACAACCCGGCGCAGTACAACGGCATCAAGCTGTGCCGGGCCGGCGCGCGCCCGGTCGGGCAGGACAGCGGCCTCGCGGTCGTCCGCCGCCGCGCCGAGGAACTGCTCGGCGACCCCGGCGCGGACGCCGAGGGGCCGGCCCGGGTGGAGCAGCGCGACCTGCTCGCCGACTACGCGGCCCACCTGCGCTCGCTGGTCGACCTGTCCGGCATCCGGCCGCTCAAGGTGATCGTCGACGCCGGCAACGGCATGGGCGGCTTCACCGTGCCCGCCGTCCTCGGCGACCAGGTGCTGCCCGCGCTGCCGCTGCAGATCGTGCCGCTGTACTTCGAGCTGGACGGCTCGTTCCCGAACCACGAGGCCAACCCGCTCGACCCGGCGAACCTGGTCGACCTGCAGGAGGCGATCCGCACCCAGGGCGCCGACATCGGCGTCGCGTTCGACGGCGACGCCGACCGCTGCTTCATCATCGACGAGAACGGCGACCCGGTCTCGCCCTCGGCGATCACCGCGCTGGTCGCGGTCCGTGAGCTGGCCAAGTTCCCGGGCAGCACGATCATCCACAACCTGATCACCTCGGCCGCGGTTCCGGAGATCATCAGGGAGAACGGCGGCAAGCCCGTACGGAGCCGGGTCGGCCACTCCTTCATCAAGGCGGAGATGGCCCGGACCAACGCGGTGTTCGGCGGCGAGCACTCCGCGCACTACTACTTCCGCGACTTCTGGTTCGCCGACACCGGCATGCTGGCCGCCATGCACGTGCTGGCCGCGCTGGGCGGGCAGGACCGGCCGCTGTCGCAGTTCGCCGCCGAGTACGAGCGGTACTCCGCGTCCGGCGAGATCAACTCGACGGTCGAGGACGCGGCGGCCAGGACGGCGGAGGTGCGGGCGGCCTTCGCGGACGCCACCGTCGACGAACTCGACGGCCTCACCGTGACTCTCGCCGACGGCGCCTGGTTCAATCTGCGGGCATCCAACACGGAGCCCCTGTTGCGCCTCAACGTCGAAGCGCCCAAGCCGGACCGGATGGCATCGCTGCGGGACGAAGTGCTCGCGATCGTACGAGGCTAGGATCAGGGGGCTCTCTTCCTGCACGCCCGTATAAGGAGTTCGTTCGGTGGCCCTCGACTCGCAACTGCTCGACATCCTGGCCTGCCCCGACACGCACCACGCGCCGCTGGACTACGACACCGAGGCGCAGACGCTCACGTGCACCGAGTGCGGGCGGGTCTTCGAGGTGCGTGACGACATCCCTGTCCTCCTTCTGGACGAGGCGCGGGAGTCGGCGGGCGAGGCCTCCTGATGGCTGGGCCGATCGAGGGAACGTCCGGGGTCCACGGGCACCGGGTCGCGGACGAGTCGCTGCTCGACGACGAGAAGTCGATGCTGGCGAACGACCCCGGCGGCATGCTCCGGGCCACGGCGTCGGCCGGTGCCCAGGTACGGGAGGCGGCGTCGCTGGCGGGCGAGACCGATCTGTCGGTGCTGTCCGACGACGGCCGCCCCCGGGCGGTCGTGGTCGCCGGCATCGGCACGGCCGGCCTGACCGGCAACATCCTGTCTACCGTGGCCGGCCCGCGCTGCCCGGTGCCGATCATCGGACACCGCAGCGCCGGCATCCCGGGCTGGGTGGGCGCGGCCGACGTGGTCTTCGCCGTCTCCGCGTCCGGCCGCAGCCCCGAGGCGCTGGCCGCCGCCGAGGCCGCGGCCCGTCGCGGCGCCCGGCTGGTCGCGATCGGCAACCCGAACTCCGAGCTTCAGGCGCTGGCCGAGCGGGCCCGGTCCCCGTTCATCCCGGTGCCGCGCCGCGCGCCCGCCCGGGCCAGCCTCTGGGGCCTCGCGGTTCCGGTGCTGCTCGCCGCGCGCGCGATCGGCCTGGTCAAGGTCAACGAGGCCGACCTGGCCGAGACCGCGACCCGGCTGGACGCCGACGCCGAGCGCTGCCGTCCGGGCGCCGACTCGTTCGTCAACCCGGCGAAGTCGCTGGCCCTCGGGCTGGCCGGCTCGATCCCGATCGTCTGGGGATCGTCGCCGCTGGCCACGGTGGCCGCGCGCCGGTTCGCCGAGACACTGGCGGCCAACGCGCGGTACCCGGTGATGGCCGGCGCGCTGGGCGAGGCGGGCCGTGGCCGGGTCGGGCTGCTCGACGGCGTCTTCGGCGGGCTCGCCGAGTCGTCGCGGGACATCTTCGCCGACCCGGACTCCGAGGACGACGACGCGGCGACGCGGCTGCGGCTGGTGCTGTTCCGCGACGGCGGGCTCAACCCGGAGGACGACGCGGACGAACCGGTAGCCGTCGAGGAACGCCGGGCCGACGCCGTACAAACCCTGGCCGAACGCCGTGGCGTGCGGTGCGATGTCCTCACCGCCGAGGGTGGGTCCGCGCTGGAGCGGCTGGCGTCGTTGACCGCCGTGCCCGACTTCGCGTCGCTCTACCTGGCGCTGGCGCACGGGCTCGACCCGATGGCCGTGCCCGCCATCAACGAGATGAAGGAACTCTCCAACCCCATGCCGGAAGGTATCCAGTGAGCGCCGAGGGCGGCACCAAGGCGATCATCGCGGCGCTGACCGCGAACCTTGGCATCGCGGTCACCAAGTTCGTCGCGTGGTTGCTCACCGGCTCCTCGTCGATGCTGGCGGAGGCGATCCACTCGGTCGCCGACTCCGGCAACCAGCTCCTGCTTCTCGTCGGCGGCAAGCGCGCGCAGCGCAAGGCAACCCCGGAACACCCCTTCGGGTACGGCCGGGAGCGTTACATCTACGCGTTCATCGTGTCGATCGTGCTGTTCAGCGTCGGTGGCCTGTTCGCGCTGTACGAGGCGTACCACAAGATCCAGCACCCCGAGGCGATCACCGAGTGGCAGTGGGTGCCGGTGGCGGTCCTGGTGGTCGCGATCGTCCTCGAGTCGTACTCGTTCATGACCGCGATCCGCGAGTCGAACCACACCCGCGGCCGTACGACGTGGGTCGCCTTCGTCCGCCGAGCGAAGGCCCCCGAGCTGCCCGTGGTGCTGCTCGAGGACACCGGCGCGCTGATCGGCCTGGTGTTCGCCCTGTTCGGCGTGGTGCTGACCCTGATCACCGGCGACGGCGTCTGGGACGGCGTCGGCACCGCGGCGATCGGCATCCTGCTGGTCGTCATCGCAGTGATCTTGGCCATCGAGACGAAGAGCCTGCTGATCGGCGAGGGCGCGAACCCGGAGGACACCCGCAAGATCGAGAAGGCCATCCTGGCCGGCGACGGCATCGAGCGGATCATCCACATGAAGACGCTGCACCTCGGTCCCGAGGAACTGCTGGTGGCGGTGAAGATCGGGGTGCCGCAGGCGGAGCGCGCCGACGACCTGGCCCGCCACATCGACGAGACGGAGGCACGCATTCGCGAGGCGCTCCCGATTGCCCGGGTCATCTACATCGAACCGGACATTTACCACCCGCAGGCACCGGCTTCGGCCGATGAGGCCGCTGCCCCGCGGGTGAACGCCTGATCGCTGGTAGTTTGCCGCTTATGAGCGTTTATCCGCTGACCGGAGTCGTCCGTCCGTACGCCTGGGGCTCGCGCACCGCCATCGCCGAGCTCCAGGGCCGTCCGGCACCCACCGAGGCCCCCGAGGCCGAGCTGTGGCTGGGCGCCCACCCCGGCGACCCGTCCGTGGTCGCCGCCAAGGACGGCCCGGTCGCCCTGGACGCGCTCATCAGCGGCGACCCGCTGGGCCAGCTGGGCGCGAAGGTCACCGACGAGTTCGGGCCACGGTTGCCCTTCCTGCTGAAGGTGCTGGCCGCCGACGCGCCGCTCTCGCTGCAGGCACACCCCGATTCCCGGTACGCGCGGGAGGCGTACGCGAGGCAGCAGGCCGACCCGGCGCTGCCCCGTAACTACACGGACGCGCACCACAAGCCCGAGATGCTCGTCGCTCTGACGCCGTTCGAGGCCCTGTGCGGCTTCCGCTCCCCGTCGACGTCCGCCGACGTGCTGTCGTCGTTCGCCATCCCTTCGCTGGACCCGGTCGTCGCCGCCCTGCGGTCCGGCGACCTGCGCACCGCCGTGCACACCCTGCTGACCTGGCCCGAGGCCGACCGGGCCGCCCTGATCAACGCGGTGGTGGCCGCGCAGACCGCCGCCGACCACGCACTGGCGTCGGATCTGGCCGTCCACTACCCCGGCGATCCGGGTGTGCTGGTGGCGTTGCTGCTCAACCACGTGCGCTTGGAACCGGGCGAGGCGATCTGGATGCCCGCCGGCAACCTGCACGCCTACCTGCGCGGCACCGGCGTGGAACTGATGGCCGCCAGCGACAACGTGCTCCGGGGCGGCCTGACGCCGAAGCGGGTCGACGTCGACGAGTTGCTGAAGGTCCTGCGTTTCGAGGTCCTCGACGATCCCCTCCTGCCGTCGACGCCGGTGGCCCCCGGCGTGGTGACGTGGCAGGTGCCGATCCCCGACTTCGCCCTGTTCCGCCTGGACCTGGACGGCACGCGGCCGCCGGTCGAGGTTCCGGCCGCGGGCCCGCGCATCATCCTCGGCACCGAGGGCGACGTCTTCGTGGGCGAGAGCGTCGACGGCACGCCGGTGGAGGTCGCGCGGGGAGGGGCGGCTTATGCCCCGGCGAACGCGGGCCCCATCAAGGTGGCCGGCGCGGGCCAGGTCTTCGTGGCGGCCGTCCCGGCGTAGCCGTGCGCTGGGCGGGGCCGGCGGCTCTGCCGGGGTGCCGCCTCTGCCCGGCCCTGCCCGCTTGAAGCTGTCTGCTCTGCTGGCGGTGTCGGCGGCGTCCGCTCGGCTGGCGTTGCTCCGGTGGGGTTGTCATCGGTCGCTACATTGATGTCACCGTTGTGCACCGTGCGTGGCAATCAAGCCAGGCAAAAATAGGAAATTTCCGGATTTGCTTGACAGTGGTGAGTGCGGAGTGTGAAGCTCTAACCACGCAGCGTCATTGGTGATCGGGGGGTCCCACGGACGCGCGCGGTACCAAACCGGGGGGATGAACGGGGCGGCGGGCTTTTGGCCTGTCGCCTCGTTCGCTTTCCGCCTCGCCGGCATGACCTCCGCCTGCCCACCGTCCACTTGCGCGCTCTCATGCCAGTCACGCAGGGCTGGCGTCCACGCCGAAGCGGTCCCACCTCGAAGCCGGAGGCTGGTTCATGTGGGATATCCCAAGTGGCAGCGGTTAGGCGTCTCCCAAACTTTCACCTTGCGTAGCCGTCGTGGTTCGTGCGTTGCTCTCCGTCACCCCATCACCCCAATCTTCACGAGGGGCACGACCTGTCTGAACGGTGGCGGCGGTTGGTGGTTGGCACACGCCGGGGAGCGTCGAGGGGTCGGCCGAGGATGCCCGAAGGGTCCGGGCGGCGTCGAGGCGTCGGCTGGGGATACCCGAAGCGGGCCCGAGGGCCGTCGAGGCATCGGCTGGGGGTGCCCCACGCGCGGTCAGGGAGCGTCAAGGCGTCGGCTGAGAGACCGAGGCGGGCGGCGTCGACGCGTCCGGCCAGGGGATGCCCGAAGCGGGCGCAGGGAGCGTCGACGCGGCGGCCACGGACCCCCGAAGCGGCTCCAGGGAGCGTCGAGGCGTCGGCCAGGGACGCCTGAAGCGGGGCTCAGCGAGCGGCACGGCGCCGGCCAGAGCGGCCGACATGGCCAGGCAGCTTCAAGGACGGCTGCGGCCTGAGGTCGGTCGCTGTGCGTTCTGGTTCCAACGGCACGCCTTGCATCCGCGAGGACGAAGGCGGCACTCGGTGACGCGCAAGAAGCGACTATTCACCCGCCTCCGCACCACGATTCGCGGCACCACCGTCGAGCAACGGAACGCCGCGGGCGCGCCTGCCGGGCATCGCCTTGCTGCCCACGGCGTACGGGAAAGCGTGCGGAAAAGGCACCGCGCCCGGCCCGCAAGCGCGGAAAAGGTGATTCGCCGGCCTGCGGCGTACGGAACCAGCGGGCAAAGAACCGGGCCCCCGGCAGGCAGGGGCCCGGTTCCTCCGGGCCGCCGGTGTTTGCCGCCACCGGTCGCCCGTCGTCGCTTCCATTACGGCATGGGCCCTGACCTGCATGCAAGTGCATAGTGTGTCGTGCAACTTGCAGAAAGCGACCACCCCGCCGCTATGGTGTTCGGCGTGGCGAGGGCGACTTCGACGGCGCGGCGCGAGCTCGGCAACGAGCTGCGCCGCCTTCGTGGTGAGCGCCGGGCCGCCGACGTCGCGCTTTCGCTCGGGTGGTCGGAGTCGAAGCTCAGCCGGATCGAGACCGCCCACACCGGGATCACCGAGGATGACCTCGATCGGCTGCTGACCGGGTACGGCGTGCGGCTGGACGACCGCGAACGCCTGCGTGACCTGGCCAGGCGGGGCCGGGTGCGGGCCTGGTGGACGCCGTACCGGTCGTCGGTGCCCGACCCCTACGACGAGTATGTGGCGCTGGAGGCCGAGGCCGTCCTGATCAGCGAGTGGGAGGCCCAGGTGGTGCCGGGTCTCCTGCAGACCGACGAGTACGCGCGGGCGGTGATCGAGGTCGGCGCCGACATCGGCGACACGGCCACCATTCAGCGGCGGCTCGCCTTGCGGATGGCCCGGCAGGCCGTGTTGACCCGGGAGCCGCCGCCCACCTTGCAGATCGTGCTCGACGAAGCGGTCCTTCATCGCGAGGTCGGCGGCCGCGATGTGCTCTGCCGCCAATTGGCCAGATTGTCCGATGCGAGTCGCCGGCCCGGTGTGGAGTTGCTGATCCTGCCGTTTTCCGCGGGCGCGCATGCGGGGCAGACGGAATCGTTCATGGTCCTCGAGTTCGAATCGGGCACCCGCGCCCCGATCGTGCATATGGAGGGGTTGACCGGCGGACTCTTCCGGGTGAAGCCCAACGAGGTGGAGGTTTACCAGGACGCCCTTGATGACCTGCGGGAACGCGCTTTGTCGGCAGAAGAGAGCCGAACGGCCATCGCTGAAAGGGTGGAATCTCTGCGGTCCGCGCGCGCGTCCTGAGCTGAAATGGATGGGATTTCCATCCGCTGAAAGGGACTGAAAGATGCAGCACGCCGATCTCACCTGGCGTAAGAGCACTCGTAGCGGCGCCGCCGGGCACTGCGTCGAGGTTGCGAACATTCCGGCGGCCGTTCTTGTGCGCGACTCGAAGGATGTGACCGGGCCCGTGCTGACCTTCGGCGCATCCGGTTGGACCGGCTTCATCGACGGGGTTCGAGCGGGGGAGTTCGACCGGCCCCGCGCCTGACGCTTCACACCATCGACCTGACGGTCGACCGATACATCGAAGGGCGGTCCCCGGCCGGGGGCCGCCCGATCTTGTGAGGTGCGACAAGGGGGGAGGTCCTTGACGGCGCCCGTCGCCCTCCGTCTAAGGTATGCCCAACCTAACTTAGGACCGCCTTAGCTAACTGGAGTGCCATGCTTGCCACCTACCTCATCGGCTTGCGCGAGGGGTTGGAAGCCACTCTGGTGGTCAGTATCCTCATCGCGTTCCTGGTCAAGTCGGAACGCAAGGACCGCCTCAAGCTCGTCTGGGCCGGTGTCGCCGCCGCGGTCGCCCTGTCGGTCATCTTCGGCTGGCTGCTCAGCTACACCGAGACCGCGCTGCTCAAGGACTACAAACAGCAGGAGTTGTTCGAGGCGATCACCTCGATCGCCGCGGTCTGCTTCGTCACCTGGATGATCTTCTGGATGCGGCGTGCGGCTCGCGGGATCGCCGGCGAGCTGCGGAACAAACTGCAGGAGGCGCTGGCGGTCGGCTCGCTCGCGGTCGGCTTCATGGCGTTCCTCGCGGTGGTGCGCGAGGGCCTCGAAACCTCGTTGATCTTCTACGCCGCGGTGCAGGGCGCCGACATCAACGGCGGCCCGCTCTACGCGCTCATCGGCGGTATCGCCACGGCGGTCGCGATCGGCTATCTGATGTTCGCGATGGCGGTACGCATCAACCTCAGCGTCTTCTTCAAATGGACCGGGGTGCTGCTCATCCTGGTCGCCGCCGGCATTTTCAAGTACGGCGTGCATGACCTCCAGGAGGCCGGGATCCTCCCCGGGATCGGCAACGTCGCGTACCACATGGGCGGCGTGCTGGACCCGTCCGCCTGGTACACCGCCCTGCTCACCGGGATGTTCAACATCACCCCGGAGCCCACGGTGCTCGAGGTCATCGCCTGGGTCGCGTACGGCGTACCCGTCCTCGTTCTTTTCCTCTGGCCGGCCCGCAAGCCGAAGCCATCGGTGCCCGTCGCAGAACCCGTCAAGGCATAGGAGATCTCGTGCCCAGTACCCCTCGCATCCTCGCGCTGGTCGCGGTCGGCGCCCTCGGCGGTGCACTGGCCGCGTGCGGTGGCGGAGGTGGCGGCGACAAGGCCGGCGACAGCGCGACCGGACCGATCACCGTGAAGGCGTCCGACACGGCCTGCGACGTCGCCAAGAGCACCCTCGACGCCGGCACCCACGTCTTCGCGATCTCCAACTCGGGCAGCAAGGTCACCGAGTTCTATGTGTACGCCGCCGGCGATCGCGTGATGGGCGAGGTCGAGAACATCACGCCCGGGCTGTCCCGCGAGCTGCGTGTCGAACTGCCCGCGGGCACGTACCAGACGGCCTGCAAGCCCGGCATGATCGGCACCGGCATCCGGGCCGCGCTGACCGTCAACGGCTCGGCCCCCGCGCTGGCCGAGGACACGCTGCTCCAGCAGGCCACCACGAGCTACACCCGGTACGTGACGTCGCAGAGCGAGGCCCTGGTGGAGAAGACCACCGACTTCGTCAACGCGATCAAGGCCGGCGACGTCGCCAAGTCCAAGCAGCTGTACCCGGTCGCCCGCACGTACTACGAGCGGATCGAGCCGGTCGCGGAGATCTTCGGCGACCTGGACCCAAAGATCGACGGCCGCGAGGACGACGCGACCAAGGAGCTGCCGTTCACCGGCTTCCACAAGCTCGAGAAGGACCTCTGGACCTCGGGCGACATCAGCAAGGACGGCCCGGTCGCCGACCAGCTGCTGGCCGACGTCAAGGAGGTCGTCACCAAGGCGAAGGACGAGAAGCTCTCGCCGCTCCAGCTGGCCAACGGCGCGAAGGAGCTGCTCGACGAGGTGGCGAACAGCAAGATCACCGGTGAGGAGGACCGCTACTCGCACACCGATCTGTGGGACTTCGCCGCCAACGTGGATGGTTCGCAGGCGGCCGTGGCGGCCCTGCGCCCCGCCCTGGAGCAGCGCAATCCCGAGCTGGTCAAGCAGATCGACTCGGCGTTCGGCACGGTCGACACCGAGCTGGAGAAGTACCGAGTGGGGGACGGCTGGAAGCTGCAGACCCAGCTGAGCCAGGCCCAGCTCAAGGGCCTGTCCGACGCCATCAACGCGCTGGCCGAGCCGATCAGCAAGATCGCCGGCGTCATCGCGCAGAAGTAGCGGGACATGACGGAGAACTCGTTGTCGCGCCGGCGGGCCATCGGCCTCGCCGGCGTCGGCGTGGCCGGGATAGCCGGCGCGGCCGGGCTGGGGGCGGCGCTGCTGCGGGAGCCGGCCGAGCAGGAGGTGGCGGACGCGACGACCAGTGACGCCGTCTCGTTCTACGGCCGGTCCCAGGCGGGCATCACCACACCGGCCCAGGACCGCCTCCACTTCGTCGCGTTCGACGTGCTCACCAAGGACCGCGGCCGGCTGATCCAGCTCCTCAAGGACTGGACCGCCGCGGCCGCCCGGATGACCGCGGGCAAGGACGCCGGCGAGGTCGGCGCCACCGCGGGCATGCTGGAGGCTCCGCCCGACGACACCGGCGAGGCGATCGGCCTGCCGCCGTCCGGACTGACCCTGACCATCGGGTTCGGACCGACGCTGTTCCGCCACGCCACCGGCAAGGACCGCTTCGGCATCGCGAGCCGCAAGCCGGCCGCGCTGGCCGATCTGCCGCATTTCCCGGGCGACACCATCGACCCGGCCCTGTCCGGCGGCGACATCTGCGTGCAGGCCTGCGCGAACGACCCGCAGATCGCGGTGCACGCGATCCGCAACCTGGCCCGGATCGGCGTCGGGGTGGTCAGCGTGCGCTGGTCGCAGCTCGGCTTCGGCCGTACGTCGTCCACCTCCACCAGCCAGGCCACCCCGCGCAACCTGTTCGGCTTCAAGGACGGCACCGCCAACCTCAAGGCGGAGGAGACCGACCTGCTCACCCAGTCGCTGTGGGTGCAGCCGGGCGACGGGCCGGAGTGGATGACCGGCGGTTCGTACCTGGTCACCCGCAAGATCCGGATGCTCATCGAGTCGTGGGACCGCACCTCGCTCGGCGAGCAGGAGGACATCTTCGGCCGGACCAAGGGCGAGGGCGCGCCGATCGGGCAGTCCAAGGAGTTCGACGAGATCGACCTGGTGTCCCGCAACGGCGACGGCGACCCACTGATCAAGAACGATGCTCACGTACGGCTGGCGCACCCCACGACCAACAAGGGCGCCCGGCTGCTCCGTCGCGGCTACAACTTCGTGGACGGGTCGGACGGGCTGGGCCGGCTCAACGCGGGGCTGTTCTTCATCGCGTATCAGCGCGACCCGCGCACCCAATTCGTCCCGATCCAGCTGAACCTGGCGCGCCACGATGCCCTGAACGAGTACATCCGCCATGTGTCGAGCGGCCTTTTCGCGTGTCCGGCGGGAGTTTCCGGCCCGGACGACTACTGGGGCCGCGCACTCTTCGCGTAGGCTGCGTGAGCAAGATCGCCCCCGGGTTACGCGGGGTTCGGGAGGACAGTGCAATATTGGACCGCATGAGAGCCCGGGTACTCGTCGTCGATGACGATCCAGCGTTGGCCGAGATGCTCGGCATCGTGCTGCGCAGCGAGGGATTCCTGCCCTCGTTCGTGGCCGACGGCGAGCGTGCCCTGGCCGCCTTCCGGGAGAACCGGCCGGACATCGTCCTGCTCGACCTGATGCTGCCCGGGATGAGCGGCATCGACGTGGCCCGTGCGATCCGCGCCGAGTCCGGCATCCCGATCGTCATGCTCACCGCCAAGAGCGACACCGTCGACGTGGTGCTCGGCCTGGAGTCCGGCGCGGACGACTACGTGGTGAAGCCGTTCAAGCCCAAGGAGCTGGTCGCCCGGATGCGGGCCCGGCTGCGCCGCGGTGAGGACGCAGCGCCCGAGATGCTGACCATCGGGCCGCCCGGCAACCAGATCACCATCGACGTCCCGGCGCACACCGTGTCCCGCGACGGCGACGAGGTCAAGCTGACCCCGCTCGAGTTCGACCTGCTGGTCGCGCTCGCCCGCAAGCCGCGGCAGGTGTTCACCCGCGAGGTCCTGCTCGAGCAGGTCTGGGGTTACCGGCACGCCGCCGACACCCGTCTGGTCAACGTGCACGTCCAGCGCCTGCGGGCCAAGATCGAGCCGGACCCGGAACGCCCGGAGATCATCCTTACCGTGCGGGGGGTCGGCTACAAGGCGGGCACCGGATAGTCGCTCCGAGCGGCTAACCTTGCCGCGAGATGCGCGCTCCAGCCTGGCTCCCGATGCCCGTGCGCCGCACCCTACGGGTGGTGCGGCGGTATTGGCGTGTCGGCCTGCGCCGGTTCGAGACGACCTCCGAGCCGGCCCGGCGGGCCTGGCGCCGTTCGCTGCAGCTGCGCGTCGTCGCGCTGACCCTGGTCGCGTCGAGCCTGCTCGTCGGCGCCTTCGGCTATTTCGTGGCCGAGCGCAGCGCGAAGATCCTGCTGATCCGCGCGCAGGACGAGGTCAAGGCGTCGATGACGAACAAGGCCACGTACGCGATCCAGCAGCTCAGCGTGCACCGCACGGCGTCCGACCCGAAGCTGCAGAACACGTTCAACCTGACCGTGGCGCGCCTGGCCGAGGGCGACCCGGCCGAGTCCGGCGGTTCCATCGTGTCGATGCGCGCCGAGCAGTACCCGGACGTCACGCCGGTCACCTCGCCCAGCGTCCCGACCAACGAGCTGATCACTCCCCAGCTCAGCCGGGCCGTGTCGCACAACGGCAAGGAGGCATACCAGGTCCGCACCACCCGCATCGACGGCAGGACCACCAAGTACCTGGTGTACGGGTCGCCGGTGCCGACCAGTTTCGGACACGTCGAGCTGTACTACATGGTCCCGCTCACCACCGAGGACAGCGCCGCCAACCAGATCCGCACCACAGTGCTGGTCACCGGCCTGGCGCTGGTCATCCTGCTGGGTGTGGTGGCCGGCCTGGTCACCCGGCTGGTGGTGACCCCGGTGCGGGTCGCCGCGCGCACCGCGCAGCGTCTCTCGGCCGGCCTGCTCGACCAGCGCATGCGCGTCGACGGCGAGGACGACCTGGCGCTGCTCGCGGCGTCGTTCAACCAGATGGCGGCCAACCTCCAGCGGCAGATCGTCCGGCTGGAGGAGATGTCCCGCCTCCAGCGCCGGTTCACCTCGGACGTTTCGCACGAACTGCGCACCCCCTTGACGACCGTACGGATGGCGGCCGACCTGATCTTCGCCGAGCGCGACGAGTTCGACCCGGCGGTGGCCCGCAGCGCCGAGCTGCTGCAGGCCGAGCTGGACCGGTTCGAGAGCCTGCTGACCGACCTGTTGGAGATCAGCCGGTTCGACGCCGGCTTCGCCGCTCTCGACGCCGAGCACACCGACCTGGTCCCGATCGTCGAGCGGGTCGCCGAGCGCCTGGCCGGGCTGGCCGAGCGGGTCGGCGTGGCGCTGGAGCTGCGGCTGCCGGACACGCCGGTGATCGCCGAGGTCGATCCGCGCCGGGTCGAGCGGGTGCTGCGCAACCTGGTGGGCAACGCGGTGGAGCACGGTGAGGGCCGCCCGGTCGTGGTCACCCTGGCCAGCGAGGACGGCGCGGTGGCGATCACCGTGCGGGACCACGGGATCGGGCTGAAGCCGGGCGAGGAGCGCCTGGTCTTCAACCGGTTCTGGCGCGCCGACCCGTCCCGGGCCCGGCAGACCGGCGGCACCGGCCTGGGCCTGTCGATCAGCGCCGAGGACGCCCGGCTGCACGGCGGCTGGCTGGAGGCGTGGGGCTCGCCCGGCGAGGGCGCCCAGTTCCGGCTGACGCTGCCGGTGCGCTCCGGCGACCGGCTGGTGGCCGCGCCGCTGCCGCTCATCCCGCGTGACCGCACCCCGGCGCTGCCCGCCGCGGTGCCCGACGAGCCCGCCGGCGACCCGGGCGAGAAAGCCGAGGTGCGGTGATGCGCCGCCGTCTGTTGCTGCTGGCGACCGCGATCGTGCTGCTGGCCGGCGGCTGCGGGATTCCGGACGACGGTGACGTGACGGTCGTCGGCAACGGCCCGTCGACCGGCATCTCGGTCGGCGACGACGGCCGCGCACCCACGCAATTCACCCGGGAGTCCACGAACGACCCCCTGCAGCTGGTCAACTACTACCTGGAGGCCGCGGCCGGCGATCCGGATTCGGCTCTCGAACGGGCCAAGGCGTTCATGTCGCCGGAGCTCGCGGACGGCTTCCAGGCCGGCAAGGGCAGCGACGTGAAGGTCGTCCGCGAGGCCGCCTCGCCGCTCTACAACGCCGACCGCACGGCGATCACGCTGATCGTCCAGCAGGTCGGCACGCTCAACAGCAACGGCATCCTGACCCCGCCGGCCGATCCGAGTCCCGCCACCACGCGGTACACGTTGGAGGTCGACCGGATCCCCAACAAGGACGGCCTGTTCATCCTCCAGGCCCCGCCGATGCTGATGATCAGCGACCTCGCACTGAGGCGGCTGTACGAGCCGCGGACGATCTACTGGTGGAACATGGAGTACACCGGGCTCGTCCCCGACCTGCGCTACATGCCGCTGACCGTTCCGCCCGCGCAGCAGCCGACGACCGTACTGAGCTGGCTGGCCAACGGCCCGGCGGACTGGCTGCGCGACGTCGTCCACGTGCTCCCGCAGGGCACCCAGGCGGCCGAGAACGTGCCCGCGATCCGGGACGGCACCCTGCAGATCAGCCTCAACGCGCCGGCCGTGCAGCCGGGCGACACCAAGGAGATCGATCGGCTGCGCCGGCAGTTGCAGTGGTCGTTGCGCCCGCTCGAGCCGCGCACCCTGGAGCTCACCATCGGCCGCCAGGACCCGCAGAAGTTCACCGACGCGGAATACCAGACCAGCAACGAGGCGTACCGCCTGGCCGACATCCCGGAACGCTTCGTGATCTACAACGACGTGATCCGCCGGCTCAAGGACACACCCCACGACACCGATCCGATTCCGGTGCTCAAGCCCGAGGCGAACAGGAACATCACCGCCGCCGCGATGAACGCCTCGCGCACCCACGCGTACGCCGCGGTGGTCACCGGTTCCGGCAAGAGCCAGCGCCTGCGGGTGGCCGCCGCGCCGCTCGGCGAGACGGCCGACCTGAAGGAGGTCGGCGGTCTGTCCGGCCCGCTCGGCCGCCCGGTCTGGGCGAGCACCCCGGACGGTGACCCGCGCCGCGCGCTCGGCCTGATCACGGTCAACGGGCAGGTCTACAGCTTCCGGGCCAACGGCACCGGCACCCAGCGCGTCGACTGGCAGAGCGATCCGGGTCCGATCTCGTCGATCTCGGTCGCGCCGGACGGACGCCGGGTGGCGGTGGTCGCCCGTGGCAAGCTCTACCGCACGGTGCTCAACTACAGCGGCGACTCGTTCGCCCTGAGCACCCCGGAACAGCTGCTGCCGCCGACCCTGACCGGCGTGGCCGCGGTGGCCTGGAGCAGCGAGACCCGGCTGGCCGTCGCGGGCGTCCTCGCCGACGGGCGGTACTCGGTGAGCGACGTGACCGTGGACGGCGCGCTGTCGGTGCCGGGCCTGCCCGACGTCGGCACCGAGCCGGTGACGTACCTGACGGCGTACCCGGCGAACCCGGTGACCCGCGCGTCGAACCTGAGCGCCGAGTCGTACGAGGCCGGCAACCGCGCCTGGGACGTGCAGAGCGCCCCGGTTCCGATCAACGTCGACGCCCTCGCCGGTCCACCCGCCTCGCCACGTCCGGGAGCCGGTCCCACCGCGCCCTTCTTCCTCGGCTGAGGTGCGCCTCGCGCTTCTCGGCGACCTCGCCGACCTGGTGCTGCCGGCCCCCTGCGCCGGGTGCGGGGCCGAGCGGGTCCCGTTGACGTACGGCGTGTGCCGCGCCTGTGCCGTCCTTCTGGAGACACTGAGACCGTTCCGTACGGCTCCGTCACCGCCGCCCCGGGGCATGCCACCGTGCGTGGCCGTGGGGCGTTACGAGGGTGCGCTGCGCGGCGCCCTCCTGGCGTACAAGGAAAGGGGCCGGCACCGGCTCGCCGTGCCGCTGGGATCGTTGCTCGCCACCGCGGTGGCCCGGCTGGCGCCCCGCGACGTCCCGGTCCTGCTCGTGCCGGTGCCGTCGACCGCGGCGGCGGCCCGCGAACGTAACGGCGACCACATGGTGCGCTTGGCCACACAGGCGGTCCGCCGGTTGCGCGTGGCCGGCTGGGACGCTGACGTCATCCGGCTCCTGCAAGCCTTGCCCCGCCCTGACTCGGCGGCGCTGACCGCCGCCGAGAGAGTTACTTTTGCTGAGAGTTCGCTGCGAATCCGCAAGCACCGTACCGGTTTTCACCACCACGGAGCGTCGCGGAAAGGCACTCTGGTGGTAGTCGACGACATCGTCACGACCGGGGCCACACTGGCCGCCGTGACGGGTCGCCTCAGGGAGGCGAAGATGCAGGTCGCCGGGGCGGCAGTACTGGCCGCGACCCAATTGCGGAGATCGTCCCGCGCCGGTTTCGCCGGATAACCCACGGGGGGTACCAAAAGGGTGGAACGTCATGGATCTGGTATCCCGAACGAGGGGTGACGCGGGAGCATCGGCACGTTAGCGTCTTGGTGACGAGGGTAAGCCGAGGAGCTTAACCACCCACCGGGAGCGCGGAGCGATCCGCAACCGCCGCACCGGAAAGGAGTCGTCTCATTCGCGATCGGTCACGCCGGGTGAGCATTCAGCCCGCGTCACCGCAACCAGCACACCGCGCGTCGCAGTTCGGCGCCCCGAGCTGACAGCCTCCAGTCCGTCAAAGGGCGGTGGGTGGGGAGGTTGGACGGCAGTCGTAAGGGCGCCCGCAGGACAAAAACGTTGGGGGAGGTCACGAGTGGACATTGTCGTCAAGGGCCGCAACGTAGAGGTTCCCGACCACTATCGCGAGCACGTCGCCGACAAGCTCAGCAAGGTCGAGCGTTATGACCAGAAGCTGATGCGAGCAGACGTCGAACTGTTTCACGAACGCAATCCTCGGCAGTCGGACAAGTGCCAGCGCGTCGAGATCACCGTCATGACCCGAGGGCCCGTCGTGCGCGCCGAGGCCTGTGCCAAAGACTTCTACGCAGCCCTGGACCTCGCTATAACGAAGCTCGACGGCAGGTTGCGCCGCTCGGCCGACCGCCGCAGGGTCCACCGCGGGCGGCACGCGCCCGTCTCGGTGGCGGCCGCGACCGCGGGCCTGCCCACCGACCTCAGCCTCGCCATGCCGGCCGAGGAGTCGTCAGGTGTCGCCACCGCTCTCGCCGAACACGACGGCGACCAGCCGTGGCGCATCGTGCGGGAGAAGGAACACCCCGCCGACCCGATGACCGTCGACGATGCCCTCTTCCAGATGGAGCTCGTCGGTCACGACTTCTATCTCTTCCTCGACAAGGAGAGCGGCCGCCCCAGCGTCGTCTACCGCCGACGCGGCTACGACTACGGAATTCTGTCCTTGGACGCGAGCGCCTGACCCGGTCAGCTCAGCCGTCCAGCCGGGGGCCTTCACGCAGGAGGTCCTCGGCGAGCAGGACGAACTGCACGTCGTCCACCCGGACCCCGCCCGGCCCCGGCAGGCGTGACCGCAGGTACGCCTCCCGCTGGAACCCGGCCTTCTCCAGCACCCGCTGCGAGCCCAGATTGGTCGGCAACGCGCCCGCGATGAGGCGGGCGATGTCGGTTTCGGCGAACGCCCACAGGGCCACGAGCTGCGCCGCGCGGGTCGGGAAGCCACGACCGCGGAACGCCGGCAACATGCTGTACCCGATCATCGCCTGGCCGGTCACCGGTTCCTGGTAGAACAGCCCGATCTCGCCGGCCGGCTCGCCGGTCACCGCGTCGGTGATCACCAGGTCGGCCCGGGTGCCGGCCAGCCAGTGCGCCTCCGCCCAGAAACAGCGCCGGTGGATGTCCTCGGGCGTCGGCTCGACCGCGGGCACGCTGGTCGCCACCACGTCCGGCAGCGTGCGCAGCTCGGTCAGGAACGGCACGTCGTGCGGGCCGAGCGGGCGCAGCCGCACCACGCCGTCGGTGAGCTCGCCGCCGGGCAGGTCGGGCAGCAGCCGCGGCGCCGGATCGCCGGGGTCGCCGACCAGACGCGCGAAGGCGATCAGATCGTCCCGGCGCCCCTCCCCGGCGGGCAGGACCTTCCGCCGTACGCCCTCACGCTGGTAGCCGGCCGCGAGAGCGACCCGCTGGCTCGCCGGATTGTCCCAGTGGGTGAGCAGCTCCAGCCGCTCGAGGCCGTGGCCGAGGGCGTGCTCGCTGAGCGCCCGCAGGGCCGCCGTGGCGACACCACGCCGGCGGGCCCACGGGCCCACCCAGTACCCGACCTCGGCCTGGCCGCGGCCCGGCATCACCTTGTCGAAGCCGATGCCGCCGAGCAGCTCGTCGGTCTCCGGATCGGCGATCGCGTAGAGCGCGCCACCCTCCGCGAAGATCGACGGCACCCGTTCGGCCAGGAACCGCTCCGCGTGCTCGAGGGTGAACGGCGCCGGCAGCGGGGGCAGGAATCGATGGCTCTCCGGATCGTCGTAGCCCTCCGCGAGCGCTTCCGCATCGTCCGGACGGTACGCCCGGAGCCGTACACCCAAGCCGTTGATCTCCCCGTGGCTCACGCCGCTTCTCCCCGTTCGTGTTCCGCCGGGGCCCTCGCCGCTCCCGAACTGAATTTCGGGCCCCATCCTGCCCGAATCGCTGCGCTATCAGCGAACTTGCTGTGCCGTTTCATCCCGTTTGTGCGGTTAACCGGAGGCTGGGGTCACGGGTTGCCCCCGAGGGTGCCTACGATGGTTCAGCAGACTGTCTAGGGGAGCGCTGACCCGTGTCGATTTTGGAAAAGTTCCTACGCGCCGGCGAAGGCCGCATGGTGCGCCGACTCAAGGCGATCGCGGACGCGGTCAATTCGATCGAGGAAGACTATGTCGACCTGACCGATGACGAACTGCGCGAGTGCACCCAGCAGTTCAAGGAGCGGTATCAGGACGGCGAGTCGCTCGACTCGCTGCTGCCGGAGGCGTTCGCCGTGGCCCGCGAGGGTGCCAAGCGGGTGCTCGGCCAGCGGGCGTACGACGTGCAGCTGATGGGCGGCGCCGCCCTGCACTTCGGCAACATCCCGGAGATGAAGACCGGTGAGGGCAAGACCCTGACCGGTGTCTTCCCCGCGTACCTCAACGCGCTCAGCGGCAAGGGCGTGCACATCATCACGGTGAACGACTACCTGGCCCAGCGCGACGCCGAGTGGGTCGGCCGGGTGCACGTCTTCCTCGGCCTCACCGTGGGCGTGATCCTGCCGAACCGGCCCGCCGCCGAACACCGCGAGGCGTACCTCTGCGACATCACCTACGGCACCAACAACGAGTTCGGCTTCGATTACCTGCGCGACAACATGGCCTGGTCGAAGGACGAGCTGGTGCAGCGCGGGCACAACTTCGCGATCGTCGACGAGGTGGACTCGATCCTGATCGACGAGGCCCGGACGCCGCTGATCATTTCCGGTCCGGCCGAGCACTCCGCCCGGTGGTACGGCGAGTTCGCGAGCATCGTCCGCCGCCTCGAGCGCGGCAAGGACGGCGAGGGCGACTACGAGGTCGACGAGGCCAAGCGCACCATCGCGATCACCGAGCGCGGCGTGGCCCGGGTCGAGGACCGCCTCGGCATCGACAACCTGTACGAGTCGGTGAACACCCCGCTCGTGGGTTACCTGAACAACGCCATCAAGGCCAAGGAGCTCTACAAGCGCGACAAGGACTACATCGTCAACGAGGGTGGCGAGGTCCTGATCGTCGACGAGTTCACCGGCCGCATCCTGCACGGCCGGCGGTACAACGAGGGCATGCACCAGGCGATCGAGGCCAAGGAGGGCGTCGAGGTCAAGCAGGAGAACCAGACCCTCGCCACGATCACCCTGCAGAACTACTTCCGGCTCTACGAGAAGCTGGGCGGCATGACCGGTACGGCGCAGACCGAGGCCGGTGAGTTCAACAAGGTCTACAAGGTCGGCGTCGTCTCCATCCCGACCCACCGCCCGATGATCCGTATCGACCACCCGGACGTCATCTACAAGACCGAGAAGGCCAAGTTCCACGCGGTCATCGAGGACATCGCCGAGCGGCACGCCACCGGGCAGCCGGTCCTGGTCGGCACGGTCTCGGTGGAGAACTCGGAGATCCTGTCGCAGCTGCTGCGCCGCCGCGGCATCCCGCACAGCGTGCTGAACGCGAAGTTCCACGCCCAGGAGGCGACGATCATCGCCCAGGCCGGGCGCAAGGGCGCGGTCACCGTCGCCACCAACATGGCCGGACGTGGTACGGACATCCTGCTCGGCGGCAACCCCGAGTTCCTGGCCTCGGCCGAGCTGCACCAGCGCGGCCTCGACCCGGTGGAGAGCCCGGAGGAGTACGCGAAGGCGCTCGAGGAGGTCCTGCCGGCCTGGAAGGAAGCCTGCGAGGAGGAGGCCGCCGAGGTCACCGCCGCCGGTGGGCTCTACGTGCTCGGCACCGAGCGGCACGACTCCCGCCGCATCGACAACCAGCTGCGCGGCCGTTCCGGCCGGCAGGGTGACCCGGGCGAGTCCCGGTTCTACCTGTCGCTGCAGGACGACCTGATGAAGCGGTTCCGGGCGGGCGCGGTCGAGGCGGTCATGGACCGCTTCAACATCCCCGAGGACGTGCCGATCGAGTCCAAGATGGTGACCCGGCAGATCCGCAGCGCGCAGACCCAGATCGAGGGTCAGAACGCCGAGATCCGCAAGAACGTCCTCAAGTACGACGAGGTGCTCAACAAGCAGCGCCAGGTCATCTACGCCGAGCGCAAGCGCGTGCTCGACGGCGAGGACATGCACGACCAGATCCGCAACATGATCGACGACGTGGTCGGCGACTACGTCATGGCCGCGACGTCCGACGGCTACGCCGAGGACTGGGACCTCGAGCAGCTGTGGACCAACCTCAGGCGCCTCTACCCGATCACCCTGACGATCGAGGACGTGATCGAGGAGTCCGGCGGCGAGCGCAGCACCATCGACCAGGAATACCTCACTCAGCAGTTGAAGGACGACGCCGCCAAGGCGTACGACGTCCGCGAGGAGGAGCTGGGTTCGGAGACCCTCCGCGAGCTGGAGCGCCAGGTGCTCCTCTCGGTGATCGACCGCAAGTGGCGCGAGCACCTGTACGAGATGGACTACCTGCAGGAAGGCATCAACCTGCGGGCGTACGCGCAGCGCGACCCGGTGGTCGAGTACCAGCGCGAGGGCTTCGACATGTTCAACCAGATGATGGAGGGCATCAAGGAGGAGGCGGTCGGCTACGTCTTCAACCTGGAGGTCCAGGTCGAGGAGGCGCCGACGGTCACGGTCGACCCGACCAAGGCGGTCCCGCTGCCCGCGGCCGGCGTGATGATGGGCGCCGAGGAGGTCGCGGACGACGAGTCGGCGGAACGGGTCGAGCTCCGGGCCAAGGGCCTGGGCGGCAGCCGTCGTCCGCAGAACCTCCAGTACACGGCCCCGGCCATCGACGGCGAGGCCGGTGACGGCGCTCCGGTGATCCAGCAGCAGCAGGCCCCGGCGCTGGGCATCGGCCCCGGCGGCTCGCCGGTGCCGGCCTCCCCGGCGAACTCGGGTGCGGCGGCCGCTCGCCGCGGGCGGTCGTCCGGCCAGGCCGAGTCCGGTGGGCCGTCCCGCAACGCCCCCTGCTACTGCGGGTCGGGCAAGAAGTACAAGCGCTGCCACGGAGCTCCCGGAGCCGTCTGATCGGACTCGGGGCGGGGGATCGCTCCCTCGCCCCGAGCATCCGCAGGGGTCTACGGGACCGTGGCGAACGGGCCCAGGGAGTTCCAGTCCAGGCGCAGCGACTCGGCCATCGCCCAGGCGTTCGGAAGCGTGAAGATGTCCGCGCCGCCCAGGCGGTCCTTCCACCGGGGCACGATCTCGTCGGCGGCGGTCGCGGCCACGGCGTCCAGGTAGGCGCGGAAGATCGCCCACGCGTTGCCGGTGTCGACCGGGGCCATGGTGGACGGCAGGTCGACGCTGGACAGGGCGGCCTCGGCGGCGGCCCGCAGCTCGAGGAAGTACTCGCGCTGGGTGCGCACGTCCTCCGGGGTCCCCGGACGGGTGACGTGACCGGTGACGAGGTGGTCGAAGTCGTACGCCAGCGCCTGGTCGTGGAGCTTGAGGACGCCGGGCACGAAGGCGGACAGCGACAGGTTCGAGAACGGGACCCAGCCCGGGAAGATGACGTCGACCAGCATCAGGACCCGCTGGTTCGGGGCGTAGATGAAGCTGTTGCCCTCGGCGTGGTTCGGGCCCGGGTAGTCCATCCGCAGCGAGTGGTCGCCGGCCTCGATGGTGATGGTGTCGTCGAAGACCTTCGTCGCGAGCGGGCGGCCCGGATCGGCGAGGAACTCGAGGCGCTCGGCGGTGAAGCGATGGGCGTAGTAGTTCGCGTTCTCCGGGAAGATCGACATGGCGCCCGTGTGGTCCGAGTGGTGGTGGCTGTAGACGACGTCGGTGACCGGCTTGCTGGTGACCCGGTCGATCGCGCGCAGGATGTTGTGCCCGAGGGTCGGCGGCGCGTCGCAGACGATGACGCTCTCGTCGGTCACCACGAACATGGACTGGTATTGGCCGTCGCCGAGCCAGAAGATCCCGTCGGCGATCTCGTCGAGCAGGTAGCCGACGTCCGGCACGGCCGGCCCTTTGGCGTTCTCCGGTACCGGGACGGTCGGTCCCTCGCGGCGGTGCCTGGCTTCCTCGGAGAAGCTCGGTACGAGACCCTGGCCGCTGGTGGCGATGGTGGTTGACACGGTTCCTCCCGTTGGTGCGCTGATGCGGCCAACGGTCGTCGGCCCGGGTGCGGCCTCGCACCGGTGCGAGTCACTGGTGCCCGGGCGCCCAGGGGGCCTGGCGGACCCTTGTCGTCGCCCGGTAACTTCTGGTCAGGGGCCTGCGACGCTCCTTGGCCAGGGTGCCGTGTGAGCCACGTCTCCTCGCGGTCCAGCCCGGGACGCCCACCGGCTGGGGTGCCAGATGGACGCCTCGGGGGACGGGGACCGGTGCGTCAGACCAGGCGGAGCGTGGTGGCGCACCAGGATTGATGGTGTTCCTCCATACGTAAAGCCATTGCCCAGGTACGGTCGCCTATCACCATGGCGACGGCTGCTTCTACGGCTCCGGGGCGGGGCTCGCACAGGCGCAGGCGGATCACTGCGACGGGGAGCGGCCGGCGGGCCGGGGCCTGCATCCGGCGGCGCATCTCGGTCACCCGATGGCGCGCCGCCATCACTTGCGCCAGGACTCCCGCGGCCTCGGCCGGTACCGCGAGGCGGCGCATGTGGGCGACGGGGCGATAGCCGTTCAGGACTTCCACGTACATGCGCACGAAACGGCGTACGGCGAGCTTGGCCTCGTGGGAGGCGCCGGCCACGGCCGGGCGGTGGCGGGGCGGACCGGTCGGCTCCGGGGAGGAGGGGCGCCGGCGGGTGCGCTCGGCGGGGGAGGACCAGTCGAAGGCGAGCTGGTGTGCCGAGGCCCAGACGGTCGGCTCCAGCTCGTCGTCGTACGGCGGCTCGCACACCGGAGCGGGGCGCAAACTGATCGGCGGTCGGGGGCCGCCTGGGGCGATTTCGATGGTTCTTCGCATCTGGCACCGCCTATCCTTGCGTTTGCCTTCGTTTGCTTGCGACAGCGATTCTGCGCAGTCGGCGTCGGGCCGGTCAACCGGCGCGGCAGCAGCCGCCACCAATGCGGGAAGAGGGATATAAGGGGCGCTAGATCGACGACGGCGCGGGTGAGGCGGACGAGGAGGGTGCGGCGAGGGTGCGTGGTCCGAGCCGAGGTTCGCGGCGCGCAGGGAGGGCGAGAAAGTCGAGGCGACGGTCTTGAGCGCGCAGGCCGGCCCCAAGAGGTCGCGGATGCCGGGCAGCCTCAGCAGGGAATCCGCGTGAAGAGCCGGCCCGGCGGTGCGACCGGGGAGCGCTTCGGCTGCGGCTACTCCGGGTCGGGGCCGATCAGCGGGTTCTGCTGGACCCATGCTGCCGTTTCGGCGTATTTCTGCTCTATGTACTGCTCCAGCTTGGCGCGCTCCACGCGCCACTGGCCGCGGCCGCCGATCTTGATCGCGGGGAGTTCGCCGCTGCGGACCATGTGGTAGACCTGCGAGTCCGAGACGTTCAGTTCGGCCGCCACGTCGGACAGCAGCATGAATCTGGCCTCCATGCCCGACCTCCCTCGCAAAGCCTCAGTTTGCCATTGTTTGCCTAAGAACTCGTGGGGACAATGGCACGTCCGGTGAGCGGGCTTGAGTACACCACGCTGGTGGTGACCGCCCCGAGGCCCGAGATCCGGCCGGCCACCTCCTCCAGGTGGCGCATCGAGCGGGCCAGAACTTTCAGGACGAAGCAGTCCTCACCGGTCACGTGATGGGCCTCGACGATCTCCGGCGTGGAGTCGAGCAGCGCGTGGAACGGCCGGTAGTTGCCCGTGGGGTAGCGCAGCCGGACGAAGGCCATCACGGGCAAGCCCACGCGAGCGGGATCGACCGTCGCGCGGTATCCGGCGATCACGCCGGCCTCCTCCAGGCGGCGCACCCGTTCGGTGACCGCGCTCGGGGACATCGCGACGGCGCGAGCCAGGTCGGCGTACGTCGCCCGGCCGTCCTTCTGCAGTTCCGCCAGCAGGCGCGCGTCGGTGCGATCCAGCGAGGTGTCCCCGGTCATGGCGGCAATCTACGCGGGTTTCCCCGGTAGATCGACCCCACCGCCGTGCATCGGTCCTGCCTGGCGAGGGCCGGGATCCCTAGCGTCTGAGGCATGGGAGCAACCGACTTCTTCGCCGCCCGCCTCGCCTTCCAGACCGATGTCGCCGACGTCCACGCCGCCCTGCCGGCGGACACCTTCACCCTGGTGGACAGCCGCTCGCGGGCCGCCTGGGACCAAGGGCACATTCCGGGCGCGATCCACCTGCCGACCGCTCAGATCCGGGCGCGGGCACACGAGCTGATCGACCGGGGAAGGCCGGTCGTCACCTACTGCTGGGGGCCGGGCTGCAACGGCGCTACCCGGGCCGCGCTCGCGTTCGCCGAAGCCGGATACGAGGTGAAGGAGATGATCGGCGGCGTCGAGTACTGGATCCGCGAGGGCTTCCCCACCCGTACCGGGGAAGGGGAGGTGGTGAGCGCGACAGACCCGCTCACCGCAACCTGTGGATGTTGAAACCCCGGCGCGCCACGATCGGGGCACGACTGGTGGAATGAGCCGGTACCACGGGACCGGGAAACCGCAGGAGGAAGTGTGCCGATCACCGAGCTGGTCCGCGTCTACGTGCCGGCCACCGTGCCGATGCTCGCGGCCCTGCGGGCCGATGGTCAGCTCGGGGCGGGGCCGCTGGTCGCGCACGCGGTGACGCCGGCGCTGCGCGAGTGGTACGCGGAGGGTGACGAGGAGGAGCTGGAGTACGTCGCTTTCACCCGCGCCGCCCAGGCCGCCCTCCAGCTTCTGCGTCACGATCCCGCGGCGCCGCGCCGACGGGTGGTGGTCTCGGCCGACGTGCCCTCCGACGCGCTGGTGCGCGAGGACGTGGAGCTGGGTTCCAGCACCGTACGGCTGCCGCAGCCGATCGCCTTGAAGGATGTCGCGTCGATCCATGTGGACGGCACGGACGCGGTCGAGCAGGTGGCCGCCGCCGCCGAGGTGGTGGACGAGGCGCTGGCCGGCGACCCGGACGCTCAGTTCACCGTCGACAGCGCCGAGGATCACGAGCTGGAGTGGTACGCGGTCTCCGAGTTGGACGAGCTGATCTGATCAGTCGGCGGCGACCGCGGCCGCGTCCGGTTCGTCGGCATCGTCCGTCGCCGGCTTCATGGTGCGGCCGACGGCGATCACGGCGGTGATCGCGCCGGCGAACAGGATGATCAACGCGCTGTTCAGCCGGGCGCCGCCGAGGATGCGCTGCACGGTCAGTTCGAGCTCGCTGACCTTGCCCGCAAGATCAAGGACACGGGCTCCCGTCGTACGGGTGAGGCCCTCGGTGACCACGAGGAGCAAGCCCGGTCCGGCCCCGGCGAGCGCGTAGAGCGGCCAGGCCACGTTCTCGCCGTCGCGGCGGGCCCGGCGGAGCACGCCGTACGTGATCAGGCCGGCCGCGATGCCGCTGATGAGCGACTGGCCGAAGGTGAACCAGGAGGCGGCGCTGGCCCGGGCGGCCGGGCCGTCGCCGGAGGTCAGCGCGTCGAGCAGCGGGCTCTGGACACCCTTGAGGTTGAGCAGCGCACCGATCAGGAACACCGCGATCGCGGCCCAGCACACCGACGCCACCACGCGCGGCTGACGGAAACCGCCGAGAGCCCCGCCGATCGTCGCCGCGGCCGCCACCGTGCCCGCCACCACGGCGTACACCCAGCCCTCGGTGTTGATCGTGAAGATGACGAGAGCGCCGAGCAGTCCGATGACGAGTCCCGCGCCGATGGCGACGAGGAAGCGGGCCGTGGAGCCGAGCGAGCGCCGCGCGGCGATCAGGCCGACCGCGGTGAGAGCGGCCGCGGCGCCGGCGACGAGGGCGGCGGAGATGGCGCCGGGCAACGCGTACGCCGTGGAGGTCACCTCCATCTCGGCGTCAGTGCGCCCGGTGATGGTGGCGCGCGCGGCCCACAGCATCGCGGCCATCCACACCAGTGCGGCGCCCGCGAGCAGCAGCCCGCGCCAGGAAGGCCGCGAGTTGGCGTCCGGCTCGGTCATGCGCTCAGGGTACGCGGGCCCGCTGAGCGGCTCGGGACCCGGCCGGACGGTCCACATGAGCTGATTGCCCTGGTTTGCTGATCAACGCGCGAATTCCGCTCGCCGATCCGCCCTTTTTCGGGCGGTTGCTGCCCGACATCGCCGTCTGACCGTTTCGCTTGCGCCATTTTACCTGGTCAGAGCCCGATTTTTGGGCGTGACGCGCCGTCTCGACCCTCGTGGTCGGACTGTCTGTGCGGGACAGTCGTATGTGGAGACGCAAACTGGACGGATCGGGCGAAATCCTGGACGCCAGCGCGACAAAGTGGCAGCTTAGAAGGCATGCCCGACTCTCAAATCAATCCCACAGCTGCCGCTCTGCTCGGCCTGCTTCACGAGGGGCCGATGACCGGCGGTCAGCTCATGGCGGCTGCCGAACGCCGCCTCGGGCCCTACTGGTCGATGACGCGGAGCCAGGTCTACCGCGAATTGCCGGTTCTTGCCGAGATGGGCTACGTCCGACTCGGCAAGCCCGGACCCCGGTCCAGCCAGCCCTACGCCATTACCGCCTCCGGCAAGCGTGCCTTCAGCCGGTGGCTCGCCGAGGCGCCCGGCCGCGACGCACTGCGCAATCCGGTGGCATTGCGCGTCGCCTTCGGGGAACAGCACAGCGGCGCCCAGTTGCAGTCTCTCTACAGCAACGCCAACGAGTACCACGCCGAAGCCCTGGCCATGGCCAAGGAACAGGCCAAGGAGGCGAAGAAGAACGGCGACGCGTACGGGTCGGCGGCTCTCGAGTTCGCCGTCGCGTACCACAAGGCCGCCTTGAGCTGGCTCAAGTCGGCTCCCGCCTCCTGACCATCCGGACGGACCGCCCCGGCCAGGTTCCTGGCCGGGCGGCGTAGTCTTGACTGTTGTGACCGCTGCCGAGTACCCCGAGCAACTGAAGGCCCTCGACGCCACCCTGCGCAACATCGAGAACGTCCTGGACGTCGACAGGCTGCGCCGGGACAAGGCGGAGCTCGAGGAGCAGGCCTCCGCGCCCGACCTGTGGGACGACCAGGCGCGCGCGCAGGAGGTCAACAGCCGCCTGTCGTACGTGTCCGGCGAGATCAGCAAGATGGAGCGGCTGCGCTCCCGGCTGGACGACGCCGGGCTGCTTCTCGAGATGGCCCAGGCAGAGGGCGACGAAGGCTCGATCGCCGAGGTGGGCGAGGAGATCGTGGCGCTCGGCAAGGCCATCGAGGAGATGGAGGTCCGCACCCTGCTCTCCGGGGAGTACGACTCCCGTGAGGCGGTGGTGGCGATCCGGGCCGGCGCCGGCGGCGTCGACGCGGCGGACTTCGCCGAGATGCTCATGCGGATGTACCTGAGGTGGGCGGAGCGCCACGGCTATCCGACCGAGGTCTACGACACCTCGTACGCGGAGGAGGCCGGGCTGAAGTCCGCCACGTTCGCGGTCAAGGTCCCGTACGCCTACGGCACGCTCAGCGTCGAGTCGGGCACCCACCGCCTGGTGCGGATCAGCCCGTTCGACAACCAGGGCCGGCGGCAGACCAGCTTCGCGGGTGTCGAGGTGATGCCGGTGGTCGAGCAGACCGACCACATCGACATCCCGGAGAACGAGCTGCGCGTCGACGTGTACCGCTCGTCGGGTCCCGGTGGACAGAGCGTCAACACCACCGACTCCGCCGTGCGCCTGACGCACATTCCGACCGGCATCGTGGTCACGTGTCAGAACGAGAAGTCGCAGCTTCAGAACAAGGCGTCCGCGATGCGGGTGCTCCAGGCGCGGCTGCTCGAGCGCAAGCGCCAGGAGGAGGAGGCGAAGCTCGCCGGCCTCAAGCAGGACACCACCGGGTCCTGGGGCGACCAGATGCGTTCGTACGTTCTGCACCCTTATCAAATGGTGAAGGATCTGCGCACCGAGCAGGAGACCGGAAACCCGACGGCGGTCTTCGACGGCGAGTTGGACGAGTTCATCGAGGCAGGCATCCGTTGGCGTAAGCAGACGCAGATCGCCGGCTGACGAAGATTCCTCACCCACCGCGACGGCGCCTGAACGGAAGGTCAGGCGCCGGCCCGGTTTTGCCACCGGGAGTGCAGATTGACGGACCCGCCGGGGTTGGCGTTTCCGTTACACCGCGTAGACTGCCATCCCGTGATTCAGCTCGAGAACGTGACGAAGACGTACCCGAAGGCGTCTCGGCCGTCGTTGGACAATGTCAGCGTCGGTATCGAGAAGGGTGAGTTCGTCTTCTTCATCGGCCCCTCCGGTTCCGGCAAGTCCACGATCATCAAGCTCCTTCTGCACGAGGTCCACCCGACCAACGGCAAGGTCGTGGTCAACGCCAAGGACGTGACGACCCTGCGCTCCTGGAAGGTGCCTCACTTCCGGCGCTCCATCGGCTGCGTGTTCCAGGACTTCCGCCTGCTGCCCAACCGCACCGCGTACGAGAACGTGGCGTTCGCGCTCGAGGTGATCGGCAAGACCAAGGCCGTCGCCCGGCGCGTCGTGCCCGAGGTTCTCGAGCTGGTCGGCCTCGGCGGCAAGGAGCACCGCTACCCGCACGAGCTCTCCGGCGGTGAGCAGCAGCGTGTGGCGGTCGCGCGGGCCTTCGTGAACCGGCCCCTGATCCTGCTCGCCGACGAGCCGACCGGAAACCTCGACCCGGACACGTCGATCGAGATCATGCGCCTGCTGGACCGGATCAACCGGACCGGCACGACCGTCGTGATGGTCACCCACGACTCCAACATCGTGAACCAGATGCGCCGCCGGGTCATCGAGATCGAGAGCGGACGCATCGTCCGCGACCAGGCCCGTGGCGTCTACGGCTGAGCTGATCCGCGGCTCCGTCTCATCCCCGACTGAAAATGCACGACGCGGAGTCCCGGAAGGAACCCCCCGATGCGCTTGAAGTACGTCCTCAACGAGGTCCTGGTGGGCCTATGGCGAAACGTCACGATGACGGTCGCCATGATCATCACCATGTCGGTCTCGCTGACCATGCTGGGCGCCAGCGTCCTGCTGTATCTGCAGGTCGACCAGATGAAGAACTACTACTACGGCGAGATCGAGGTGTCGATCTTCCTGCGCACCGACGTCACGGACGCTCAGCGGCAGGCCATCGATCAGGCGATCACGACGAACGCGCTGGTTTCGGAGAAGACCTACGAGACGCGCGAAGAGGCCTTCAACCGCTTCAAGGAGCTGTGGCAGGACTCGCCGGACTTCGTGAAGTCGATCGGCCCGAACAGCCTGCCCGAGTCCTTCCGGGTCAAGCTGAAGGACCCGGAGAAGTACAAGACCTTCGCCGACCAGATGGCCCCCATGCAGGGCATCCAGGACATCATCGACCAGCGGGCCCTGCTCGACAAGGTCTTCAAGATCTTCAACGCGATCCAGGTGATGGCGCTGATTGTCGCGGGCGTGATGGCCTTGGCTGCCTTGCTCCTGGTCGGTAACACGATCCAGGTCGCGGCATACAGCAAGCGAAGAGAAGTCGCCGTCATGAAGCTCGTCGGTGCGTCGAACTGGTTCATCCAGGCGCCGTTCGTGCTCGAGGCGGTGGTGGCCGGCCTGATCGGCGCGATCCTCGGGTTCATCGCGCTGTTCGCGGGCAAGTTGTTCATCTTCGACAACCGCCTCCAGGCGCTGACGAACATCCTGACGCCGATCCACAACAGCAACGTGTGGCTCATGTTGCCGCTGCTGGCCGGCGTGGGCGCCGTGGTCTCCGCGATCACCGCGTGGGTCACGCTGCGCTTCTACCTCAAGGTTTGACCCTCTCCAGCTGAACACTGTCCGACGGCCGCGTTTCCTCCCCCCGGGAACGCGGCCGTCGGGCGTTCCGTCCCGCTGGCGGCTGCCTTCCGCCTCCGGCACGCCCGCTTCCGTCCCGCTGGCGGCTGCCTCCCGCCTCCCGGCGCGCCCGCTTCCGTCCCGCTGCCGCGTCCCGGGCCGGCGCCCTGTTGGGCGATTTAGGCGATTATCTGCGTAAGGTCGGAGTACGGTGTGACCTCGTGTGGTCCTATCGTCGACATAGCCGGGTTTTTCCGCTTCTGGCCCTGGTCGTCGCCGGCGTACTGGCCGGGCCCCGCCCCGCCGCCGCGGACACCGACGCCGACCAGGCCCACCGTGCTGTTCAGCGCGCCGAGTCGGTGCTCGAGGACGCCACCGAGACCGCCCGCGCCGCCGCCCGCCGCCTCGAGGCCGCCACCGCCGCCATGCCGGCCGCACAGAACCGGGTGGCCACTTCCCGCGGCCTCGTCGCGGCCGCCCTGGCCGCCGCCAACACGGCCGGGCGCCGGGCCAACGCGGCCCGCGCCGCCTACGCGAAGGTCGCCGTCACCTACGACCAGGCCCAGCGGCGCTTCGCCGCGGCGCGCGGCAAGGTCGACCAGATCGCCCAGGCCAGCTACATGGGCAGCAGTTTCTCCCGGATCAACATGCTGGCCGGGGCCACCGGACCGGCCGACATGATCGACCGGCTCAGCCTCGTCGATCAGCTGATGCGCACGCAGCAGGAGGACGTCGCCGACCTGCGGGACGCCCGCCGGGACGCGCGCATCGAGCAGGACCGGGCCGGGCTGGCGCAGCTCGAGGCGGAGCAGGCCGAGTCCGACGCCCAGGACAAGCTCATCGCGGCGAAAAGGGCGCAGACGGCGGCCGTACGGGCGAGGGAAGCTCTCCGCAAGATCACGGAAACCCGGGCGGCGGCACTTCGCCTCGCCAACTCCCAGCGTGCGGCAGTTCTGGCCCGATATCGGGCCGCGAGGGCCGAGGAGCAGCGTGTGCGGTCGGCGCTGCGTGGCTGGTCGGTGCGGTCCGGCGGGGGACGGTACGGCGGCGGGAAGCTCGCGATGCCGGTCGACGGGTGGAAGTCCAGTGACTTCGGCCAGCGATACGACCCGTACTACCACGTCTATCAGTTGCACGCGGGGACCGACTTCGCGGCCGGCGGTGGGACGCCGATCCACGCGGCGGCGTCCGGCCGGGTCATCCGCGCGGGCTGGAACGGCGGCTACGGCAACTACACGTGCCTCAGCCACGGCAGGATCAACGGCGTCCCGTTCCAGACCTGCTACGGCCATCAATCCGCGATCCTGGTCGGCGTGGGCGAGTACGTGTATCGCGGACAGGTGATCGGGCGGGTCGGGACCACCGGCGCGTCGACCGGGTATCACCTGCATTTCGAGACGCGCTTCGACGGCGTACCGAGGAATCCCCTCAACTACCTGCCCGGGTGCCTGTGCTGAGTCGCGGGTAACATTGAGCGGTTCAGTAGGTATTTCCCTAGGGGGTTCGGCGGCATGCCACGCGAACAGGGACGCAAGGTCGTCGCCTCCAACCGCAAGGCCTTCCACGACTACAGCATCCTCGATACGTACGAGGCGGGCATGGTGCTCACCGGCACCGAGGTCAAGTCGCTGCGGGCCGGCCGGTCCTCGCTGGTCGACGCGTTCGGCCAGGAGCGCGACGGCGAGATCTACCTGCACGGGATGCACATCCCGGAGTACACCCAGGGCACCTGGACCAACCACGAGCCGCGGCGCACCCGCAAGCTGC
>NZ_CAKUCL010000036.1 GCF_934643405.1 uncultured Actinoplanes sp.
TCAGCACCTCCCGATGCTTCAGGAGGTGGTCCCGATCGGGCCGGAACCACGTGGTCAGTTTTCAGCCGGAGCCGACACATTGCCTACGATTCACTGAACGCCTATGGCAGCGTTGGGGAACTCCTCGTGTCATCAGGCGGCAGCGGCGGAACATCGCAGGAACAGATGTTTGGCTGGATGGTTCAGTGGACCACGTTTATGTCCCCCTGGCGGCACGCTGCTCTCTCAACGCTGTGCGCGCATTCGTCCAACGCACAGATACCCTAGGTTCCAGTTACTGTGCGTCCTCCCTCATCATGGGCACGTGGCGGACGCAACGTGGGTACCCGTGGTTTCGGCGACCGTGGGTGGGTTCTTCGGTGTCTTAGGCGCACTCGGCACACAGGCACTCACGAGCAGGCGCGAAGTACGGGGATGGACGCGGGCGCGCATGGACCGGTTACGAGACACGCGGGCTGCGCTCTACTTAGACCTGATGATGTACACCCAGAACGCAGAGTCGGTGCTGGACCAGGTCACCGACCCCTACCGCAGCCAAAGGTTGCCCGTTGACGGCCTCCACCACGAGGACACGCTCACGGCGCGGGTCGAGTTGTATCTTTCGGCACGGAGCGGAGCTGACGAGCAGGCGCTGTTAGGCCCCGCTGAGGCTTGGGACGAGCTTCTGAAGTCGTCACGGCGGATTGACTTCGCCTGGGAAAACGGTGACATCAACGAAGCTGAGAACGGCCAACTCTATCTGTCAACCGATGACCCACTGGTCGTGAAACACCGGGCGGCCATTGCATCGATGAAGGGCGCGCTCACGCGCACGCTTGAAAATTATATCTAGCCCTTCGCCTGCGCCATAGTTCGAGCTCGCGAGCCGATCGTCCGGGGCGCAAACGGGGTCGCAGACGCGTGGCGAATCGAGAATCACGGTGCGCACGCCAGCTCCCTGGTTGCGATCACCGTGTGAATATCCCTTCCTGTTAGGCCGCGGACAGCACTTAGGTCCACGGCCCATGTCACTCGACCGAACCTGTAGATCTCCTACCGGTGGTGCTGGTCAGTGTCTCTGAGCAGGTCGAGTGGGCCGCCGAGGGCCTTGAGGATCGCGGCGATCTCTTCGTCGCTCGTCCGCTCGGGTGGTGTCTCGGTGAGCTCTTTCGTGGCTCACGTCAATGCCATCGGTACGCGCGGCGTCCGATGCCGCTCCATGGATCGCGACGGGGTACGCCGTACGGGAAGTCGGGGTTGCCGTCGCCCAGCCCCACGCCGTTTCCTGCACCGGTGGCTCTCCCAAAGGCCGTCTCCCTCTGACGTACCCGGCCGCGTGGCGCCCACCGCACACATCGAGATCCGTCCAGCCGAGGAGCACTTATTGACATCGATATGAGAGCTGGAACACTATCGACGGAGACCTGACTACGCAGTCAGGAATCCGGCTCCCCTGGGGGCGACATGTCCGAGCTGGAACAGCGCAGAGCCTCCGACGCCGTCCGCCCGCGTCGTCCGGCCAGCACCGACGTCGCCAGCCTGGCCGGCGTCTCGCAGAAGACGGTCTCCCGGGTGATGAACGGGGAACCGTATGTCACCGAACAGGTGCGGCTGCGCGTTCTCCGGGCCGCACAGCAGCTCGGCTACCGCCGCAACAATGCGGCCCGCGCCCTCAGCTCGGGGCGGACGCAGCGCATCGGGGTCGTCTCGCTCGGCAGCGCTCTCTTCGGCCCCTCGTCGATGTTGATCGCGCTGGAGCGGGCCGCGCGCAGCACCGGATTCTCCCTGAGCGTCGTGACCACCTTCGAGGGTGATCCGGCCGGGGTGGCCGGGGCGGTCGACTCGCTGCTGGACGAGGGAGTCGACGGCATCGTGCTGTCCGAGCCGATCGACGAGGGCGAGAGCCTCCGCCTGGACACCGACATCCCGGTTCTCAGTTTCGGACGCTTCCCCGGGTTGACCGGCCCGCGCGTGGTCATCGCGGCCGATGGCGGCCCGGACGCGGGGGCGGTGGCCACCGGACACCTGCTCTCGCTGGGACACCGCACGGTCTGGCACGTCGCGGGGCCGCAGCAGTGGTGGTCGGCCAGGGATCGGCTGGACGGCTGGCGGAGGGCCCTGCGGGCGGCCGGTGCCGACGAGCCCCCGTGGATCGAAGGCGACTGGTCCCCGGCCTCCGGCTACGCCGCGGGCAACCGGCTGGCCCGCGACCCACGGGTCACCGCGGTGTTCGTGGCCAACGACGACATGGCCATCGGCGTCATGCGGGCGCTCGCCGAGGCCGGCCGCCGCGTGCCGGAGCAGGTGAGCGTCGTCGGTGTCGACGACATTCCCTGCGCCGCCTACCAGTCACCGCCGCTGACCACCGTGCGGCAGAACTTCGCCGCCATGGCCCGGCAAGGCCTCGAGATTCTCGTCCAGGAGATCGAGGCCGCGGCGGACAAGCCGGCCGAGGTGGAGCCGTCGCCGATCTGTCTGGTGGTACGCCAGTCCACCGCACCCTCCCCGGACCGCCTCGGTGGTCCTCCCGCTCCCTCCTGAGGCGACCCGCAACGGCAACGCAAACCCCTTGGCGCCGTCCCGGCTCCACGGACACGGCGGCGCAGCTCAACCGTCTCGCGCATCCACCCCGAAGGAGACGCTTCGCATGAAATGGCTCAGACACGTCAACGGCCGCACCGCAACCTCGTACGCCGCCGCGACCCTCCTTGCCGCCGGACTCGGCCTGGCCGCGTGCAGCGGCGGATCCGATCAGGGCGGCGGCAAGGCGGCACCACCAGCCTCCCAGTCCGAGGTCGACAAGGCCATGCAGACGCCCACGGAGCTCACGTTCTGGACCTGGGTGCCGAACATCGACAAGGAGGTGGCGCTCTTCCAGCAGAAGTATCCGGCGGTCAAGATCAAGGTCGTGAACGCCGGGCAGGGCACCCCGCATTACACCAAGCTCCGCACGGCCCTGAAGGCCGGGACCGGCGCTCCCGACGTGGCCCAGATCGAGTTCCAGTACATCCCGACGTTCGCCCTCACCAAGAGCCTCGTCGACCTGCGACCGTACGGCGCGGAGGCGCTCAAGGACACGTTCGTCCCCTGGACCTGGGGTCAGGTCACCGGCGCCAACGGCGAGGTCTGGGCCTATCCGCAGGACACCGGACCGATGGGCCTGCTGTACCGCAAGGACATCTTCGACAAGTACGGCATCACCCCGCCGAAGACGTGGGACGACTTCGCCGCCGCGGCCCGCAAGCTGCATTCCGCGGATCCCAAGGTGTACATCACCAACATGGCGCCGAACGAGAGCGGCGTCTGGACGGGGCTGCTCTGGCAGGCCGGCGCCAAGCCGTTCGTCAACACCTCGCCCGAGGCGATCACGGTGAACGTCAACGACGAGACCTCGAAGAAGCTCGGTACGTACTGGGGCGGCCTGATCAAGGAGGGCGTGGTGTCGGCCGACCCGGACTTCACCGATCCCTGGTACCAAGCGCTCAACCGCGGTAAGTACGCCACCTGGGTGACCGCCGCGTGGGGTCCGGTGTTCCTCAGCGGCAGCGCCAAGTCGACCAGCGGAAAGTGGCGGGCGGCCCCGCTGCCGCAGTGGGAGGCCGGCAAGCAGGTCTCCGGCAACTGGGGCGGTTCGACCACCGCGGTGATCACCGGCACCAAGAACCCCATCGCGGCGGCCAAGTTCGCCGAGTTCATCAACACCGATCCGGAGGCGACCAAGAAGTTCGCTACGGAGCAGTTCCTGTTCCCGGCGACTAAGGCGCTGCTGGCCGATTCCAGCTTCACCCAGCAGAAGCCGGAGTTCTACGGCGGGCAGACCGTCAACCAGGTGTTCTCGGACATCAGCCAGACCGTGAACACGGAGTTCCAGTGGCCGCCGTTCCTGGATCAGGCCGTCACCGACTGGAACGAGACCGTCGGCAAGTCCTTCGCCGACAAGTCGGACGCCAACGCCGCGCTGGACCAGTGGCAGCAACGCATCACCGAGTACGCGAAGAACCAAGGCTTCAAGGTCGGTTCCTGACGCCACCGGCTCCCGGCTCGTTCCCGGACCCGGGAGCCGTCCCCGCCCCCACGGGAAGGACTCACACGGAAGGACTCACCGTGAGCAATACCGCCACGGCCGCCACGGCCGCCACGGCCGCGCCGGCGAGCCGTAGATCACGACGTACGGGTCCAAGCCACGCCAACAGCGGATACCTGTTCGTCCTGCCCTTCATGCTGGTTTTCCTGGCCATGCTGGTGCTGCCGCTGGTCTACGCGGCGTACCTGAGCCTGTTCCGGGAACAGCTCATCGGCGGCACCGTGTTCGCCGGGCTCGAGAACTACACCCGCGCCCTGAGCGACGACCGCCTGATCGAGGGCGTGCTGCGCGTCGCCCGCTTCTTCCTCATCCAGGTGCCCATCATGCTGCTCCTGTCGCTCGTCGCGGCGCTGGCCATCGACAGCGGGCTGCTCCGTTTCGCGAAGACCTTCCGGCTCGGGATCTTCGTGCCGTACGCCGTTCCCGCGGTGGTCGCCACGCTGATGTGGGGCTACCTCTACGGTCCCGACTTCGGCCCGTTCGCCCAGCTGGCCGGCAAGCTCGGCCTGGACGCCCCGCGGTTCCTCAGCGCCGGCCACGCGTTGGCCTCGATCGCGAACATTGTGACGTGGGAATTCGTCGGCTACAACATGATCATCTTGTATGCGGCGCTGCGAGCCGTCCCGCACGACCTGTACGAGGCGGCGGCCGTCGACGGCGCGGGCGCCTGGCGTACCGCGTGGAGCATCAAGCTGCCCGCGCTGCGGCCCGCGCTGCTGCTCTGCCTGATCTTCTCGGTGATCGGCAGCTTCCAGCTGTTCTCCGAACCTAAGCTGCTGCAACCGCTCGCCCCGAACGTCATCGACAGCTCGTACACCCCCAACCTGTACGCCTACTCTCTGGCCTTCACCGGTCAGGAGGTCAACTACGCCGCCGCGGTGTCGTTCCTGCTCGGTCTGGTGATCGTGGTGGCGTCGTACACCGTCCTGCTGGTCAGCAACCGAAGGAGCCGGGCATGACCAGTACCAGCCCCACCACCGGCAGCCTGCGTACCGGTGAGGCGACCGCCCCGGCACCCGGGACCCGGCACCGGCGATCGCTGGCACACCGCCGGAGCAACGTCCTCACCCTGGCCATGCTGGCCCTGCTGATCTATTTCCTGCTGCCCCTGTTCTGGCTGTTCATCGCGTCGACCAAGACCACCTCCGATCTGTTCTCCAGCTTCGGGCTGTGGTTCGCCGGCGACTTCTCGCTGCTGTCGAACATCCGCGAGACGTTCACCCAGAGTGGCGGCGTCTTCGGCCGGTGGATGCTGAACACCCTGTTCTACTCCCTGGTCAGCGCCGGGGGGGCCGCGTTCCTGGCCGCCTTGGGCGGGTACGGGTTCGCCAAGTACCGCTTCGTCGGCAACAACGTGCTCTTCGCGCTGGTCCTCGGCTCCATCATGGTGCCGACCACCGCGCTGGCCATCCCGACCTACCTGCTGTTCAGCGAGGCCGGGCTGGTCAACACCCCGTGGGCGATCATCCTGCCGTCGCTGGTGAGCCCGTTCGGGCTCTACCTGATGCGGATCTACGCGCAGGACGCCGTTCCGGACAGCCTCATCGAGGCCGGCCGCCTCGACGGGGCCGGCGAGATGCGGATCTTCTTCGCGCTGGCGCTGCGCTCGCTGGCGCCCGGCATCGTGACCGTCCTGCTGTTCACTCTGGTCGCGACCTGGAACAACTACTTCCTTCCGCTGATCATGCTGAACAACCCTGATCTCTACCCGGTGACGGTCGGTCTCGCCTCGTGGGCCGCGCAGGCCGTCGGCGGCAGCGGATCGAACGCCGAACTCCTCGCCCTCGTCGTCACCGGCTCGATGCTGTCGATCGTGCCGCTCATCGCCGCGTTCCTCCTGCTGCAGCGCTACTGGCAGTCGGGATTGTCGGCCGGCGGGGTGAAGGGCTGATCGGCGCCCCGCGTTCCCTTGTTGGTTAGGAGACGAAGTTGCCCGACCTTCCTTCCCGTGTGCTCTTCGGCGCCGCCTATTACCACGAGTACCAGCCGTACGACCGGCTCAAGACCGACCTCGACCTCATGGCGGCGGCCCACTTCACGGTCATCCGCGTCGGCGAGTCGGTCTGGTCCACCTGGGAACCGGAGAACGGGCGCTTCGACCTGGACTGGCTGCGGCCGGTCCTCGACGGCGCCCGCGACCGCGGCATCGCGGTGGTGCTCGGCACGCCGACCTATGCCGTACCCCCGTGGCTGGCCCGGCAATACCCGGAGATCGCCGGGGAGCGGGCGACCGGCCGGCGCATCGCCTGGGGGGCGCGGCAGGAGGTCGACTTCACTCATCCGGCCTTCCGCTTCCACGCCGAACGGGTCATCCGGCGGATCGTGGCCCGGTACGCCGGCCACCCCGCCGTGATCGGCTTCCAGGTGGACAACGAGCCGGGCAACGAACTGCTGCACAACCACGGCGTCTTCCAGCGTTTCGTCGATCATCTGCGGCACACGTACGGTGACGTCGAGTCGCTCAACGACGCGTGGGGGCTGGTCTACTGGTCACACCGGCTGTCCACGTGGGCCGACCTGTGGACGCCCGACGGCAACGTCCAGCCCCAGTACGACCTCGCCTGGCGCCGCTTCCAGGCCGAGCAGACCACCGATTTCATCGCCTGGCAGGCCGGCATCGTCCGCGAGTACGCCCGGCCCGACCAGTTCGTGACGACCTGCCTCTCCTACGAGCGCCCGGCGCTGGACGACGAGGCGCTGACCCGCCGGCTCGACGTCACCGCCGGCAACCCGTACTACGCGATGCAGGACGGCCTGACGCTGCCGGACGCCGGCAGCGCGCCGCAGTACTGGACGACCACCGGCACGTGGGCGCTGTATCTGAGCGCGGACCGGATGTTCTCCTCCCGGCAGGAGCCGTTCCTGGTCACCGAGACCAACGCGCAGAGCATCGGTTTCGCGTGGGACAACCGGCCGGCGTACGACGGGCAGTGGCGTCAGGCGGCGTGGGCGCTCATCTCCCGGGGCGCCCGGATGATCGAATACTGGCACTGGCACACGCTGCATTTCGGCGGCGAGACGTACTGGGGTGGCGTGCTGCCGCACAGCGGCCGTCCGGGCCGGACCTACCGGGAACTCGCCCGGCTCGGGGCCGAGCTGCGGACCGCTGGGGAGCTGGCGGCCGGGCTGACTCCGGACGCCGACGTCGCCATGGTGTACTCGACCCCCAGCAAATGGCTCATGCAGCAATTCCCGGCGCTGTCACGGCCGGACGGCGGCCCGGACCCGCGGGCCTATGCGGGCCTGTTCGACCCGTTCTACCGCGGCGCCTTCGACGCCGGTCTCGAGGTGCGGATCGTCCACGCCGACCAGCTGGCCGACACGGCCGGGAGGCACCCTGTCCTCGTCGCCACGGCGCTCTACATCGCCGACGACGCGACGCTCGACTGGCTGGCCGGGTACGCCGAGGCCGGCGGCCATCTCGTCCTCGGCCCCCGCACCGGCTACGCCGACGAGGAGGCCCGGGCCCGCCACGAGGTCGTCCCCGCCCGCCTGGCCGAGCCCGCCGGCGTCTGGTACGACGAGTACAGCAACATCGGCGGCGCCGTGCCCGTCCGTGTCCCGCCCGGCTCCCCACTGGACCTGCCGCCGGAGGCCGCCGGCACCCGGTGGATCGACGGCCTGCAGACCGCCGGGGCGGAGGTCCTCGCCGAGTACGAGCACCGGCACTTCGGCCGCTGGCCGGCGATCACCACGAGGCGCCACGGCCGAGGCCGGATCACGTACGTCGGCACCGTGCCCAACGCCGCCCTCGCCGGCGCCCTGTTCCGCTGGCTGGTACCGCCCGCCGACGGCCCGTCGTGGCGCGACCGGCCGGCCAGCGTCACGGTCACCGGGGCGACGGCGCGGGACGGCAGACGGATCCGGTTCGTGCACAACTGGTCCTGGGAGCCATGCTCGGTCCGGCTGCCGGTCGCCGTCCGGGACGTCCTTTCCGGCGGCACCCAGAACGCGGGCGAACAGCTCACCCTCGGCGCCTGGGACGTCCGGGTGCTCGTCGACGAATCCTGAGGAGATCGGCATGATCGAGTATGGGTCGTAGCGCCCGGTGAGCCGGCCGGGGGATCCCGTGTGCGTACCGCGACCATGTCGACAGTGCGTCCCACCAGGCCGGCTACGAGATCATCGTGGCGAGCTGGTTGCGTGAGGTGATGTTGAGCTTGGGGAAGATCCGGTACAGGTGCGACCCCACGGTTCGCGGCGACAGAAAGAGCTGCTGACCGATTTCGCGGTTCGACAGGCCCCGGGCAGCCATCCGGGCGATCTGAAGTTCTTGCGGCGACAGGAGGTCCGGCGTTGCCGGTACGGAGACGGTGTCGCGATCCCCCGCCGCGCGAAGCTCGGTCTGGGCGTGCTCGGCCCAGGCTCGGGCACCGATCCGCGTGAACACGCTGAGTGCCTGACGCAACGGCTCACGGGACTCCGCCACGCGTCTCTGCCGGCGCAGCCATGACCCGTACGCGAGCTGGATCCTGGCTTTGACCCAGGGCCAGCGGGTGAGGTCGGTCGCCAGGCCCGCGCGGTACAGCCGCTCCGCCTCGTCGTCGTCCGCCAGCACCGCACGGGCGTACAGAAGATGGACGGTGAGCAGCGGCGAAGGAGTGATCTCGGCCAGCGCCTCCATGTCCCTGATGATGCGGCGTGCCTCCTCGCGCCGGTCGGCATGGGCGCCCGCCTCGGCGACGAACATGACCCCGCAGAACTGTTCCCGGAGATGGTGGGCCGGATCCGCCGGATCGAGGACCCGCCGGAGCGCGTCGAACGCCTCGGCATGTCGCCCCGCGCTCATCAGGGCGAATCCTCGAGCCAGCTGCGCGCACGCGAGAAAGAGGCTCAGCGGTTGCAGGATCGGTGTCTGCTCCGCCTCCGCCGCGAGCTGCAGCGCTCGCTGGCTGTCCCCCTGCAGCGCCGCTGACCTGGCCTCGTTCACGAGAGGCCCGATGCTCCAGATCGGCTGACCGGTGTCCGCCGCCAGCCGGCGTGCCTCCTCAGTCGCCGAGTCGCTACCGGCCCAGTCGCCGAGGTCCATCCGCACCACGCCCTGCGTGACCAGAACGTGGGAGAGCAGACCCAGCCGGCCCTGTTCCCGCAGCCGCTTCTCGGCCCGCTCGAGGAAATCGAGGGCGCGGGGCTGATCGCCCACCGCGTGCGCGGCCAACCCGAGCAGGCGTAACGCGTCCGCTTGCGGCACCTTCTCCAGGGAAATCCTCGCCAGGATGTCGAGAACCGTCCGGGCCTGCGACACCGGTTCGGACACCGCGAGCGCGGCGACGAAGCGCGGGTCGTCCTGCACGCCGGGCAGGCCCAGCGTCGCCGACGCCACCTGCGCTCTCGCCTCGGCGGCCGTGTGGGTCCACCAGCACCGCAGGGCCGCGCCGAGCAGCAGGTTCAGTGCCAGATTCGTGTCACCGGCGTCGGCCGACGCACGCGCGATGCGGCAGAGCTCGAGGATGCGATCGACGTCGCCGGGGACGCCGTCGTTGAAGATCTCTCGCAGCCACTCCATGCGGGCCTGGTCGAGGTCCGACAGCGGCGTCGCGGACGCTGCCGTGATCAGGCGATCAACGATGTCGGCGCGCCCGAGCCCGAACGCGTGTTCCGCGGCCATCAGGAGCCGCCGTCCGCGTTTCGGGTTGTCGGTGGTGAGCTGCGCCGAACGCTCCAGGGCCGAGATCGCTGCTGTGATGGCGCCCCGCTGGACGCTTTCCACGTGGTTGAGCTCGAGCTCGTCGGCGATCTCGTCGTCGGGCCCGACGATCGACTGAGCCCGGTGCCAGGTACGCCGGTACGGGTTGTGGTCGAGCACCGCCGCGAGCGCGGCGTGCGCGGCCTGGTGACGGCGGCTGGACTCGGACTGCAGGATTCCGGACCGGATCAAGGGGTGCCGGAATCGGACGTGGACCAGATCAAAGTCGATCATGCCGATGGCGGATGCTGGTTCGAACGCGTCGAGCGTGACGGAGGCGCCCGACAGCACCGCGGTGGCCGCCAGGAGCTCCGGCGTCTGGCCCAGGGTGTCCACCGCGGCGATGAGCGCCGCATCGCGGGTGAGCTGCGGTAATTCGTTGATGCGAGCGGCGAAGGCACGCTCCAGCCGGGCGCTCAACGGGATGAGCGCGGGCTCGCCGCGTGCCTTGTCCCGGGCGGTCGCGGAAAGTTCCACCAGCGCCAGCGGGTTCCCCGCGGCCTGCGCGAGCACGGCTTCCTGATCAATGGCGCTCAGGTCGGCGGCGTTCCGCGCGAGCAGCTGCCTCGCCTCGCGATCCTCGAGCCCGCTGACCTCGAGCATGCCCGCCAGGGAAAGCCCGAACGGGTCGGGATAGCCGCTGCGCCGCGCGCCCAGAATCACGATCGGGTCGCTGCTGACCCGCCGGCCGAGGAAAGCGAGCACCTCACGGGTCGGTTCGTCCACCCATTGCAGGTCGTCGGCCACGATGGCGACCGGTCTGGTGACGGCGGTCTCGGTGACCAGGCTGAGGGTGGCCAGCGCGGTGAGGAAGAGTTCGGCGGCCGCCGGCCTGTCCTCGAGGCCGAACGCGGATCTCAGCGCACGCTGGTGCGCGGGGGGAATCACCGCGAGATCGCGCAGGAGCGGTCGCAGCAGCTGGTGCAGCCCGGCGAACGGCAGCCCGACTTCCGATTCGACGCCGGTGACCTCGAGAAGCAGGCACCCCGCGCTCCTCGCGTGCTGGGCGGCCGCGCGCAGCAGGCTGGACTTGCCGATACCGGCCTCGCCCACGGCCACCAGCACCGAGCCATGCACGTCGACGTTGTCGACAGCCGCGTACATTGCCGCGAGCTCCGCCGCGCGGCCGACCAAGACGCCGCCGCCGTCCACGAGTTCACACTAGGCCGCCGTCTCGGCGAGCCACAAGGCGTTGACGTGCTCAAACGTCGGGCTCATTGGCGTTGGCCGGCGACCGCGTGATCAGCTCGGGACGGCGGCCCGGGTGCGAGATCATCGACAGGTGCGGTGCCTGGACCTTGAGGGCGCCCGGGCACAACAACGTTCAGGTTCACTCGATGCCGCGTGGATGCGAGGGCCGCCCTCAAATTCCTCTGCCGGACGTCGTAAACAAACGGCCCGGGGTGGCACTGAGTAGACGGAGCAACCGGCCTCGCGGTCCGCAAGGGAGAACATTGATGTCCGATCAGTACGTCGCGACCATCGTGAAAGTGCCCGGGTACGGCATAAGACTTGAACCCGAGGCTGGGTCGGTCACGCCGGCGCAGGTCGATGACATGCATCTCCTGATCCTCGCCGTCGCGTTCGCGCTGGGGCGGGGCGGCTACGACCATCACCCCGAGCCGCGTGATCCGGTGACGCAGGTCCTCGAGGGCGTTCTGGACGGCACGTCTGTGCTGCCCTGGCGGGCCGCATCAGACACCATGCGAGACGCCATCGTGTGCGATCTCGGCGACAAGGGGATGCCGCGCTGCCGATTGGTTCCCGCACCGTAACGAAGGAGCATGGAAATCATAGGGGCCCAGCCTGTGCCAACGGCCCGCGGATCAGCCGAGGAGGCCGTCTGCGGTGAGTCGTGTCCGGATTCTGCGACGCGCGTCGAACACCATCTTGTGAATGGCATTGCGATTGGTACCCAGCTGTCGTGCCAGCCCCTCAGGAGTGTTTCCATGCCAGACCAGCTCGACAAACGCCGAACGTTGCCGCGAAGTGAGGTCCTGATCCAAGGCGCGGCGGACGCCCTCCAACAACGCACGCCACTGCACCATTTCCTCCGGATCCTCGGTAGCCGGACCGGGTCCGGCAATCTCGTCGTTCTCCAACGGAACGAAGGGTCGAAGCCAGAAGTGCCGGCCGAGTTTGTGCATCACGTCCAGCGCTACGAACCGATGAGCCCACGTGGTGAACTTGCTCTCGCCGCGAAACTCATCAAGCCTGCTGATGACGGCCATCATCGCATCGGCCGCAGCTTGGTGAGCCAGATCGTCCAGCTCCGGGCCGGTGATGCCGCGGCCGGTGCCCCGCTGCCGCGCCTCGATATAAGCCACTCGCACGAGGTCGTCATAGAGCAAGGCAAGCATACGGTCACGTTTACGCCCGTCGGCGCGAAGGCCGACCAGCCACTTCTGCGTATCAGGGTCGAAGCCCGCATGTGTTGTCCTGGTCATCACCGGGGAAGCTAGGAGGCGGCACTTACCCGTTAGTGACGTCGTTGCTCAGTAGATTGTCAGTCGGCGGGTTGCCGAACCGGCCGCGAAGCTCCGATGCTGCGTACCGCCGGTGCAGTGACCGGAAACCGCGTGTCGCAGCTCACGGTGACGACCGATGGTTGTTGACCTGACCGGGCCCGCCACACGGTTGCGGCCGTCGCGTGGCGGTACCTGCGGTGGCGGACGAATAAGGATCAACCTCCGGTTCGGGTGTCGCCGAGCCGACCCGTTGATCACGGGTTTCCGTCATGCTGCCGGGGGTGCGCCGGGCTACGCAGCGATGTGACGGCCAGGTCGACCTGACTCCGCACCATCTCGTCCTGGAATGTGGCCGATAAAATATGCCACGTGATCGGAATCCATGCCGGGACGCGGCGCACCCCGCTGGACCATTGTGTTCGAGCCGGGGCGTGCCGCCAGCGCCCGAGCTGAGTTCGTCCCGCATATCCGGGTGGGCCATGTGGTCCGGCATGCCTCCCGGCGGCATTCGATGCGGCCCGAGAGTGGAGTTGGCCTGCCACGGGAGAACTGAACTCTGTTCGTCGGAGCCCCAGCCGTGCGGACGTCGGCATTGGTTGTCAGTTCGACGCCGTGAGGTATCTGAAGCCGCCGCAGTCCGGACGACGCGGCCCCTCCTGGCCTGGCATCTGCCCGTGAGAGCCTGGACGCTGCCATGATCACGGTCATGCCGGGCACCATGACTTGGGCTCGGCCGGTCAAGCCGATCACTATGGGCCGGCCGATGACCTTCGCGGTGACGTGGACATGATCGACCAGGATCAAGGCACCGGTCGTTCGCCTGGATGCCGGACGCGGGGCGCTTCCGGGTGCGGATGACTCCCCCGGCGCGCCTTCGGCGAGAGTGAACGAGGCGACACCGCGTTCAGCACGTTGACTGAAGCCGACCGGCGCCGAGCGTCCTTAGTTTCGGTTCCAGGGATCGATCAACCCGCCAATACCCACTTCGCCGGGCTCGTCATGACGAGCTCCGGGAGGCGTACCCTCGTGACAGAAATATGGGGAAAACGGAAAAACCATGGCAAGCATCTTTCTCGCCGGCGCGTCCGGTTCGCGCAACGGCATCTACGCTGATTCGTCACGCGACGCGGCGATTCTCGCGACGGCACCGACGCATGGTGCCGGCCGCGCGGCCAGGCGCCCCTCGCTCATCGCGAGTCGCCAGATGGCTGCGGGAGTGATCGCAGCGGCGGGTCGCGCCTCGCTACGCGCACCGCAGCGGGTCGTTCGATGACTGCCGCACCGGTTGACCGTACGACTGTGTACTTCAGTGTTCTGGGGCCGCTGCGCGCGTGGCGAGGGACCTGCGAGATCGACCTAGGCCCGCGACAATGTCGGCTGATACTGGCGTCCCTGTCAGTGCGAGCCGGCTGCCCCGTCACGGTGAGTGAACTGATGGACACGATGTGGCCGGGTGCGCCACCCCGAAGCGCGATCAACGTCATCCATCGCAGTGTCGGTGCTCTGCGTCGGCTGTTGGAACCGGATCTGCCGGCGCGATCACCGGGGCGGTGGATCCTGCGGCATGGTCAGGGATACCGCCTTGCGGTCGACGGCGCGAACCTCGATCTTGTGCGATTTCGTCTCGAACATGCCCGGGCACGCGGTGTGGTGCCCATCGGCGACGGCGAGGCACTGAACTCCTATCTTGCGGCCCTCGAGACGTGGCGAGGTCCGTGCTTGGCGGATCTCGACCTTCCGGCAACAACCGAGCCCGCTGCCGTTGCCGTCAACGCCGAAGTGTCCACGGTCGCATGCGAGGCGGCCGATCTCGCTCTACGCATCGGGCGGCCAGGCTCCTTGCTGACGCATCTTCGCCGAATCTGCGAGGTTGACCGATACAACGAAAGTCTGCACGCCCGCTTGATGCACTGTTTGGTTGCGGATGGCCACCATGCGGAGTCTCTCGCCGTCTACGACGGACTGCGCATCCGTCTCGCCGACGAGCTTGGCGTCAAGCCGGGGAACCAACTGACCGACGCGTACGCCCGGGCTCGCGGATACCGTGGCGCGGTCGCCGGTGGTCATCTCAACGACCGGACCACGATATCGAGTCCACCCGCGCAATTGCCCGCCGATGTGCCGGGCTATGTGGGTCGTTGCCGGGAACTGGCTCGGCTCACCGAGCTCGCGGACGCTGCCGAAGGTGATCCCGACGCCCTGCTCACCGTGGTGATCACCGGCATGCCCGGTGTCGGCAAGTCGGCGCTCGCCGTGCATTGGGGGCATCAGATGTCGCCGCGGTTCCCTGACGGGCAACTGTTCCTCAACCTGTGCGGCTTCGATCCACATGGCGAGGCAATGTCGACGAGCTCGGCACTACGGGCTCTGCTGTCGGCGCTCGGCGTTGCTCGGCAGGACATTCCCGCGGAGCCTGACGCACAAGCCGGGCTGTACCGCAGCCTCGTCGCGCACCGCCGGATGCTGATCGTGCTGGACAACGCCCGCGATGCCCATCAAGTCAGAGATCTGTTGCCGGGATCGCCCGGCTGCGCTGCGGTGATCACCTCTCGTCATCGGTTGCACCGACTGGCGGTCAGCGGTGCCGAGGTGGTGAGACTCGGATTGCCTGACCCGGATCAGGCGAGGTCCACATTGGTGTCCCGGCTCGGCATGGGACATGCGACGAGTGATCCAGCAGCAGCGACGGAGATCGTCGAGCGGTGCGGGCGGCTCCCGCTGGCGCTCGCGATCGTCGCCGCCAGGGTGGTGGCGAATCCTGGGTTTGCCCTCTCCGCCATCGCCGACGAACTCGCGGCGGCGCCGCATCGGCTGGACTGCTTCGACAACGGCGATGACGACTGTGATCTGCGGACTGCATTCTCGTGGTCGGTCGACCAGTTGCCGCAGCCGGCGCAGCGGCTGTTCCGGCTGCTTGCGCTCCATGGGGGCGGCAGCTTCTCAGCCACTACGGCCGCAACCATCGCGGGATGTTCGCTACACACGACGAGGCACCTGCTTCAGGTGCTGGCCGGAAGCTGCCTGCTGATGGAGCAGGAGCCTGGACGCTTCGCTTTTCACGATTTGCTGCGGGCGTATGCCACCGAACTCGTGATGGAACACGAGCCGGAGTGCGAGCGGCAGGCTGCGCTGCGACGACTGTCTCAATCACTGCCGGCACACCAGTCACCGCACCCACCCATGGTTCCGGCCCAGCACCCCACCGGTCGAACCGGACCCGCCAGCGTCCGGGGTGACGATGGTGTCGGTCGACGACTACGCCTGGGCCAAGCGAGGGCTCGGCACCGAGCATGAGCGGCTCGACGCGGCCTCATCCCGCCGCGAGCAGAGGGGCGGAATCCTCGCCCCTCTCGCATCCGGGAACGGTACGCCCGAGGCGCTCAAGTCGCTGGTGACGTCTGTCTGCGGTGGGCAAAGCCGGTCGTGCCATCGAGTTCCGGGTCCGTTGACGACTGTGGTTCCGGCTTGCGTCGGCTGGAATGAGTTGTCGATGTCGTTCCCGAGCTCGTCGGCCGGTGCGCACCACCGGATCAATCGGTAGATCCCGCGCGGGGTGCCGGCCGCGTTGCCGCCGGCAACGCTCGACGTGCTTGGCGCGCACAGGCGGACTGGTCGGCGGGCGCCGGCATCAATTGGGAATGGGTGCGAGGAGAAGGAAAGCTGCCGCGTCGTGATCCCTCCTCAAGCGACTGGTTCACCCCAGCGCCCGTATCGCGATGACGGCTCACCAGCTCGATCAGGTGCCGACGTGACGAGGGTCGCGGACCATCCTGCTCGTGCCGGGGTAAGCGGTCGATCGCCTGCGGCACTAGGGAGGGAATGCGTCAATCAAAGGAGGGACGAATTATGGGCAACCAGTTCGAGGACCAAAAGCTCATCGTCGTCGGCGGTAGCAGCGGCATGGGACGCGAAACCGCCGCGGACGTTCTGGCTGGGGGTGGAAGTGTGGTCATCGTCGGCCGTGACCCCGAACGGGTTCAGGAGACGATCACCGAACTGAGCAAGATGGGTCCCGCAGTCGGTCTCACGGCGGACCTCGCCGATCGGGCTGAAGTCCGGCAGATTGCCGACCAGCTCACCGTTGAGCATCCTGACGCGACGCTGCTGGTGAACGCGGCTGGCTTTTTCATCCCACGGGCGTTCCTGGAGTACGACGAGGAATTCTACGACTCGTACCTGGAACTGAATCGAGCCATTTTCTTCCTGAGCCAGGCCGTTGCCAAGAACATGGTCAGCAGCGGCCACACCGGGTCGATCGTGAACATCGGCAGCATGTGGGCGCATCAGGCAATTGCAGTGACCCCGTCGTCCGCCTACTCGATGGCCAAGGCCGGTTTGCACGCGCTGACCAAGAACCTGGCCATGGAGCTCGCCCCGTACCGGATCCGCGTCAACGCGGTAGCGCCGGCGGTGGTTGCGACACCACTCTACGAAGGGTTCGTTCCCAAGGACAAGATCGATGAGACTCTGCACAGCTTCGACGCGTTTCATCCTCTGGGCCGGGTCGGCACTGCCCAGGACGTCGCCTCCACCGTCACCTTCCTGCTGTCGCCACAGACGTCGTGGGTGACCGGCGCCATCTGGGACGTCGACGGCGGTGTGATGGCCGGCAGGAACTGAGTTTCCGATCACGCGGCGGCCTGGTGGGCCGCACCCCAGCCAACCAGGCCGGCCGGGGAGAACACGAGCTCGGCGCCACGGGGATCTGCGGCCGGTCGCAGTAGATCAGGGTCCCGTATCCCCCGCCGACCCGAACCTCCGCCTCCTCGGGCGGAGAGCGAACCGGGCCCCGGATCGATGCAGCCCGAAACTGATCAACGTGTCCACGTTCCGATCGACCGCTGAATCAGCTCATGGCCGACTACCGATCGCGGGCCTGGGATCCCTTCTACCTGCAACGCCCACCGGAGGAAGCAACGATCGGCCTGCGCCGCCGTGGCGATGCGAGGACGGTTCGGACTAAATGGTCCAGTTCAGCTGTACGATGGGGCGTCCGAGCGTTGCTTGGTGCATGCTACGAGAAGAGGGATTACCGGTGACCGAACCACTGGATAACATCAAGCTGTTCAATATCCGCCCGGTGGCGGCCGTTGCCGGCCTAGTGCCGAGCGGCCACCACTGTGGCCCGGTCCTGGAGGCGTTGCCCGCACTGGGAATCGATACCGCGGCGGTCGGCATCTTCCACGGCGCCGACGGCGTCCGGATCATCGACCCGAAGCCCCACGGAATCGGCCATCGGGTTCTGCACTTCTTCGAGAGCTGGGGTTACCAGGCAGAGATCATGAAGCTTTATGACGAGGGGCTGCGCAAGGGGGAGTCGATGATCGTCGTGCCGTTGTCGTACCCGGAACGCGACAGCATCGCGCGGCTCCTGGTGCAGAACCTTGGGCACGCCGTGTACTACTTCGGCATCGGGCACGTCGAGTCTCTGACCGGGCCGTAGTTCAATCGCAACGGTGCCGCCGCTATGAGATTGCTCGCACAATATTGGACTTCGGGGTCCATGAAGGCTGCCGGTCCTGGGTTAGCATCTGGCGATGGGCATAATTTCCCGAGGCTTCGGGGGCCGGCACCGCGAGTCCGTGCCGGGTCTACCGCCGGGGCAGTATCTGACCAACGACTTCCCGGTGCTCTCGGCCGGGCCCACACCGCGGATCCCCCTGGACCGCTGGCGGTTCACGCTGACCACCGAGACAGGTGAGCAGAAGAGCTGGAACTGGCAGGAGTTCACCTCGCTGCCGGCCGAGGACATCACCACCGACATTCACTGTGTCACCAAGTGGTCCAAGCTCGGCACGACCTGGCGCGGGGTCTCGCTGGACACCCTGTTCGAAGACGTCGAGACCGCCGCCGACTACACGATGGTGCACAGCTTCGGCGGCTACACCACGAACGTACCGCTGGAGGACCTGCTCGACGGCAAGGCGTGGATCGCCTTCAAGTTCGACGGCGAAGACCTCGATCCCGAGCACGGCGGCCCGGCGCGCATGCTCATCCCCCACCTGTACTTCTGGAAGTCGGCGAAGTGGGTCAACGGCCTGCAGATGATGCCAGACGATGAGCCCGGCTTCTGGGAGGCCGCCGGCTACCACATCTACGGAGACCCATGGCGCGAACAGCGGTATCAAGGCGACTGAACTGGCGTACCGGCACCATCACCGAGATCCGTCACGAGACCCCGACGATCCGGACCCTCACCATCGACGTGCCGGACTGGCCGGGTCATGTGGCCGGTCAGCACGTCGACGTCCGGCTGACCGCCCCGGACGGCTACCAGGCGCAGCGCAGCTACTCGATCGGCTCCACCTGGAACGACGGCGGCAACGTCGAGCTCACGGTCCAGAAACTGGACGACGGTGAGGTCTCGCCGTACCTCACCGACGTCGTCGAGGTGGGCGACCAGATCGAGCTGCGCGGCCCGGTCGGCGGCTGGTTCGTGTGGCGGCCGGCGCATCCCGCTCCGGTGCTGCTCATCGGCGGCGGCTCCGGCGTGGTGCCGTTGATGGCGATGATCCGGCAACGGTCTCTCGCCAAGACCATGCAGCCGTTTCGGTTGATCTATTCGGTACGCACGCCCGAGGACATCTGTTACGCCGAGGAGCTTCGCCGGCGTGTCCGTGATGACGGAGGGCTCGACGTGCGGTACGTCTACACCCGGAAAACGCCGGAAGGTTGGTCGGATCCGCCCAAGCGCATCGACGTGGCGACGCTGAACACTCATGGGTGGCCGCCGGATTTCGGGGCGGACACCTTCGTCTGTGGTCCGACATCATTCGTCGAGACCGCTGCCGACATCCTCGTCGCGCTCGGTCACGATCCGCGCCGGATCCGTACCGAACGATTCGGAGGCAAGTAGTGAACGTGCTTGACGGCAACGCGCTTGCCGGCGACCTCGCCGAGATCTTCGCGGTGGACGTCACCGCGGCCCGCTTCGTGTGCGCCGGGTGCGGCCACGTCGACGCGGTCGCCACCTTGCGGTTGTTCGGACACACGCCCGCCTCGGTGGGCCGTTGTCCGGAGTGCACCGACGTGGTCATCCGCCTGGTCCGGGCGGACGATCGCGTATTCCTCGACATGCGCGGCACCGTCCGCCTGGAATTGCCCCTCTCGGACTAGAGCGGGAGATCTTGGACGCGCTCGGCCGCCTGCCTGGCAATGGGGCACGTTCGATCCGGTCACTTCGGCGGCGAAAGGATTGTCACGACATTCGCCCGCGCCGGGCGGAGGCACGGTTGGCGGCGTCGTCGTTCATCGCCGGCCCGCGGCGCGGTTTACCGGCTGCGATGCGAGCCATCCATCCGATGAGCGGCCTATCTCTGATTGACTCGCTTGGCGCGTTCGACTGAGGAGAATGCCGGAGGAAGCTGCCGCTCGACGATCCCAGGCGGCAACGACCATGCGACTTGCCGTGTGCGGCCCGGCTGCTCATTCGACATGTCGTGTTCTTGGGTCGATCGGCTGGAGCCGGATCTGTTTTGAGTGGGCCCGATGGTCGGCAAGTGAACGATCGTGTGGCGACCTGTGGAGTGAGTGCCACCACGCCGGCGACTTGGCCGGTAAGGCCCTTTGGGCCCGACGGCACTGGATGACGAGGACTCCTCACACCACCTGGGAGATGACGTGACGGCACCGCAACATGCATTGATACAGACACGGCCGTACCCCGTACGACCCCAGGTCCGCGGCTCGGCGTTGACCCGCATATTGCGAACTACCGACGCCAAGCAGATAGGGATCATGTACCTGGTCACCGCTTTCGGGTTCTACCTCGCCGGCGGGCTGCTCGCGTTGCTGATGCGAGCGGAGCTGGCCCGCCCCGGCTTGCAGTTCTTGTCTCCCGAGCAGTACAACCAGCTGTTCACGATGCACGGCACGATCATGCTGCTGTTTTTCGCCACACCGATCATCTTTGCCTTCGCCAATTTCGTCGTGCCCATTCAGATCGGGGCGCCCGACGTTGCGTTTCCGCGACTCAACGCCTTCGCGTACTGGATGTACCTGTTCGGCGGCCTGATCGCGTTCAGCGGCTTCGCCACGCCCGGCGGAGCTGCCGAGTTCGGCTGGACGGCCTACACGCCCCTCAGCAACTCGCTCAACTCACCGGGGGTCGGCGGGAACCTCTGGGTGGTCGGTCTCACCTTGTCCGGCGTCGGTACGATCCTCGGCGCGGTGAACATGATCACCACGATCCTGACCTTGCGCGCCCCCGGCATGACCATGTTCCGGATGCCGATCCTGACCTGGAACATCTTGATCACCAGCCTGCTGGTCGTGCTGGTATTTCCCTTCTTCGCAGCCGCGCTGTTGGCTCTCGCTGCCGATCGCATTCTCGGTGCCCATGTCTTCGAGCCGGCAACCGGAGGACCGCTGATGTGGGAACACCTGTTCTGGTTCTTCGGGCATCCCGAGGTATACATCATCGCGTTGCCGTTCTTCGGCATCATCACTGAGGTCATCCCGGTGTTCAGCCGCAAGCCGGTGTTCGGGTACAACGGCTTGGTCGCGGCCACGCTGCTGATTGCCGCCCTGTCGATGTCGGTGTGGGCTCATCACCTGTTCGTCACCGGCCAGGTGCTGCTGCCGTTCTTTAGTTTTCTGAGTTTTCTGATCGCGGTGCCGACCGGGATGAAGTTTTTTGTCTGGATCGGCACGATGTGGCGCGGACAGGTGAGTTTCGAGACGCCGATGATGTTCGCGATCGGCTTTCTGGTCACCTTTTTACTCGGCGGCTTGACTGGCGTGCTGCTGGCTGCACCGCCCATCGATTTCAATGTCTCCGACTCGTACTTCGTAGTCGCTCATTTTCATTACGTGCTTTTCGGAACGATTGTGTTTGCCGTGTTCTCGGGTGTGTACTTCTGGTTTCCCAAGATGTTCGGCAGAATGCTGGACGACCGACTGGGAAAGTTGCATTTCTGGTTGACGCTCATCGGCTTCCACGGAACATTCCTCGTGCAGCATTGGTTGGGCGGTGCGGGCATGCCTCGCAGGTATGCGGATTATCTGCCGGGCGACGGTTTCACCACATTGAATACCATCTCCACAATAGGAGCATTCGTTCTCGGCCTCTCAACACTTCCTTTCCTGTACAACGTGTGGAAGTCGTACAAGATCGGCCAGGTAGTGACGGTCAACGATCCGTGGGGGCACGGCAACTCGCTCGAGTGGGCCACCTCGTGCCCGCCGCCGCTACGCAACTTCGACCGTATGCCCCGGATCAAGTCCGAGCGCCCCGCCTTCGATCAGAAGTTCCCGGAGCACGCCGCGGACAGTTCGGCCGCGCGGCACAAGAAGGTCTCTCGTCGAGCGGTGAGAGGTTCGTAGGGAAAGGGACCCGAGCAGCGCGAGTGGCCGGGTGCTGTTGCGAAGGCGACGCCGGTCGACGGCGGCCAAGTTGTCAATGACTGGACGGTACATGCCGTGCAGTTGGACCGTAGGTATCAGGAGGCGCCCGATGAAGGCGATTGTGGTAACGGACCAGGCCGCTGGAACGGCCGGGATGAGGCTGGTGGAGCGTCCCGAGCCGCCGGCGGCGATCAATGACGTCATCGTTGAGGTCCACGCGTCGGGATTCGTTCCGACCGAGGTGGAGTGGCCTTCGACCTGGACCGATCGTGCCGATCGCGATCGGACACCATCGATCCTCGGGCACGAGCTGGCCGGGGTGGTCACCGCGCGCGGCTACGGCACGACGGGGCTGTCGGTGGGCCAGCGGGTGGTCGGTCTCTCGGACTGGCATCGCGATGGGTCCCTGGCCGAGTATGTGGCGATCGAGGCTCGCAACCTGGCGCCGCTCCCGAGCGACGTCGACTTCGCAGTGGGCGCGAGCCTGCCGATCTCGGGCCTCACGGCGTGGCAAGGACTGTTCCAGCACGGCCGCATCCAGGCGGGGCAGAGCGTCCTCGCGCATGGCGCTGCCGGCGCGGTCGGGACGATGGTGACACAACTCGCGCGCGAGGCCGGCGCCTACGTCATCGGCACCGGACGCGCCGCCGACCGTCAGAAGGCGCTTGACTTCGGCTCTCACGAGTTCGTCGACCTCGACAACGACAGCCTCGAAGACGTCGGCGGAGTCGATCTGGTCTTCGACGTCATCGGCGGAGACGTCCAGAAGCGGTCCGCCAGGCTGATCCGGCCCGGAGGGACGCTGGTGACCGTCACCGGGCCCGCCGAGGCGCGACCGAAGGACGGCCTGGCTGTCGACTTCGTCGTCGAATCCGATCGTGCTCAACTGGGTGAGATCGTCCAGCGGGTGCGGGACGGGCGGCTGCGGACGAACATCGGCAACGTCGCGACTCTCGACGACGCCGTCGCTGCCCTCAACCCGACCGAGCGACGCAAGGGCAAGACGATCATTCGCGTTCGTTCGTAACGACACGGCGCCCCGGACGAACGATCAAGCGCAGGGGCGCCCATCTACGAGGCCGTCGTCGGTGACACCAAGATCGCTGGACTGTCCCGGCGACGTCGGCGGCGACGGCCGACTCGTACTGCCGGCCACCTCAGTGTTCCCCGAGTGCCGCAAACAGGGCATCGCCACCGAGCTGACCCGACGGGTCCTCGACGACGTACGTGCCCAGCGAAGACGGTTGCCCGATCGTGCGCATCCGAGCTCTGCCCGCGCCCAGGAAACCGCGCTCTCGAGCCCCGTTCTCACGACCGAGGTCAGCCCGATGATGTCGGCGGCGCGGTCAGGAGGCTGAGATCACTCGGCAACGCGGCACACCCGCCTGGTCGATGTCGCAGACGATCCTGGCATCGGCCGGTCCCGGCGGAGGTCGCCACGGAAGCACGGCCTGGCCGTCGAGGACTCCCTCGATGGTCTGTATCGCCGGATCTCGCGGCGTCGGGTGATGGCCGTAGCCGGCCCGCCCCAGCGCGAGTGCGATGCCAAGGACCAGCAGATGCATTGCGTTGACCTCGGAGGGGAGGGCCGACTCTTCGTCCGGCTCGAACCGGATGCCCTCACCGGGTACCTCGCAGATCTTGGCTGCATATCGGCCGGGCATCGTTTCTCCTCGCATCGCGTGATCACCCATGATCTTTTGCCTTCGTCATCTTCTGATCCGCCGCCGTCGGTCCTGCGGACCCAGGGTCCGCCGGCCGCCCGGCGGGACCAAGTCAGGGGTCATCCGAGGAATTCCGCGAGCTCCTCCATGATGGCTGCCTTCGGCCGCGCTCCGACGATCGCCTTGACCAACTCACCCCCGGAGAACACACCCATCAGCGGGATCGACTGGATCTGGTAAGCGTTGGCCGTCACAGGATTCTCGTCGACGTTGAGCTTGGCCACGATGAGTCTGCCTGCCTGCTCCTCGGCGATCTCGTCCAGCACCGGCGCGACCAGCCGGCACGGCATGCACCACTCGGCCCAGAAGTCGACGACGATCGGCCGGTCGGCTCGCAGCACGTCGTCATCGAACGAGGCATCGGTGACTGTGACAGTGTTTCCGCTCATGATTCTCCTCTTACCCGGTTCGGCACGCTGCAGATCCACCAAGCTGGACTGGATAGTCCATGCTAGGTCGGCCCGGCGACCGTGACAACGAGAGTTGGACCATACGGTCAACCCGAGGCGGCAGGAGAAGTGCCGTTGAATTTAGCGCTCAGAGTGCCGCATCAGGTTCGGCAGGACTCGGCATCGCGCCGCATTCCGGCCAGCCGGACGAATTGCGAACTGGTCGACATAGTCCAACATATTCGCTTCGAACGCCTGGACGTCCGTCTCCTGAGCGGGCTCATGCTGATGGAGGCCGTCGGACGGAGATCGGCGGTTCCCAGGCGGGGAGTCGATCGCTGCGCGGACGAGCTGACCCGCCCACAGCGCCGGCCTCAACGGCGCAACCACTGCTTGGCCCCGTCGCCGAAAATCGACCGGCCGGGGCACTACAAGGCCGGGAGGCGCCCGCCACGGCCTGGGCATAGGTTGCCGGCATGGCATGGTCGACGGGAGCGCTTCGCACGTCCCGCCGACGCGCCGGGGACGGTCACCGTGCGCCGCGAGGTGCGGTCGGTCCCCAGGGCACGGTGCGCAACCACCTGTCCGCGGCGGACACGACGCCGTACGAGGGGTGCTGGTTCGCGCCGCCGGAATCGGGGCCGATCGAGGACGAGACCGGACGGCTGCTCCGGCCCGCGAACGACACTTTCACCCGCCCGCTCGGACCGGTCGACGAGGTTGAGCTTCTGGTCCGCCGCGCCAGGCCCCGCGGGCGCACAAGCCCCGACCCTGCGCGACCCGTGACTGCGCGGGCCCGGCGGTTCGGCAGATCCTCGACGTGGTGAGTGGCGTGACGCCGGCCTACCTGGACCCGGACGGCGCCGCCCTCGTGGAGCTTCCGGAGATCGGCACCGACACCTTCGCCGGGCGCGACCGGAAGGGCTAATGCGTGAAGCGGAGCCGGATCGTCCGGGCCTCGGGGCGCAGGGCGAAGTCGGGCCACACGTCCGGGCCGCACGCTCGCGAGCCGAGGCCGTGCTGGGCCGCGTCGATGAACAGGTGACTGGTCGAGGAGGGTGGAAGCTCGAAGGGGTGGGCCGCGCCGGCGATCTCCTGCGGCGTGTGGCGGGTCAGGGCGAAACCGGGGCGCCGTCCTCGCGTGTCGGGGATCGCGGTGATGTGCAGGACCCGGTCGGGGCCGCTGGTCAACGTCAAGTGCCGTAGGCCGGAGCGGTGCCCGGTCTCCTGCGGGCGCGCGTAGTCCACGGCCAGCTCGTCGATCGTGGCGGTGAAGACGCCGGTCCGGGCGGCGTGGCGGCTGTCGGGGTAGGACTCCAGCGGACCGGTGCCGAACCAGGACACGCCGTCGACCGGATGCTCGCCGTCGGGGAGGTCGAAGCGGATGCCGATGCGCGGCCAGACGGTCGGCCAGCCGGGGGAAGGCTCGATCTCGACCCGCAACTCCAGCTCGTCGCCGAGCCGGGTCCACACGGTCTCCATCATCACGTAGTCACCGGAGTGCGCGGGCGCGACGCGGGACAGCGTTCGCAGCTCGCCGGCACCCTGAGAAACCGAAACCACGCGGGTGGTCAAGCGGTCCAGGCCCTGCCGGCGCCACAGCGACGCGTTCGACACGCCGGGGACGTTGGCGTCGCTCTCCTCGGAACGGCCCGACGTGCCCTCGTCGTTGTCGGTCGGGGCGCGGAACAGCTCCAGGCGCGGGCCGGTCACCTCACGACCGAACAGGCGCACGAGGGTGCCGCCGGCGAACTCGGCCGAGCCGGGCTGCCATTCGGCGCCAGGGAGAACCGCGGGCGGGTGCGGGGCCGGCGGGGAGGACACGGCGAGCTGGGCGGTCGCCACCACGTGGCCGGCCGCCGCCCAGGCGGTGTCCGCGGCCAGCACCGCGTCGACGGTCAGCCACGTCTCCGCCGACGAGGAGCGAGTGATCTCCGGCAGCGGCACGCGCACCGACTCGCCCGCCGCGATGACCGGGACGGGCAGGTCGCCCGAGGACACCTCGCGGCCGTCGTGGGTGACCTGCCACCGGAACCGCAGATCGGACGTGTCCGCCGAGTGCCACGAACTGCCGATGACGACGTCGTCGCCGTCGAAGGTGAAGCGCAACGGCTGCACCACGGCCTTGAACTCGTGCAACCCCGGCGTGGGCACGTCGTTGCTGAGCACCATGCCGTCCATCACGAAGTTGCCGTCGTGCACGACCTCGCCGAAGTCCCCGCCGTACGCGTAGAACGGCGTGCCGTCCGGCGCGTGGGAAAGCAGCCCATGGTCGCGCCACTCCCACACGAAACCGCCGTGCAGGCGCGGGAATCGATGCACCAGCTCCTCGTACTGGTCCAGAGCGCCCGGCCCGTTGCCCATCGCGTGGGCGTACTCGCACAGCAGGAACGGCTTGGTGCGTTGCCGCGCGCCCTGCGCCGGGGTGCACCCGAGCAGCGGCGCGCGCGAGCCGTTCGTCCCGATCTGCTCGGTCTCCGGCACCGACGAGTACATCCGCGAGTAGACGTCGGTGTACGAACCCGCGTGGTCGCCCTCGTAGTGCACCGGCCGGGAAGCGTCGCGGGAGTGCACCCACGCGGACATGGCGGCCAGGTTGCTGCCCGTCCCCGCCTCGTTGCCGAGCGACCACATCACGATGCTGGCGTGGTTCTTGTCGCGCTCCACGGTGCGGCGGATCCGGTCCAGGTACGCGTCGCGCCACAGGGGGTCGTCGCTCGGGTTGCCGGTCCAGCCCACCTTGTCGAAGCCGTGTGTCTCCAGGTCGCACTCCAGGATCACCCAGAAGCCGAGCTCGTCGCAGAGGTCGAGCAGCCTCGGGTGCGGCGGGTAGTGGCTGGTCCGGATCGCGTTGACGTTGAACTGCTTCATCCGGGCGAGGTCGGCCCGGGCGTGCTCCTCGTCGAAGACGCGGCCGCGCACCGGATGCGTCTCGTGCCGGTTCATCCCGTGGAAGACGACCCGCCGCCCGTTCACCAGGAATTGATCTCCGCGGATCTCGACCGTACGGAAGCCGAGCCGCAGCGACACCGTCTCCGCCGACGTGGACACGGTGGCGTCGTAGAGCACCGGTTCCTCGGCCGACCACGGCCGGACCTCGCCGACCTGGAACGGCGCCATCTCGCCGGGCGAGGCGAACGTCCGGGACACTCCCAGCGCGGGGATGCTCACGGTCACCGGGAAGGCGCCGGCATACCAGGGGTCGATCTCTCCCACCCCGTTGGCGTACGCCGTCCGCAGCCACACATCCTCGACGCCACCCGCCGGCCGGACGTGCAGCGTGACGTCCCGGAAGATGCCGGGCAGCCACCACTGGTCCTGGTCCTCCAGGTAGCTCGCGGCCGACCACTGGTGAACCCGCACCGCCAGCTCGTTCGTGCCGGGCCGCACCGCCGCGGTCACGTCGAACTCGTGGGCCAGCCGGCTGCCGCTCGCGGTCCCGATCTCGACGCCGTTGACCCACACCTTGAACACCGACTCGACGCCGTCGAACCGCAGCACGAGGCGCCCGCCGTCGTTCTCCGGCGCGCTGAAACGGCGTACGTAATCGGCGGTGGGGTTCTCGTCGGGCACGTGCGGCGGGTCGATCGGGAACGGGTACTGCACGTTGGTGTAGATCGGGGCGCCGTGCCCGTGCAGCACCCAGTGCGCGGGCACCGGGATGGTCTCCCACGCGTCGCTGCCGGTGAAGTCCTCCGCGACGCGGGCGGTCGGCGACAGGCGGAACTGCCATGTCCCGTTCAGCGGGAGTGCCGGGGCGTCCGAGTGCAGCCAGGAGCGGGCCGGCAGCAGCGCGCCGCTGCCCGGCGCGCGATCGGTGACGTATTCGGGATAGCCGGTCATCGCAGCACCACCGTACGAATCTCCCATGGTCCCAACGCTAGTTCGAGCCGGCCCGCGGCGGTCGTGTCCGAGATTGCACGGCCGAGCAGGTCGACGGTGGTGGCCCGGACGAACGCGCCGGTCACCACCGCCGCCGAGGGCCGGCCGGTCATCGCGACCAGGCGCACCTCGAGGCCGCCGCCGGGCGCCCGGTTGATGCTGGAGACGTCCGCGCCGTCGACCTGGATGCCGGCCCGGTCGTCCGGCAGCGGCGCCTCGGCCGGCGCGCTGCCGCGGACCACCAGCAGGTCGTTGCGGAAGTCCTCGGCGAGGGCCACCGCGTCCGCCGCCTCCCATCCGGCGGCCGAGGGCAGCACCGCGAACCGGTGCTCGATCCGGACGCCGAGGTCCTGCGCGCCGGGCGCGGGGATCTCGGAGGCGGCCGGCTCGTCGCGCAGCGGGTGCAGGTTGACGCTGATCGAGCCGATCGCGCGCAGCAGCGTGATCGCGAGGTCGGCGCCGGTCACCTCGTACTCGCAGGTGTGGTCGAGCAGCACGGTGGCCGGGCCGGCCGAGACGAAGGTGCCGGCCGGGAAGGTCGGCAGCGGGTACTCGCCCCAGCCGCCCTCGGCGGTCAGCCCGCGCTCGGTGACCGCGAACTGCCCGGCCGACGCCGACCCGGTGACCGGCTGCGGGAGCGGCACGTGCAGGCGCAGCCGATGGTCGGCCGACTGATTCACGAACGAGGTGGAGAGGCGCACGTACGGCTCACCGGCGCGCACCTCGGCGATGGTCTCCACCGGGGTCGCCACGGTGGTCGCGTCCCGGACGTCGCGGTCCTCGGTGAGCGCGACCGGCCACTCGTAGGTGCGGACGATGCGGATCCGGGCCCGCAGCGGCCCGCTCTCGAGGACCTCGGTCGTGACCGCGACCGGGTCGGAGATCAGCACGTCGCGGCCCGGCGGCCCGTAGTTGTAGCTGTCCCCGCGGTCGCCGCCGTCGACGAGGCGGCCGACCCCGCGCAGGACCGTGCCGTCCGCTCCGGTGACCGTGAGGGTGCCGTCACCGGCCACGACGACTTCGACGAGCCCGTTGCCCACCGCGAACCCGTCATCCGCGCGCACCACCACACTGTGGGGAGTTGCGCCCTCCACAGCGGCGGAAGTCCCCACAGTGGAGGGGATTTCCGCAGTGTGGGGAACTGCGCCCCCCACAGCGGCGGGAGTCCCCACAGTGGGGGTGGAGGGGGTCACCCGGAAGCTGGCCAGGCCGGAGGCGGGGACGGTCACCGGGACCAGGGCGGTCGCGCGCGGCTCGGCCAGGGTCCGGACGGTCCACTCGCCCGGATGGGCGGCCGCGGCGGCGGCCACCTCGCGGCGCAGGATCAGCAGGTCGAACGGGCCGCTCGACGGGACCTCGGCCAGGTGGAAGACCAGCGTGCCGGGGGCCAGCGAATACCGGTCGATCAGCAGGCCGAACAGCTCGCGACGGTGAATCCGGCGAATCACCCGCTCCAGCTGGGACGCGTCCACCCGTTCGTCGCTCAGCACCGTCGGCGCCGTCGCGGTCAGCTGCACCGGCCGGGCGAGCGCGTCCGGGCCGATCGCTACCAGGTCCTCCCCCGCGACCACGTCGACCTCGACCAGCGCGGTGCGCGGCACCGGCAGCGGATTGAAGACCAGGAACGCGTCGCTGGGCACCAGCGCGGCCGGTTCGGCCAGCGCGGCGTCGCGGACCGCGCGGGCCGCCTGGGTCGCCTCGGCCAGCCGGGACGAGACCTGCTCGGCGGTCTCGTCGGTGCCGGAGCCGACCACCGAGTCGTGCGCCGTCGACTCGATGATCTTGTGCCAGGCCAGGGTGAGGAACGGCGTCTCGTCGCGGCCGGACCACAGCGCGTTCGCCCGCTCGGCGTGGTCGATGGTGCGCTCGGCGACGGCCATCCGCTGCTTGAGCGCGAGCCGGGCGGACAGCACCCCGGGCAGGATGTTGCCGCGCACGTGGCTGCGCAGCTCCCCGGTGATCACCGTGGACGGCGAGTCACGCACGTGCTTGCGGAGGTACTCGTCCAGCGTGGCCATCGTGATCGCGCCGGAGGCCTGTCGCAACCAGGACGCCAGCCGCGGGTCCGGGGCATGGTGGTCGGTGCCCGCCATGGCCAGCACCGGGTCGTTCCCCCAGCGCGCGGCGGTCATCTCCGCGTACTCGCCGAGCGCCCGGCCGATCTGGTCCGGCACCAGCAGCACGTCGAGGCCGTTGTCGTAGCCGTCGAAGAGGAACTCGGTGCGGACCTCGGAACCGTCCGGGGCACGCCACCGGAACGCGTGGCCGGTCACCGAGCCCGGCACGCCCCGCCACAGAGCGGCGTGCTCGAATCCGGCCCGGACCAGGATCTGCGGCATCTGCGCGACGTGCCCGAACATGTCCGGCAGGTACCCGATCGCCATCGCGCCACCCAGCGAGGCGGCGGCCTGCCAGCCCATCCGCAGGTTGCGCACGATGGTCTCGCCGGAGCAGAGGAACTCGTCGAGCAGGATCAGCCACGGCCCGATGGCGAGCCGGCCCTCGGTCACCAGCGCGGCCAGCCGGGACCGGTTCTCCGGCCGCATCTCGAGGTAGTCCTCGATCGCCGCCATCTGCCCGTCCACGGTGAACCGGAACTCCGGGTCCGCCTCGGCCGTCTCCAGCACCGTGTCCAGGGCGGCGACCAGGCGGTGCCGGAACACCTGGAACGGCTCGTACCACTCGCGGTCCCAGTGGAAATGGGGCACGAAGACGGCAGAGTTCTGCGGCATGGCCACCCAACCTTCTACTTGATCGAGCCGGCCGCCAGGCCGGTCCGCCAGAACCGCTGGAGCAGGATGAACAGGATGATCAGCGGGACGATCGAGACGAGCGAGCCGGTGATCACCGATTCCTGCAACTGCGAGACGCCCTGCTTGGCCTGGCCGTTCCACTGGTAGAGGCCGAGGGTGATCGGGAACAGCTTCTCCTGCTGGAGCATCACCAGCGGCAGGAAGAAGTTGTTCCAGATGCCGACGAACTGGAACAGGAAGACGGTCACCAGCGACGGCGTCATCAGCTTGAACGACACCGAGAAGAACGTACGGAACTCGCCCGCGCCGTCCAGCCGGGCAGACTCGATGATCTCGTCGGGCACCGCCGCGTTGGCGAAGATGCGGGCCAGGTAGACGCCGAACGGGCTGACGATGCTGGGCAGGAACACCGCCCAGTACGTGTCCACGATGCCGGCCGCCGAGAACAGCAGGAACAGCGGCAGCGCGAGCGCGGTGCTCGGCACCAGGACGCCGCCGAGGACGGTCGAGAACAGGAACTCGCGGCCCCGGAACCGGAACTTCGCCAGCGCGTAGCCGCACAGCGCCGAGATGAGCGTGCCGGCCGCGGCGCCCACCACCGCGTAGAGCACGCTGTTCAGCGCCCAGCGGCCGAAGACGCCGTCGCGCTGGGCGAACAGCGTCTTGAGGTTCTGCACCAGGTCGAAGTGCGAGAACCAGAGCCCGAAGGTGGACACCAGATCGGCCTGCGGCTTGGTCGCCGCGACGATCAGGAAGTACACCGGGAGCATGAAGTAGACCGCCAGCAGCACCATCAACGACATGGCGGCCGTGCGGCTGACCCGGCTCTCCCTCATAGTCCGGCCCTCTTCGCGGTCAGCTTCATGAAGCCGAAGCTCAGCACGAACGTGATCACGGCGATCGTCACGGAGACGGCGGCCGCCTGCTGGTAGTTGTTTCCGCTGGCCACGGCGTACGCAAGCATGTTGGGGGTGAAGGTGCTCGAGATGTTGGAGGAGATCTGCCGCAGCACGGCCGGCTCGGAGTAGAGCTGGAGCGTGCCGATGATCGAGAACACCGTGGTGAGGATGATCGAGGGAGCGATGATCGGGACCTTGATCCGCCAGGCGATCGCCCAGTTGCTGGCGCCGTCGATGCGCGCGGCCTCGTAGAGCTCCTGCGGGATCGACTGCAGCGCGGAGAACATGATCAGCATGTTGTAGCCGGTCCACAGCCAGGTGGAGATGTTCGCCGACGACCACAGCACCGCGCCGGGCCCGAGGAAGTCGGGCGACAGGCCGATCCCGTTCAGCAGGTCGACGATCGGGCTGAGCTGCGGCGAGTAGAGGAACGACCACATGATCGCGGCGATGACCCCGGGGACCGCGTACGGCATGAACGCCGCGATCCGGAAGAAGCCCTTGGCCCGCAGCAGCGGCGTGTCCAGCAGCAGCGCCATGACCAGCGCGAGGAACAGCATGACCGGCACCTGCACGATGCCGAACAGCGCGATGCGGCCCAGGCTGGCCCCGAACTCGGCGTTCCGGAACACCTGCACGTACTGGTCGACGCCGCCGAAGGTGGTGTACGCGTGCCCGAACTGGCCGCCGGTACGCCGTACCACCCGGAAGCTCTGCCACAGCGCGTAACCGACGGGCACCAGGTAGAACAGCGTGAACGGCAGGAAGAACGGGGTGAGGAAGGCGACGATCGTGCCGGCCCGGGGGCCGGCGTGGTCGGTCACCGAGGGCTCGGCCGGCCCGGTGATGACGTGGTCGATCATCGAAGGGTCAGCCCGCCGCCGCGGGGATGGCCTGGTCCTTCATCGACGAGAGCGCGGAGTCCTGCGCGGCCTTGAGCGCGTCGGGGAGCGTGCCGTCGCCCGCCGTCGCCTTGGCCATCGCGTCCTGCAGCGCCAGGTTCACCGTCTTCTGCGTCGGTCCCCAGGTGAAGCTGGTGTCGATGTTCTTGGACGAGTCGGCGAAGACGTCGAAGATCTTCTGGTTGTTGTAGTACGGCACGCCCTGCGCGAGCGCGGGCAGCTGCAGGCCGGCCAGCGACGCCGGGTAGAGGCCGCCCAGCTTGTTCTCCAGCGCGAGCGCCTCCGGGTCGGTGTTCAGCCAGACGTTGAACTTCACCGACTCGTACAGGTGCTTGTTGCCTTTCATGAACGCGACAGTCGAGCCGCCCCAGTCACCGGACGCGGGGTTCGCGCCCCAGGTCGGCATCGGGACGATCGTCCACTTGCCCGCCTGCTTCGGCAGGTTGTCGCGGAACATGCCGTACGCCCAGGCGGCGCCCACGTACGTGGCGACCTGGTTCTTCTCGTACGCGGCGTACATCGGCGGCGAGGTGTTGGCCAGGTCGGTGCGGACCAGCTTCTTCGCGATCAGGTCCTGCCAGTACGCGGCCACCTGCCGGCTCTGCTCGGAGTCGACCGTCACCTGCCACTTGTCGCCGGCGTACCGGTACATGTGCGCGCTGTTCTGCCACAGCAGGCCGTTGAACCACTCGGCGTTGTTCGGGTCGAAGAACGTGATGGTCAGCTTCGGGTCGGCGGCGTGCAGCTTCTGCGCGGCGGCGGCGTACTCGTCCCAGGTCTTCGGGATCGCGATGCCGTGCCGGGCGAAGATGTCGCTGCGCACGAACAGCGCCATCGGGCCGGTGTCCTGCGGCATGGCGAACACGCCGGTGTCGCCGAAGCTGGACTGCGACCAGGTCCACGGCACGAACTTGTCCTTGGCGGCCTTGGCGTCGGCGCACGCGGAGGCGTCCACGAACGCGTCCTGCAGGCGCAGGTTGGCCAGCTCGTCGTAGCCGACCTGGGCCAGCTCCGGCGCGGTGCCGGCCTTGAGCGCGTTGCCGATCTGCCCGTACTGGTCGTTCGAGACGTTCTTGAGCTCGACCTTGATGGTCGGGTTCTTCTTGTTCCACAGGGCGACGACCTGGTCCATGCCCGGGACGGTGTTCCAATACTGCAGGGTCACCGGTCCGGACGCGGGGGCGCAGGAGGCGGCGGTGGTGCCGCCGCCTTCGTCCTTCGGCGCCGAGCAGGCGGCGAGGGCGGCAACGGTCAGCGCTACGCCGGCCAGGCGCAGACGTGAATGTGTGGAGCTCATGTGGTCCTTCCCGAGACGACCGGCGATGCGGCGCCGGCCGGTCGACGCTGACTCCTTCGGGATACCTACGGGCGCCGTGACGGGAGTTAGAACATCATATTTTCAAATTGCTGGCAACACCTGTTTCCCGGCATTCCGTACGGCGTGCTCAGTCCACCGACAGCAGGAACGCCGACGGCCTGGGCGAGAAGGTGTTGTCCAGCACCAGCGTGGCGGCGCCGACCGCGGCCACGTCGACCGGGACCGCCGACTCGGCGAAGTGGACCGGATGCGGCGGGATCAGGGCCGGATCCTCGCGCACGGCCTGCGGCAGCACGGCCATGACGGCCGCCGCGACGGGCTGCCAGTACGGGCCGCCGAAGATGACCGTGTCGATGTCCAGCAGGTTGACCAGCACCACGATGGAGCGGGCCAGCGCGCGGGCGGCGTCGGTGAGGATCGCGGTGGCGCGCCGGTCGCCGTTCGCGGCCAGCGCGGCCAGTCTGGTGAACGCCTCGTGGACCGCGTCGGTGTCGTCCACAGTGCCGGGATCGTCGAGGACGCCGTCGGCTATCGCGCGCTCGACGAGCGTACGGGGGACGGTGATGTGACCGACGCAGCCGCGACGTCCGCACGGACATCTCGCACCCGCCGGGTCGACGGTGATGTGGCCGGCGTCGCCGGCGTTCGAGGTGACCCCGCGGACCACCTCGCCGGAGATCGACAGGCCGGTGCCCAGACCGGTGCCGTAATACATGAACGCGAAGTCGCGGCTGGTGCCCGGCCCGGCGAACCACAGCTCGGCGACGACCGCGGCGGTCGCGTCCTTCTCCAGCAGCACCGGCAGGCCGGTCGCCTCGGCGAGCGCGCGGCGCAGCGGCACGTGCTGCCAGTTCGGCATCATCGGCGGGTTCAGCACGATGCCGTCGCCGGTGTCGACCGGACCGGGGGACGCGATGCCGATGCCCAGCAGCCGTGACCGGTCGACCGCGGACCCGGCGATCAGCGTCTCGATCGCGTCGGCCATCTCGTCGATGATCGCGTTCGGATCGCCGGTGGCCGGGGTGCCCGACCGGGAGTGGTCGCGAACCTTTCCGGACAGATCGACCAGGACGTAGGTGACCACGGCCGGGTCGATGTGCACGCCGATCGCGAACCCGCCGCCCGGGTTCAGCTTGACCACGGCGGCGGGCTTGCCGGGGCCGCTCGCGCGCCGGCCGTCCTCGTCGACCAGGCCGGCGTCCAGCAGCCGGCGGCACACGTTCGTGACCGTCATGTTGCTCAGGGCGGTCAGGCCTGCGAGCTCCGAACGGGTGATCCCGCCGGGCCGCCGGCGGATCGCGTCGAGCACCACCACCTGGTTGTACTCGCCGACGGCGGGAAGGTTCGTCCCCGTACGGTCCAAGTCTGTTCCCCCTGCGAGAGACGGAAGCCACAGCCTAACGCCGCGCCGGTGTGCCGACCTTGTGTGAGCCACCGCCGCTGGGGTAGTCCGTTCGGCAAGCTCGGGAGGACACATGATGCAGGAACACGACGGCGGCGACCGCAGTCTCGACGAGCAGGAGGCCGAGCAGGTCGAGCCGGTGCGGCCGCCGGACCTCAACCAGGAGTCGAATCGGTCGGCGACCCGGCTGGAGCTCTTCTTCGACCTCGCGTTCGTGCTGTTCGTCGCGCGCTGCGCCGACGTGCTGGCGAAGGACGAGAGCTGGCACGGCGCGCTGGTCTTCGTCGGTCTGCTCAGCATCGGCTGGTGGGCGTGGGCCAGCGCCACCCTGTACGCCAACCGGTTCGACACCGACGACGCCGTGTTCCGCATCCTCACACTGACCGCCATGGCCGGCGTGGGCGCGATGGCGGCCGCCGTGGAGAAGGTCGACGGGTCCACCGCGCGCTGGTTCGCCCTCGGCTACATCCTGGTCCGTCTCGCCCTGATCGCCGGGTACGTCCGGGCGTGGCGGCACGTGCCGGATGCCCGCTCGACCGTCCGGCTGTACCTGATCGGGCACTCGACGGGTGCGGCGATCTGGCTGGCCTCACTCGCCTTCGAGGCGCCGGCCCGGTACTGGCTGTGGGGTGTGGGCGTGCTGGTGGACGTCCTGTGGCCGACCGCCGCGGCCCGGCTGAAGGATGCCGTCCCGCTGCACCTGGAGCACCTGCCGGAACGCTTCGGCCTGTTCGTGATCCTGGTGCTCGGCGAGTCCGTCGCGGCGGTGGTGACCGGCGTCCACGACGGCGACTGGAAGCCGTCGGTGGTGGTTTCGGCGGTGCTCGCCTTCGTGGTGGCGGCGGCGCTGTGGTGGGTCTACTTCGACCTGTCCGGCGGGGCGGCGAAGCGGCGGCTCGCGATGGAGGGCGGCGAGGTCACCAAGCACGGGGTGCACGACTTCTACGTCTACGTCCACCTGCCGCTGGCCGTCTCCCTGGCGGCCGTGGCGGTCGGGCTGGAACACGCCGTGCTGCACGCCGCCGATCCGCACCTCAGCGCCGGAACCCGTTGGGTGCTCGGCATCGCCACCGCCGGCTACCTGCTCAGCGCCGCACTGATGCAGGCCCATCTGGGCGGGCGCGTCCGCGGCGCGGTCTTCTGGCCGGGCGCCGGCGTGCTGCTGGCCCTGCTGATCGCCGTGCTCGACCACTCCCCCGTGGTGACCGTCGGCCTGTTCGCCGCGGTTCTGGTCGCCGGAGTTCTGATCGGTTTCCTGCTGCACCGCTCGGGTGAGGTGAGAACCGCCAAGGTGTGACGGTCGCGTGCCAGAATGCAGAGGCGATGAGCGATCACGACACTCCCCAGGCCCGCGGCGCCGCGGCGGCGGTGCATCCGGCCGGCGGTCCGGGATCCGGCCGTCCGGGCCTCGATCAGCAGCGCATCCTGGGGGCCGCGGTCGAGTTCATCGACGAGTTCGGCCTGCGCGAGCTGACCATGCGCCGCCTCGGCGCCTACCTCGACGTCGAGGGCATGGCCCTGTACCGGTACGTGCCCGGCCGCGAGGCGCTGCTCGACGGGGTCGTGGAGACCGTCGTCGACGAGCTGTTCGGCGACCCGGACGTGCATCTCGAGGCCCACGCCGGCTGGGTGGACTACCTGCAACGCCTCGCGCACGGCCTGCGGCGCATCGCCCTCGCGCACCCGGAGGTCTTCCCCCTGGTCGCCACCCGCCCGCCCGCCGCGCCGTGGATCCGGCCGCCGCTGCGCAGCCTGCGCTGGATCGAGTCGATGCTGCAGGTGATGACCTCGGCCGGCTTCAGCGACGAGGCCGCCGCGGCGGCGTACCGGGCGTTCAGCAGCTTCCTGCTCGGGCATCTGCTGCTCGAGGTGTCCGCCCACGGCGTCGAGACCGGCCCGGTCGAGGAGCCCGACGTGTCGCCGATCGACGACCTCAGCGCCTACCCGATCCTCAACCGGATGGAGCCGCACCTGGCGCAGGACGTCGCGGCCCAGGATTTCGAGGAGGCCCTCGAGGCGCTCCTCGACCGGGTGGCACTGCTGCTGCCACCGCGCCGGCGCCCGCGCCGCGCCACCTCTGCGGGGTGACCCCGGCGGGCCAGGTGCGCCAGAAACCGGAATTCCGCGTTTACCGCGTAAACGCTGGGGCACCCGTGATGGCGTAGCTGCTTTCCGTGGCCGTCGAAATCTCCATCGGCGGCGGCCCGATCATCCGGGAGCACCCATGACCTCGCCCCCCGAACCCTCGTCCGGCTCGCACGTCTGGCATCCCACCGACGATTCACGCCGGAACGAATCCGGCGTGAAGCATCACGACGAATTCTCCCCTACGGTATCCAACCGCAGGTCTGTCGTGGCGCGGGAACAAGATCGCTATGGCGGCATCAAATGGGGTTCGGCGTTCTTCGGCTGGCTGACCGCCGTCGGCACCGCCGTGATCCTCACGGCCGTGCTCGTGGCGGCCGGCGCCGCGGTCGGCGTGTCGACCGGCACGAGCACCACCGACGTGTCGGGCCAGGTGTCCAAGGAAGCCGGCACGATCAGCGTCGTCGGTGGCATTCTCCTGCTGGCGGTGCTGATCATCGCCTACTACTGCGGCGGCTACGTCGCCGGGCGGATGGCCCGTTTCAACGGCGTCAAGCAGGGCATCGCGGTCTGGGTATGGGCGATCGTCATCGCCGCCCTGGTCGCCGTCGCCGGCGCGGTGGCGGGTAGCAAATTCGACATCCTGGACCGGATCGGGGGATTTCCGCGACTCCCTGTCGGCGGCGACAATGTGACCACCGGCGCGATCATCGCCATTGTCATCGCCGTGATCGCCGCACTGGTCGGCGCCATTCTGGGCGGCCTCGCCGGAATGCGTTTCCACCGCAGGGTCGACAAGGCCGGCCTCGGCCACTGATCCGCGAATCGGTCAGCTGTTCATTTTCGGACGCGCATCCGTGCGCCCTTTTTCAAACACCTCCCGTCACCCGGCACGGCCGGGCGGACCCCTCACGAAAGGATCATCATGATCACCCAGAACGACATCCAACGCATTTACGGCGCGGACGTCTACGCCACCGGGGGCGACAAGATCGGCTCCGCCGGCCAGGTGTATCTGGACAACGAGAGCGGCAACCCGGAATGGGTCTCGGTCAAGACCGGTCTGTTCGGCACCAAGGAGTCCTTCGTGCCGCTCCAGGACGCCACCCTCACCGATGACCGGGTCGAGGTGCAGTACAGCAAGGCGCAGGTCAAGGACGCCCCGCGGATCGACGTGGACGGCGACCTGAGCCCGGCCCAGGAGGAGGAGCTGTACGAGTACTACGGCCTGGCGGCCAACGGCGGCGGCCGGGTCCACACCGATCGCGACGACCTCGGCGAGCGGTACACCGACGACCGCGGCGACACGTCCGGCCCGAACACCGACAAGGCGATGACCCGGTCCGAGGAGCGGCTCGTCACCGGCACCCGCACCGAGCAGGCCGGCAAGGCACGGCTGCGCAAGTACGTCGTCACCGAGCAGGAGCGGGCCACCGTGCCGGTGAGCCGTGAGGAGGTCACGCTCGAGCGCGAGCCGATCACCGACGCCAACATCGGCAACGCGATGGACGGGCCGGCGATCTCCGAGGAGGAGCACGAGGTCACGCTGCACGCCGAGCGTCCCGTCGTGGAGACCGAGGCGGTTCCGGTCGAGCGGGTGCGCCTCGGCAAGGAGACCGTGACCGACCAGGAGACGGTCAGCGGCGAGGTCCGCAAGGAGCAGATCGAGTTCGACGACGCGGACCGCACCCAGCGCCGCGGCCGCTGACCGATCGATCGGAAAACGCCGCCACCGGCTCGCGCTCTCCGCGCGAGCCGGTGGCGAACTACTGATACGTCAGTCGGACTCGGCCGGCGGGATGTACGCGCCCGGCACGTTCGCCGGTGCGACGATCCTGTCCTCGCCCGGGTAGGGCTTGCTCCAGTCGTGCGACTCGTACCACGTGACGTGGCTCAACTGGGCCGGGTTGGCGAAGTCGGGCCTGGCGTCCGGGCCGGTCAGGCGCTGCTGCGCCTTCCACGCGTCCCACTGCGCCGCCACCTGCTTCTGCTCCGGCGGCACGACGGCCGACGGCGCCGGGGCCGCGGCCGGATCCTGCGCCGCCGGGGTGTCCGCGCCGCACGCCGGCGGCGTCGGGAGACCCAGGGTCAGCGAGGTCCGGTTGGGCAGCGCGGTGAACGGCCGGAAGTCCGGCTTGCGGGTGAACGCCGCCCGCATCGGGGTGGCCGCGCTGTCCTTCTGGTTCATCGGGTGGATCCCGAGGATCTGCTCGATGGTGCGGATCATCGTGATCTGCGAGTAGTAGTGGTTGTCCACCACGCCGCGCTGCGCCCACGGGCTGATGATCTGGATCGGGGCGCGGTGGCCGTCGACGTGGTCCAGACCGGCCTGCGAGTCGTCCTCGACCACGAAGATCGCCGAGTCCTTCCAGTACTTGCTGTGCGAGATGGTGTCGACCATCCGGCCCACCGCGAGGTCGTTGTCGGCGACCTGGGCGGCGGCGTTCACCGGGCCGCCGGTGTGGTCGCTGGACAGCCAGAACATGTTCAGGTCGGCCGGGCCGTTCTTCTCGAAGTCGCGCTTCCAGATCTCGTACCGGTAGATGTCCGGGACGCTGGTGTCGAACTTCGGGTAGCCGGGCACCGACACCTTGTTCAGCGACGGGATCGGCGAGGACGAGACCATTTTGTACGCCGTGTCCTGCCCCGTACCGGCCATGTTCTTGGCGTCGCAGTAGAGGTTCGGCCAGCTCGCGCCCGCGGGCTTGGTCAGGAACTGGTGGAACTCGCCGAAGTTCCGCACGGTCCGGCCGGCCGCCTGCGCGCCGGTCCAGATGAAGCCGCTGCGCTGGTGGCCCAGCGCGTCGTCCTCGGTGTCGTAGCTGCGCAGGTACTCACCGGCCGAGGACTCGGTGTACTCGGGGTCGTCGGCCTGCATCAGCCAGCTGTGCCCCTCGGCCGAGTTCGTGCCGATGTCGTAGGTGTTGTCGTAGAGCCCGAACTGCTCAGCCAGCGCGTGCTGGTTCGGCGTCACGTTCTCGCCGAACTCGGCCAGCGCCGGGTCCCCGGCGCCGCGGGTGTCGTCCCCCAGCACCTGGTCGTACGTCCGGTTCTCCTTGACCAGCAGGAACACGTGTTTGATCGTCGACGGCTCGCCGATCCTCCCGGGCACGGGCACCGGCTTCGCGGAGCGGCTGCCCTTCGTCACCGCGCCGGGCGTCCACCCGTTCTGCGCGAAGACCTTCGCGGTCTGGGCGCGGATCTCCCGGTCGCTGGGCAGCCGGAACCGCTGAAGGCTCGAGGTGGTGTCGTGGGTGCCGTGTCCCGCCTTGGTGGTGGGCCGGCGCGCGTCGATGCCGCGGGTGTTCGAGACCAGCACGTCCGGGCCGACGGTGGTGATCTCGGCGGGGAAGTAGTCGGTCGGCAGCAGGCCGACGTAGCTGACCGGCTCCTGCGCGCTGGTGTAACGGTAGACGGCGACCGCGTTGGCCCGGCCGAGCGTCACCAGCAGGTGGCCGTCCCCGGTGAGGGTCACCGCGTCCGGCTCGTAGCCCACCGACGCCTCCGGCCACGGCTGCGTGGCGATGGTCTGCACCACAACGTCGCGACGGGTGTCGATGACCGACACGTCGTTGGTGGCGGTGTTCGTCACGAACAGGGCGCCGCGCGCCGCGTACAGGGCGGTCGGGTGAAGTCCGACCTTGATGTTCCGTACGGCGCCGGCCGGCTGGGCCACGTCGATCACGCTGACGGTGCCGGTCGTGGTGGCGGCCGTGACCGGGTCGGCGGGAACGGGCGTGTTGTAGGAGTTGATCGTGGTGTCGCCGGGCTGCGCCGTACGACCGCCCTCGTTGCTGACGTAGAGCTTGTCGCCCACCAGGGCGAGGTCACGCGGCGCGTTGCCGACCGCCCAGCTCTGCTTGATCGCGCCGGTCGCCGCGTCCAGCGCGACCACCCGGTTCTGCCCGTTGACCGCAGAGTACACCGTGGCGCCGTCGGCCGAGAACACGGCCTGGCTCGCGAGCGCCCGCTTCGGCCCGTCCGCCGCGATGGTGACGAAGGTGGGGTTGGCGAGCGTGCCGTCCGGGTTCACGGTGAACCTGCGGTACCCGTCGGCCTGCCCCAGCCACAGCTGGGAGCCGTCCGGCGAGTACGTGGGGCCTTCCTGACCGACGTCGTTGCCGCTGATGCGCAGGTTCGCGGCGGCGTTGTTGCCGATGAGCTGCTGCACCTTCCAGCTCTTGAGGTCCACGACGGCCAGCGCCATGCCGCCGTCGGTCACCGCGGCCGCGACGTGCGTTCCGTCCGGGCTCACCGCCGACGACATGATCTTGCCGTTGTCGATGACGAGACGCTGCCCGATCGGGTCCAGGTACTGGTCGTCGGAGACCACCAGGCCGCGGCGCGTGTCCTGACCGACCTGATCGGTGCCGAACTGGCGGGTCGAGGCCAGGCCGATGCCCGAGCCGGCCGCCATGACCAGCACCGCGGTGCCGGCGGTGACGACCGAGATCCGGCGGCCTGTCCGGGGCGGCCGCCGACGTCTTTTGACGTGCATGGAGCTATTCCTTTCCGGTGGTGCGGAGCAGCTCGACGTTGCCGTCGAACTGCCAGAGCGGGTTGGGCGCGTCCCCGGCCGGGGTGCGCACCAGGAAATAGCCGTTGACCTCCTTCGGGCCGTCGCCGTCGGCCATGTACCGGCCGTCGGCGAAGACGTCGAGCTGGTAGATCGCCGACCCGGCGGCCTCGATGCCGGGCAGATGCCAGGAGACGACGCACCGCCAGTCGTTGCCCGGCCCGTCGGCGGCCAGCTTGCCGCCGCCCTTGGTGCAGGTCGCCGTGGCGTGCAGCTGCGCCTCGGTGACGGCGGGACGGTTCAGCTGGGCGGTCTGCACCCGGTACAGGTGCGCGAACGCCGTGGCGACCGAGCGCTGCACCCGGTCCTGATCGATCCCGGAGCCGGTGGCCCCGGTGCCCACGGCGACGATCCCGGCGGTCACCACGAGCAGCCCGGCCAGCGGCAGCACGCCGAACGTCACCGCGCGGCGGCCCGAGCCGTCGAATGCCAGGTTGGTGAAGTCGCGGCGGACGAACAGCAGGTAGGCCAGAGCTGTCGCGGTCACCGTCCACACCAGACCGGTCGCGACGCCGATCAGCAGCGGGCCGAGCTGGGCCGGGCTGGTGAACAAGCCGTTCCAGGCGATGAAGGCGTAGCCGGGCAGAGCGAGACGCACCGCCACCGGAAGCGGCAGCATCTGCGCGAGCTGAAGGGCGAGCGCCAGCAGCGCGGGCAGCAGCAACCCCATCGGCGATCGGCCCAGCACCACCGACCCGAGCAACCCCACCGCGGCGAGCGCCAGGGTCGGCGCGAGCACACAGAGCCAGGCGAGCAGGACCCGTACGGCGGTGTCCCCGGCCGTCAGGACATGGCCGTCGAGGCCGATCAGCGGCCGGTTTCCGCTGGTGGCGAGCCCGCCCGCGGTACTGGACGCGGCCAGGCCGGCCACCAGCAGCAAAATCACCGTCAGGCTCGCCAGCGCCTTGGCGACGAAGATGCGTCGCGGGGACCGGACCACCACGAGCAGGTGACGCCACGTCCCCCACCGGTCCTCGGCGGCGAACACGTCACCGGCCACCATCGAGGTGAGCAGCGGCAGCGCCCAGGTGCCGGCGAAGCCCAGCATCACCAGCGGCCCCGCCCAGCCGGTGGCGTGCATCCACCGCCCGAACAGGGTGTCGACCGGCAGCGTGCTCTGCTCGTTCACCGCCGCCACGAACAGGCCCGGAGCGATCCAGCAGGCCAGCACCAGCAGCCGGATCCGCCACTGGGCGGCCAGCTTCACCAGTTCGAAGCGGTAGCCGCGCGGCACCGGGACGGCCGCCCGGGATGCGGCCGTGGTCGCGGTCATCGAGAGGCCTCCGGCGAATCGGTGAGGGCGAGGAAGGCCGCCTCGAGCGGCGAGACCACGGGTGCCAGTTCCCGTACGGCGATGCCCGCGGAGACCAGGCGGACGACGAGCTCGTCGAGGGCCGCCACCGGGGCGCGGACCACGAGCGGTTCGGTCCCGTCGGTGACGTGGACGCCGGTCGCCCCGGCGGCCAGCCGGCGCGCGCCCGCCGGGTCGGAGGTGAGCAGCCGGTAGTCGAGCTCGCGATTCTCGGCGGCCAGTTTGGACAACGGCCCGGAGAACACGACGCGCCCGGTGGCGAGGATGGTGACCTCGGAGCACAACGCCTCGACATCGTCCATGCGGTGGCTGGACAACACGACGGCGGTCCCGTCCGCGGCGAGCCGCGTCAGGACCCGGTGCACCTGTCGCTTGCCGGTCGGGTCGAGACCGTTCGACGGTTCGTCGAGCACCAGCAGCCGGGGCCGGGTGAGCAGGGCGGCGGCGAGGCCCAGCCGCTGGCGCATGCCGAGCGAGAAGCCGTGGACCCGGTCGTCGGCGACGTCGGTGAGCCCGACCTCGGCCAGCACGTCGTCGACGGCGTCGTCGCTGCCCCGCAGTCTCGCCAGGGCGCTCAGGTTCTGCCGGGCGGTCAATGCCGGGTACAGGCCCGGACCGTCCACAAAGCCCGCGACACCGTCGGGCGCGCCGAGCGCCCGCCGGACCGTGGTGCCCAGGATCTCCAGGCGGCCGCTGTCCGCGACGGCGAGGCCCAGCAGCAGCCCCAGCAGCGTCGTCTTGCCGGCCCCGTTCGGCCCGACCAGGCCGTGAATCTGCCCCGGCGCCACGTCGAGGTCGATGCCGTCGAGGGCGACGACGTCACCGAAACATTTGGTGATCTCGCGCGCCCGGATGGCCGGCGGGGGTGCTGCCATGGGGTCCCTCTTCCCTGCCTCCTACAAGACGTAGATACATCTACATGGCGCGCGGGGACCGCCGGCTTAACGCATGCCGAACGGCAGACGTCGGACATCTGCCGAGGCCGATACTCGATGAATGTCGATACAACCACGCACCCGGAGCCGGCCGTGTGGCCGGCTCCGGGGGCGTGGCGAAACGCGGTCAGGGTTTCTTCGGGTCCTCCCCGTATCCGTTGCACTGCCGCCCGCCGTTGATGCAATACGACACCAGATATGCCTGCCGGGCCGCGTCCCAGCCGTTCATGAAGTCGTAGTGGAATGAATAGCTGGCGCCGGAGGAGTAGGTCAGCCCGCCGGTGTTGCCATTGTTCAGCGGGTAGGGCAGCTTGATCTCGAGCATCGGCAACGGCACCGGATGGCCGGCCGGGCACACCCCGTTCGCCGGCCACGCCATGTGCGATTTGTGGTCGGCGGTGTCCAGGTGCACGCCGTCCCAGCAGCTCGGCGCGGTCATCCGGACGACCAGGGAGGAGCCGCTCGGGCAGGACGACGGAATGTCGTTGCCCTTGTATCCCGGGCACTGCCAATTGCCCAGGAAATGGGCCGCGTCGGGGGTGCGCATGTCGCCCACCAGCAGTTCGAAGCCGGCCGGGAACGGCTTGACCGTGCGGTAGTCCTTGACCCCCGACTTGCAGTAGACGGTCGGCGCGTCCGGGATGACCGGCACGCCGTTGCGCAGCAGCGTCGGGAACCAGTAGCCGGACGCGTCGAGCGTGTCCTCGCAGGAGGTGGCACCCCCGACCAGCGACGCGGGCGTGGAGGCGGCGTCGGTCGCCGGATTGCCGATGAAGCTGTGGTTGTGCGACGCGCCCGCCATCCCAGGGAAGACGATCGGGTCGTCGTTCAGGCGGTGGTTGACGTCGCAGTTGGCATGCATCTCGTGGTATTGCGTCCGCGGCGGGTCGTCGGCCGCGCGGGCCGGGCCCATGCTGCCCAGCACGACGAACAAGGACACCGCGAGAATGGTGGTCGTTCTGATGCCCATGAGGGTCTCCTTGGAGGGCGATATTGAGAACCGCCGATGTTGAGACCCGGACGCTAACAGTCGGTCGAGAATGGCATCAATCGTTTGCCAAAGTTTGCCGGGACGCTGAAGGATCATTCCGAAGAACTGCTCTGGCAAATATTGGCAAACAATTGTCCGCGTCATCGGCCGATGCTTAGCCTCCCGGCATGAGGCCGCGCGCACGATCCCTTGCGATGCGCTCGGCGCGCCCGCGCCGCCCGCTGCCGCCCGCGCCGCCCGCTGCCGCACGCGCCGCCCGCTGC
>NZ_CAKUCL010000037.1 GCF_934643405.1 uncultured Actinoplanes sp.
CCTCAAGCTGGTCGAGCTGGCGCGGCAGCTGACGGTCACCGGCGAGCTGAGAGGCGACCGGTGACCCGCGCCGGCCCTGACCCGCGCTCGCCCGCGCCGGTCCGGCGGTCTCAGGCGAGCGCCAGCGCCACCGCGAACGGCGCCAGCGCCAGCCCGGCCGCCGCGGGCCACACCAGGCGTGCCGCCTGGGCCGGCGACCGGCGGCGGAACGGCACGTTGACCAGGACGAACAGGCCCCCGAGCACGAGCAGGGTGACCACGACGACCACGGTGGCGCGGCCGGTGTCCTCCCCGCCGATCTCGAACAGGGCGGTGCGGCCCGCGGTCAGCGTGAGGCCGAGCCCCAGCGGCAGGATCGCGCAGACCCCGATGACCAGATTCGCGACGGCCCACAGCAGGGTGCCCACCCATCTCCGCACCGGCAGACGTTACCCCGCCGCGTCGCCCGCGGGCCCGGCGAGCGGCAGCAGGCCCGGCGCCGGGTTGCTGACCTGCTGAAAGATCACCGAGGAGCGGAAGCCGGTGACCTCCCGGCGTTTGCTCAGCCGGTCGAGCAGGAAACCGTGCAGGGCGTCGAGGTCGGGAACGCCGACGTGCAGCAAGAAGTCGTCGCCGCCGGCGAGCACGAAGACGCTGAGCACCTCGGGCATCGTCGCCGCCGACGCCTTGAACGCGTCGATGACGGCACGGCTCAACGGCCGCACCTGCACCGAGACCATCGCCTGCACGCCGCGGTTGAGCGCGGCGGGATCGATCTCGGCGTGGTAGCCGCGGATCACGCCGCGGCGGCCCAGCGACCGGACCCGTTCCAGGCAGGTCGACGGGGCGATGCCGAGCCGGCGGGCCAGTTCCCGGTTGGAGAGCCGGGCATCCGACTGCAACAGGCCGATGATTCCCGCATCAAGTTCGTCCACCTACCCACTTTGCCACCCGTTTCCGGCCAACTGTTCGGCCAGGCCCCTATCTCACCGAACGTCTGCCTAGCGTCGGGGCATGACCGCACATCGGCTGGGACTCTGGCAGGGGACGGCAACCGTGCTCGGCGGTGTCCTCGGACCGGGCATGCTCGTGCTCCCGCACCTGGCCGCAGCGGCGGCCGGGCCCGGATCCGTTCTCGCCTGGGCGGCGCTGATCGTGGTCAGCGTCCCGGTCGCCTTCACCTTCGCGCTGCTCGGCCTGCGCCACCCGCACGGCGGCGGGGTGGCCCACTTCGCCGGGGCCGCGATCGGGCGCTGGGCCTGCGCGGCGGTCGGATGGTGGTTCTTCGCCGCGGTCCCGATCGGCACCGTCGCCGGGGCCCTCGCGGGCGGCATCTACACGGCCGACGCGTTCGGCTGGGACGGCCGGTCCGCCGCGGTGACCGCCTTCGGACTGCTGGCGGCCGCGCTGCTCGCCAACGCGGCCGGCCTGCGCACCAGCGGCCGCCTGCAGGTCGTCATGGTCGGCCTGCTGCTCACGATCCTCACCGCCGCGATCCTGTCGAGCCTGCCGGCCGTCCGCGCCGGCCGTTTCGAGCCGTTCCTGCCCCACGGTGCCGGCGGCGTCGGCAGCGCGGTCGGCGTGCTGATCTTCGCCTTCGTCGGCTGGGAGGCCGCCAGCCACCTGTCCGCCGACTTCGCCGGCCGGCGTCTGCTCACCGCGACCGGCCTCACGCTGGCCGCGATCACGGTCGTCTACCTGGGCGTGGCCGTCACCGTCGTCGGGTCCGGCGCGGCCTCGTCACCGGTGCCGCTCACCGCCATGATGCGAGCCGGCATCGGGGCGGCCGCCGAGCCGGTCACCGGCGTCGCGGCACTGGTGCTCACCTTCCGTGCGATCAACACCTACCTCGCCGGGGCTTCCCGCCTCGGGGTGGCACTCGCGCGGGAGCGGCTGCTGCCCCGCCGGATCACGTCCGCGCGCCGCAGCCTCACCGTGCTCGCCGCGGCCGTCATGATCGTCGGCACGGTCGCGGTGCTGCGCCCGATCCCTCTGGACCCGCTGCTGCGGGCGACCTCCGCCTGCCTCGCCGCGGTCATGTTCCTCGGCACCCTGGCCGCGATCCGGCTGCTGCCCGCCGGGTGGATGCGCGCGACCGCGATCACCGCCGGCGCCCTCACCGCGCTGACCCTGGTGCTCAGCGGCGTCTACCTGGTGGTCCCCGCGGTGATCGCGGTGGTGGGCTTCGCCGGGAGGGCCGCTGTCCGTGGTCGCCCGAGGCCGCATGTCGGAGTGGCGTCGATGCTGCAGCAGCGGGGCGTCACCGCCGCCACCCATCACCAGGTTCACCAACGTCCCTGGACCGCACGCCTACGTCGCCACCAGCAGAGCCTGCAAGATCATTAGTACCAGCAAGCCGAGCGCCACGATCAGGATGATCGCGGCGCCGAGGGGCCACACCATCGGCCTGGTCATGTTCTTCCCCCGTCCCCGCGGACCGTCTCGATCCACTGCATCAGGCGGGCGGCGCCCTGTCAGTGGCAGATGCCCACACCGGTGTGGGGCTCCCGGTGGCAGCAGCTGACAGTCATCCGACGATCTGCGGGGTACGGGCCTGCCACTGCGGGGCGGTCAGCACGCGGGTCCGGTGCGCCAGGCGGTCCAGGGCGTCGACGGCCCGACCGGTCAGCGACGCGCCGCTGTAGCCGACGTACGCGATCGTCCCCGGCGTCAGTTCCCAGGCGATCGCCCCGTTGCCGCCGAACAGCATGGTGACGACGGCCGGCTTCCCGTCGACCGTCCGGTACTCGTCGTCGGTCCGCGTCGCGTACAGCCTGTCCTCGAAGCCACCGGCGGCGGTCACGCCGGTGAAGGTCAGCCCGCCGCCGAGCGCGTCCTGCTCGCCGAGGTCGGCGGTGCCGTACCTGATCTCCCGGGTCTCCGGCGGCCGGTACGGCCCGGCCGACACCACCCGGTATCCCGCGGGCGGACGCACGGCCGGCCGCCGCCCGGCGACGGTGGTGCGGACGGCGGTCGCGATCAGGTCGCGTTCGGCCAGGTCTCCGCGAATTCTTGCGTACGCCCCGGCCAGCGGCCAAACGATCATTCCTGGGCTCGCCGTGCCGGTGACCTCGCCGACCGCGACGTGACGACCGGCCACCGGCGGGCCGACCGGGAACGTGACCACCGCGCCGTGCCGGGCCGGCGAGCCGTCCGTCCGCCGCACCACCACGGTCCACGGGCTGCCCGCCGAGCGGTTGTCGCGGCGCTCGAGGGCCGACCCCGGCGCGCAGGCCCCCTCCACGATGACCGCCACCGGCGGCCCGGTTCCACTCGGCGGCGGGCCGACCGGCCGGCACGAGGGCGTGACGGCGACCTCCGGCCGGTCGTCGCGCCCCCGCGCGGAGACCACCAGGGCGACACCGGCGGCCAGCAGGACGACAGCAGCGACGATCGCCCGGATCAGCCGGGGCGGACGCCGCGGTGGCCGGTCCGGGCCGAAGCTGATGATGTCGGCCACCCGCTCAGTATCCGACCCGCGGGCGAGCCCGATCACCGCTGGTCGGCGGCGGCCCCGCTCAGGCGGCGTCGGCGAAGTCGGTGCGCAGCTTGACCAGCGCGCCGCTCAGCAGGCGCGAGACGTGCATCTGGGAGACGCCGACCCGCTGGGCGATCTCGGTCTGGCTCTGGTTGCCGTAGAAGCGCAGCGTCACGATGAGCCGCTCCCGGTCGGTGAGCCGGGTCAGCGCCGACCCGAGGGCCAGCCTCAGCTCGGCCAGCGCGTACCCCTGCTCGTCGCCGCCCAGCGTGTCGGCGAGTTCGAAGGCACTCTCCGACCCGACCGGCGCCGACAGCGAGGCCGCCCGGTACGCGACGCCGCTCTCCAGCCCCTCGACCACCTCCTCGACGGTGACGCCCAGGTGGCCGGCGATGTCGGTGATGGTCGGCCGCCGCCCGAGGTTCTGCTCGAGCACCGGGGCGGCGGCGCCGATCGCCGCGTGCATCTCCTGCAGGCGCCGGGGCACCCGCACCGACCAGCCCTTGTCCCGGAAGTACCGCTTGAGCTCGCCCAGGATGGTGGGCAGGGCGAAGCCGACGAAGTGGCCGCGCCCCGGATCGAACCGGTCGATGGCCTTGATCAGCCCGACGGTGGCGGTCTGCGCCAGGTCGTCGGCCGACTCGCCGCGGCCGCTGTACCGGCGTGCCAGGCGCTGGGCCATCGGCAGCCAGGCCGCGATGGTCCGCTCGCGCACCGAGGGCCGCGACGGATCGTCCGGGGCCAGCGTGACCAGGGTGTCCAGGAGTTCCATGGCGGCCTGGTCGTTCAGAGCGGAGGCCTGCTCCCGGTCGGAGACAGGCGGAAGAACGGAAGTGGAATGCATCGGTGCCTCACGAACGCAACGTGATGAAGCCATGGATGGACCACACGAGCGAGGGGAACCGTGGCGGTCCAGGCGCCCCGGCGTGTTCACCAACGGCTCGCGGGTCTCGGCGCCTTCTTCACCGATGCCGGAACCCTAGCCGATCGGCCGAGCGATCGCCAGCCGTACGGATGAATCGAATGAGCCAGGCGGGGTAGCCGGATTACCGCCGCCGCGCCGCCCGGCGCCGGACATCGGAAGGAACATGTCGTGTCCCAGGACCAGTACGACAAGCAGGACCCGCAGAAGCAGTTCGAGTCGCCGGAGGAGCAGCAGAGCGAGCAGATCCCGCATCCCGGGACCACCGGGCAGATGGACGACCAGCCGGACCACGGCGAGGACAGCTACCGCGGCAGCGGCCGGCTGACCGGCAAGCGGGCGATCATCACCGGCGGGGACTCCGGCATCGGCCGAGCGGTGGCCATCGCGTTCGCCCGCGAGGGCGCCGACGTGCTCATCGCGTACCTGCCCGAGGAGGAGGACGACGCCCGCACGACAGCGCAACTCGTCGAGAAGGCCGGCCGCAAGGCGGTCACCGTGCCGGGCGACATCCGCGACGAGAAGCACTGCACCACGATCGTCCAGCGGGCGGTGAGCGATCTCGGCGGCCTGGACATCCTGGTCAACAACGCCGCGTACCAGATGGCGCAGCCCGGCGGCATCGGCGACATCACCACCGAGCAGTTCGACCGGGTGATGAAGACGAACCTGTACGCGATGTTCTGGCTGTCCAAGGCCGCCGTCCCGCACCTCGGTCCCGGTTCGACGATCATCAACACCGCCTCGATCCAGGCGTACCAGTCGTCGCCGGAGCTGCTCGACTACGCCACCACCAAGGCCGGCATCGTGGCCTTCACCAAGGCGCTGGGCGCGAGCCTGGCGGAGAAGGGCATCCGGGTCAACTCGGTGGCGCCCGGTCCGATCTGGACGCCGCTCATCCCGGCCACCATGCCGGACGAGAAGGTCGAGTCGTTCGGCGAGCAGACCCCGCTGGGCCGCGCCGGCCAGCCGGCCGAGCTGGCGCCCGCGTACGTGTTCTTCGCCTCGCAGGAGTCGAGCTACATCACCGGCGAGGTGCTCGGCGTGACCGGCGGCCAGCCGCTGTCCTGACCCGCGCGGCCGGGGCGGGCGGACCGGACAGGAGTAACCCGCCGGACGGCGGGTATCCGGACTGCCCGCCCCACCGTCGTCGGGAGGAACATGGCGACGTCACCGTCCACCGGTTCCCGCGCACCGAGGCGCGGCGCGCTGGCCGCCGCCATGGTCGCGCTGGCGGGCATGCCGGAGCACGCACCGGGTGTCGACGGCCAGCTGCGGCTCATCGCCCGGCTGACGCCCGAACTCGTCGCCCCGGCCCGGTACGCGTCCATCACCGCGTTGCGCGGCGACACCTACACCACGGTCGCGTTCAGCGACGAGCTGGCCCGGGCCATCGACGAAGCGCAGTACGCCGACAACCGGGGTCCCTGCCTGGACGCGCTCGACTCCGGCTCGCCCGTCGCCGTGCCGGACATCGACGCCACGGTGCAGTGGCCCAAGTTCCACGAGGTGGCGCCCAGCATGGGGCTGCACACGTCGGTGTCGGTGCCGCTGTACGCCGGGCGAGGCGAACCGGTCGCCGTTCTCAACGTCTACAGCAACGACCGGGTGGCGATGGCTCCCCTGCTCGGGCGCATCTGTTCGCTGCACGGGCACGCCGGCGAGGACATGGACACCAGCGTCCTGGAGGAGCTGGACGAGGGCGGCAAGGAGCTGATCTCCGGTTACGCGCAGGCGCTCAGCGTTCGCGCCACGATCAAGCTCGCGCTCGGCATCATCATGGTCGAGAACCGCTGCACCGCCGACGACGCCTACGTGAGCCTGTGCCTGCACGCCGGCCAGGCCGGAACCGACCTCGCCGGTGCCGCGACCGTGCTCATCACCCGCGGGTTGTGACCCGAGCACCACGATGTCTGCGCGTGCACCGCGAGCGCAAAGATCTCGCGGCACCCGGCGAGAGCCGTCGCCGCAGACCCTCCTTACCGTGTACGAGGAGCCGGCGCTCAGCCCTTGAGGCCAGAGGCGGACACCGACTGGGTGAAATACCGCTGGAAGAACAGCAGGACGAGCAGCGGGATCAGCGCCGTCATGGTGGCACCGGCGAAGATGGCGCCGAAGTCCACGCCCTGTTGCCCGGCGAACTGGGCGATGGCCACCGGGGCGACCTTCATCTGCGGATCCGGGGCGATCAGCAACGGCCACAGGTAGGCCTGCCACTGGAAGACGAACAGGATGAGACCCGCGCCGATCAGCGCCGGCCGGGACAGCGGCAGGTAGATCCGCCAGAACACACCCCACCAGCCGAGGCCGTCCACCCGGGCGGCCTCGGCCAGCTCGATCGGCACGCCCTGGAAAAAGCCGCGCAGCAGGAACACCGCGAACCCGTTGCCGATGCCCGGCAGGATGAGGGCCAAGTAAGAGTTGTCCAGGTGGGCGCCGCGGAAAATTGACATCAGCGGGATCGCAATGGCGTCGAAGGGGATCAGGAACGACACCACCATCACAGCGAAGAAGACAGCACGCCCCGGGAAGTGCAGCACGGCCAGGGCGAACGCGGCCGTCGCACAGATGGCCAGGCCGCCCACGAGCGTCCCTACGGTGACCACGCTCGAGTTGAGCATGGCGCGGCCGAAGCCGGTGTCGAACAACCGGGTGAAGTTGCTCAGGGTGACGTCGCGTGGCAGCAGTGTCCACAGCGACACCGGGGAGATGGTGGCGAAGGTCTCGCGTTGCGGGCGGAGGGCGCTGGCAACCGCCCACCACAGCGGCAGCACGAACAGCGCCGCGATGAGAGACCCGAGCAGCACCATGCCCACCCGCGACGGCTCCTTACGAGCGGTGGGAGCAGTCGATGGCGCCGAGGTGGCAGCCGCGCCGGCGGCGAGCCGGGTGGAGGACATCTCAGTCACTTCCTCGGGAGATCAGCCGGTACTGGACCAGGACGATGGCCAGCGCGATCACCACCACGATCACCGTGCCCGCGGCTGCCGCACCGATGTCCGCCTGGTTATAAGCCCGGTCGAAGACGTCATTCATGATCAGATCGGTACGCCCGTTCGGGCCGCCGTTGGTCAGGATGTTCACCGGAGCGAAGACGAGCAGATTCGAGATCGTGTCCGCCACCAGCACGAAGATGATCTGACGGGACAGCTGCGGCACCGTCACGTGCCGGAACCTCGCCCAGCGTCCCGCTCCGTCGAGCGCAGCCGCCTCGTAGAGCACCGGATCGATCTCCTTGAGCCCGGCGATCAGGAACATCATCCAGTAGCCCACACCGATCCAGGAGACGACCAGCACGATAGAGGCCAGCGCCTGGTTCGGCGAGGTGAGGAAACCCTGCGGCGCGATGCCCAGCCTGCGAAGTACTCCGTTGAGCGGTCCGTCCGGGCGGAAGGCGACCGCCCAGATGACCGCCGAGACGCTCTGCGGGATCGCGACGGGCAGAAAGACCAGGGTCCGCATCAGCCCGGCGCCACGGATCCGCTCGTTGAAGATCACCGCCAGCAGCAGCGACACCACGATCTGCAGCGGATTGACGACGATGCCGAACAACACGGTGATCTTCAGCGAGTTCAGGAAGTCGGGGTCGCTGAGCAGCGTACGGAACTGTTCCAGCCCCACCCAGTGGGTCGGCTCGACGCCCAGCGGCGTGTTGCGCAGACTGTCCCAGAAGGCCCGGACGGTCGGCCACAGCCGCAGCAGCACCGCCGCCAGCACGGCCGGCAGCAGGAATGTCAACGCCACCGGCAGGTCGCCGAGGCGGCGCCGCCTCGGCCGCTCTTCGGCAACCGGGCGGGCGGCGGGTCGGGTGGTCATGGGCGATCGCCTACTTGCGGTACTTCGCCAGAGCGCGGTCCAGTTCGCCGGTCGCCTGCTGAAGCCGGGCCGGTGCCGCGGTGCCGTTGCGGATGTCGGCGAACGCCTTGTTCATGACCGACTCGAACTCGACGTACCCCACGCTGACCGGCCGTGACACCGACGTGTTGGCCAGCGCGTACCGGATGATCTGGGCGATCTGGGCGTAGCGCTCCCCCTTGGTCTTGAGACCGTTCAGGTATGTCTCGAACGCCTCCTTCTGCACCGGGATGTTGTTGCTGGTCGTTTCCGTGGCGCCGGTGGGGTCGATCGTCATGTACGCGAGGAACTTCTTGGCCGCGTCCTTGTTCTTGGAGAACGGGCTGATCCCGGTCGACCACGAGTCGGTCGACGTCGCGGCCTTACCCTGGGCGAATCGAGGGAACGGCGCCACGCCGTAATCGACGCTCTTGTCCTTGTCGAACGCCGCGGCGTTCCACGGTCCCCCGGCGAAGAAGGCCGTGCCGCCGGTGGCGAACAGCGAGGGCGTCTGCTCGGGATTGATCCCCCTCGGCGCGACACCGCTCTGGAAGATCGAGTGGTACCAGGTGAACGCCTGCACCCAGGCGGCGTTGGTGACGTCTGGTTGCAGGAACTCAGCGCCGGTCAGCCCGGTTCCTCCACCCAGCGAAGCCGGCAGCGGTTCCAGCTGGTAGTAGCGATCCACCTGGTCGAAGATCAGGCCGTTCTTCGCGCCGGCGGCCTGGGCCTTGCGAGCGTCCGCGGTCAGCTGCTCCCAGGTGATCGCGGACGCCGGGTCGCTGCCGGGCGCCTTCACGTTCGCCTCGGCCAGCAGGGACTTGTTGTAGTAGAGCAGCTGGCTGGAGGTCCAGCGCGGCATGGCGTACTGCTTGTTCTGATAGGTGGTGATCTTGAGTGCGTTCGCATCGATCTTGTCACCGGCTTGCTGGCGGAGGTCGTCCAGCGGCTCCAGGAAGCCGCGCGCGGCGAACGCGGCCAACCGCGGCTCGTCGACGTCGTACAAATCAATGTCGGCATCCTTGGCGCCCAGGCGGGACTGGACCGTCGAATTCAGATCGTCGAACGGGACGGCCTGCTGTTTAATCTTGATAGTCGGGTTCGCCTTCTCGAACGAGGCGATGACCTTGTCGAAGGTTCCGGGGTCCTGGGCGTTGACGAAAGTCAGCGTCGCGCCCGAGGAGGAACCACCGCTGTCGCCTCCGCTGCATCCGGCGATGCCCACCACCAGGACCGTGGTGGCGGCAACGGAAAACACACCTTTCATGGACATGTTTTGCTCCCTTCCAAGGGGCTCACAGGGAATAGACGTGGTTGAGGAAGAACGAGATGAAGGCAGCGCTGTCCACCGCGGTGGCGACCAGGCAGTTCGGCGTCGGCGGCTCTCGGGCGGCGAGCAGATCGGCCACCGTCACCCCCCGGGTGATGTCGCCGCAGACCTCGACCTCCACGCGTGCCGGCTGCCAGGTCACCAGTTGTGGCCTGCTCACCACCGCGACGGCCAGCGGGTCGTGCATCGGGGCGCCGAGGAAGCCGCGGCCGGGGTACGCGTCGGCGAGAAAGTCGATCCAGCCGTGCGCACATTCACCGGCGTAGGAAGCGAAGGGGCGGCCGGTCGCGCGCAGGCGGTCGGCGTCGGCACGGCCCAGTTCGACCTGCAAGGTGACGTCCAGGCCGATGAAGCGCAGCGGAGCACCGCTGTTCAGCACGATCGCCGCAGCCTCCGGGTCGATCCAGATGTTGAACTCCCCCGGCATCGCCAGCACCGCGGTGGTCCGGAGGAAGGCGCCGCCCATCACGACGATCTCCTTGACAGCCGAGCTCAGCTCCGGCTCCAGCGCGAGCGCCAGGGCGACGTTGGTCAGCGGCCCGATCGCTACCACAGTGATCTCGCCGGGATTCGCCATGACGTGCTCGACGATCGCCGTGGCCGCCCGGCCGGGTGCGGGTTCACGCCGGGCCAGGCGCCGACGTACCCCGGCGACACGGTCCCGCGCCGGATAGTCGTGCACCGGCCGCAGCAGGGGCGTCGCGGCGCCCCGGACGACCGGGATGTCGGACCGGCGCAGCCGATCGAGCAGGTCCAGCACCAACACGGTTGAGGTTGTGACGTCGGTGTTGCCGTTGACCGTAGTGATCAGCTCCAGCCTCTGATCCGGCTGGTACACAGCCAGGGCGATGGCGAAGCCGTCATCGATGTCCGAGCCGGGTGCACCCATGGCGAGATCGGTGTCCAAGATGATCCGGTGCACGTCGCCTCCGTTCGCTCCAGCCGGTGTCGGAAGTCGAGGGCGGCTACCCCGGCCTGCGGACGATCAAACTGCGACCTCAACGCATGGCCGGCCCTGGACATCCGGCAATTCGGCCGAGGTCAGCAGTCAGGAGAGGTGCATCTGCCGGCGACGGGCAGCCGGCTTACCCGGCGGGCGAGTAAGCAAGCCACCTCGACGAGCCATCGGCGAACGCGCCGGCCGGCACCGCGCGAGGCGATCGACCCCTGCGGCTACGTACTATCCGGCTCCGGCGACCGCGGGGACGGTACGGTCCTCGGCCGATGCCCGGAGGAACCGGTCGATGACCCGCTGGGCGGCGTGACCATCGTCGAGGTGGCAGTACGTCTGTCGGAACCGGGCGTACGCCGCGGCGTATCGCACCCGCAGTGACGGCAGGTCGGCTAGCACGTCGACAACCTCCGCGCTGGTGTTGAGCAGCGGGCCGGGCGCCTGCGCGCCGAAGTCGAGATAGAAGCCGCGCAGCGTGTCGCGGTAGTGCGCCAGGTCGTACGTGAAGAAGACCATGGGCTTGCCGGTGACCGCGAAATCGAACATCGTCGACGAATAGTCGGTAACCATGGCATCGGCCGCCAGATACAGGCGGCTCACGTCCGGGTAGGCCGACACGTCGCGCACCCGCGGCCCGTCGATCATGGGCAGCTCGGCCGAGATCAAGAAGTGGGTCCGCACCAGCAAGTAGTGGTCCGGCCCCAGGCGACGGGTGAAGTCGTCCAGATTCAGGTGCAACGAGAAGTCCTGCCGGCCCTGGGCATCGACGATGTCGTCGCGCCACGTCGGGGTGTACAGCACCACCGTCGCGTCGTCGGGAATACCCAGATCACAGCGGGCCTCGGCGCGAATGTCGTCGCGACGAGGACTGTTGAGCACGTCGTTGCGCGGATACCCGGTCTCGGCGATCTCGCCGGTGAACCGGAACGCTCCGCGCAGCAGCTCAGTGCTGGCCCGGTTCGGCGACAGCAGGTAGTCCCAGCGGCGTACGTCCTGCGTCAGGTACGCGACCCGGCCGGGCGGCGCCCACAGCGAGTCGAAGTGGATGTGCTTGAGCGGCGTGCCGTGCCAGGTCTGCAGGTACTTCGTGTGGGACGGCTTGGTCCAGTCCAGCTCGATGTGGGTGCTCGCCACCACCAGGTCTGCGGACTCAAGCTCCTGAAGACACCGGGCGCTGCCGAACTCCACCGTCTCGGTGTCCGCCGGGAACTGGTGCGCTCGTTTCGGTGCGGCCAGCCAGACGTGCCGACTCGGGTACCCGTCGGCGACCATGAACTCGTACACGGCACGCGGACTGTCGGAATATCCTCCTCCGCAGCTGTAGTGGACAACCTTCATCCGGGCCTCCTTGAATGGTGAAGGGGCCTCGGCTACCCCGTTGCCCGCCAGTTAATCGCCCGGGTGCAGCTGGTACGCCGCGAGCAGCGGGGCTTCGGGGTGACCACGACGGTGAGCAGCCACCGCACGAGGCCGGTGAGGAACCCCCGCCCGGTGGCGGCAACGTCGGGTCTCAGGGGCGGGGTGCGATGCGCCGCCACCCGCGGTCATCGCGGGGCGTGGTCGCGGCCACGCACCGTGGACAGATGTAGCCGATATCGTCGCCGTCGGTGAGCACGTCGGTCGCCCGGTAGTCGAACCGTACGTGCGGGAACCGCCGTAACCGGCTGCGACTGAGTGCCAGGCCGCACACCGTCTGGTTCGTTCCCGGCGACCATGCGTGCACCTCACCGGCGGGTACCCGGACGCCGTCCGGGCCGGCTGCCTCGCTGGACGCGGCTACCGCCGCTCGGCTCACCCGTCTCATGCCGACCGCATCCCCCACCCGGCCGGTTTCAACCGCGGCTCTCCGAAGCCTGCATGTCCGGGTACTACCTGGGTACCCGCTCGACATGCGAAACGACGACTATCCGGCTCAGGTCTCGGACCCGGAGAGCGAAGGACTACCGGACACGGCGGACGATGATTCCACGGCGTACGACGATGTCGACAGTGGCCGGTGGGCGGACGGCCCGGACCCGGCGGCGCTGCCGTCCGACCGTCCCCAGGCGGTCGACAGGTTCGGCATCACGGCGGATGAGCAGCGGGCCGGTGAGTCCCTGGACTACCGCCTGTCGCAGGAGGAACCGGACGTGCAGCCGGAGAATCCGCTGGACTCGCCCGGTGTCCTCGCGGACGAGGCGATCGATGAGCGAGGCGCCGCTCAGGCCCGGCTGGACGCCGACGTGTACGGCGAGAGTCCCACCTCGGACCCGGCTTCCCCGGTGTCGATCTACGACTTCGGGCAGCTCGACGGCGTCTCCCCGGAGCCGGTCGGCCGGCTGGTCGAGCCCGACGAGGGGTACGGCTACGACACGGAACCGGACAACGTCGCGCTGGACGCCGGCGCTGCCGGCGGCGGGGCGAGTGCCGAAGAGCTGGCCGTCCACGAGACCGAAGCGCCCGGCTACCGCTGATCGGCCCCGACGATACGAAGCATCCTCAACCTTCCGGGCCCCGGATGGCTAGACGTGCCAGCTGGGGCAGCAGCCACGGCGCGATGTACCGGCGTACGCCCGTCGGAGTGAAATGCAGTCCGTCGCTGCGGATCCGCACGCCACCGGCGCGCCAGGTGAACTTGCCGTCCGGGCAGACCCGCCGGTTGAGATCGATGACCACGGCGTGGTGGCGTTTTGCGGCGTCGCGCAGCAGGGCATTCCACGCGTCGACCCGCTCCGGCTGATCCTCCGGCCACAGGCCGCCGTCAGGTCGTTCCGCCCGGCGGGTGTACGGCGCGGTCAGCAGCACCGGCAGGGAACCGCGCTCGGTGACGATGGTGATCGCCAGGTCCAGTTCCTTACGCAGGTAGGCGTCGTAATCGCTCTGGCCGACGTGCCGATACCGCCCGTTGAGTTTGCGGTCCATTAACTCCCAGCGATCCAGCAATATCACCGCGACGTCCGGGTCGTCCTCGCGCACGTTCTTACGCCAGCGCCGGTCCCAGGTCTCACAGCCTGGATAGTTCGTGTGCGCGAAGCCGATGTAACGGATCTCCGGCAGCCGCGCGATGCCGCAGCCCGGCACGCCGCGGGTCTCGACGTCGAGTTTCGTCTGCTCCGGCAGGTACGTGCCGAGTGACCAAGCGACTGAGTCACCGAAGAAGCTGATCCGGGGCTGCTGGCCGGCTCGGCGGCCAAGGCGTTGTATCGGGGGCGGCTCCGTCGGGACAGCGCGTGAGGTGCTCGACGGCGCCGTGGTGGTGGGTACCGCGAGTGCCTGGTCCATGTCGATGGGAGGACCGGGCGTCACCGGTGGCGGCACGGTCGCCAGTACGACGACGACGGCGGCCAGGGCCGTCGCGCAACCGGCCACGGCGGGGGTCCGCGCCGGGTGACGTATCCACCGCGCGCGCCGGAGCGGCGTCTCCACCAGAACGTAGGAGGCCGCGGCGACCGCCAGCGTCGCCGCCCATCGCGCGGCCAGCAGGCCCGGACCGGTCAGGCCGGTGCGTTCCGCATTCAGCCATGTGAACAGCGGCCAATGCCACAGATAGACGCCGTAGGAGATCCGCCCCAGCCAGACCAGCGGAGCGACCGCAAGCAACCGCGCGGTCGGCGAACGTGGAGAGACGACCGCGTGCGCGATGACAGCCGCGACCGCGAGCGCGGCAAGGACGAAGCCGCCGCGATACATCCACGGGTCGCCTCCGTCGGCACCGACCCACAACCAGGCGGTGACGCCCGCGCCGGCGAACGCAAGGGCGCCGAGAACCGACCGAGGGACCCGCGGCGCGCCACCGTCGGCCTCACGTCGTGCCAGCGCGACGGCCACCGCCGCCCCGGTCAACAGCGCAACCGCCCGGGTGTCGGTACCGTAGTAGTCGCGGTCGACGTCAGCTGGGTGGAAGAGCCAGGCCGCCGCCAGCGCGGAACCGGCCGCTCCCACGATACAGACCGTCAGCAGCGTGCCCCGTCCACAACGGCGGGCCGCCATCAGCAGCGTCACCACGAGCAGCGGCCAGAGCAGATAGAACTGCTCCTCGATACCCAACGACCAGGTGTGTTGCAACGGCGACGGCGCCGCCGTCTCGGCGAAATAGCCGCTGCCGCGGTTCATCATCCGCCAGTTGGCGACGTAGACGATCGCCGCGAGGGCATCTCCACGCAGCGCTCGCAGTTCCTCCGGGGGCAGCAGCCAGCGACTGACGAGTACCACGGCGCCGAGCATCATCACCAGGGCTGGCAGCAACCGGCGAGCCCGGCGGCCCCAGAAGGCCGGGAGATTGATACGCCCGGAGTCGCGGTACTCGGCGAGCAGCAGCGACGTGATCAGGAAACCGGAGAGTACGAAGAACGCATCAACGCCGAGGAATCCGCCGCTCAGCGCGGCGACACCACCGTGGAACATCAGCACTGCGGCAACCGCCAAGCCCCGGACGCCGTCAAGGGCCGGCCGGTACGGGAACGATGGGCGGATTTCGCTCACGCGGTCGCCGTCCCTCGGCCGGTGTGTCCGACACCTGCCAACTCACCGGCCCGAGCGTATCGAGGGGCATCGTTCAACGGGCGAGCGATGGGGTCGGGTCGAGACCGTCCGATGCCTGCCAGGGCGAGCTCCGGCAGCGCCGTGGCGGCGCACATCGTGGCTGTCTCGTTGACCCCCGACCTCTGTCCGATGCTTCCTCGGAGGGTCCGGCCGGGCAGGTCGCCGGCCTGGCGACCAGCGTCGTCATCCGGCTCGCTGGGCGGCCGACGACTGGCCTCCACCTCGGTGTCCGTCAACGGAGCCCCGGAAAGGTCCTCGGACGCGCGCCGCTGCATCGACTGGTCAGTCATCTCTCCCTCCAGAATTGGTCCTGGTCGCAGCGCGCCTTCCCGGCATGTTCGTTGATAAACGTCGAGCCGATGGCCGTCGCTGGGATCCGACGGCCGGCCGGCCGGGACATATCCGGCTGATCGGTGGGCATCCCCGCGGGCAGACGATCGCGAGAGGGACGGAGGCAGCCATGACCAACATGCAGCAACCGGAGATGCGCCGCAGCGAGGAGTCACCGACCACCAAGCAGCGTACGGAGGACGCGACGGTGACCGAACCGCCACACGGAAGCGACGACAAGACTGGGAACTCTCCGGTCCCGGAGAGCCAGGCATCACCGTACGGCCCGGACGGCAAGCTTGCCTCGGACGGCTCGTAGCAGACGCGATGCGCCAGCTCCCTCAGGCGCTGTTCGATGTCAGTCGCTACGGCGGACAGGACCGTCCCGATGGAGATGCATCCTCGGCCTCAGATCCCGCGGGAACCGGCAGCCGGCGTCACTGAGTCCCGTCGGGGGTGCATCTCCGCGCGGTGCAAGGCCAGTCCGGATGTCCCGACTCGGCGGGAGCACCACCTCGACAGAACATCGTGCCTGGGGTCTCCGCACACCGCGCTCGGGCCACCTGGCCTCAACCGAGCGGTGTGCGACGCAACCGTGCGGGTACTGGTCGGACAAGGCGGCGCGACCGGCGCCGCCGGGAGGGCGCGGCGTGCGCTCAGCTGGAAAGACATCGTCGATGTGTTGCTGTGAACTCCGGGCCGGTGTGGGTTTCGTCGTCAGAACCGCTGCCGAAGCGGCACGGCCGGAGGTCCGCTCGTGACCGGCCGGCAGGCGGGCAGCGGTCACGCGTCGGACCGGTTCTCGCACACCGCCGTGATCATCGACTCGGACCGCTCGCTGCGCACCGTCCTCGTCCCGGAACTACGGCGATCGCTGCAGGGCCGGGAGCCGGTCCTCATGGTCGTCAGTGACCACACCGCCGCTGTCGTGCGCCTAAGAACTCGGGGTACGAAGCCGCGACCTGCAATGGGACGATCCCACCGCGTTCTACCAGCGTCTGGGCTTCGCTTATGAGAACTTCCGCCGCTACCTGGCCGACCAGCACACCGCCGGGCAGCGCGTACACATCGTCGCGGAACCGGACGTCACCACCGGTCGCGACCCGGACGCCTCCGTGGACCGAGCGGCCGCGTACCTGGCCTACGAGTCGGCCTGTAACGACACCTATGCCCCGTACGGCTCGGCGGTGACCTGTATCTGGGACAGCCGCCGCTACCCGGGCCGCATCATCGACGGCGTCCGCAGCGTGCACCAGTACGAACTGAGCGAAAACGGACCTTTCCCCAGCCGGACCTACCAGACGCCGGAGAAATACCTCGCCGCACGTAACGACATACCGCTGGACGACGTGCCGAGGGCTGTCGACCAGGATCTTCAGTTCGTCGACGTCACCGAGCTCGGCCGGCTGCGTGCCGCGCTGCGGTCCTCGATCGACCGCCACCCGTTCAGCGAGCAGGCAGCCGACGACATCATCCTGGCGGCCACCGAGATCGCGGCCAACGGTCTGGCGCACGGCGCCGCGCCGGTCCGCGTCCGGGTCTGGCATCACGGTGACGCACTGGTCGTGCAGCTCGACGATCAAGGCGGACAGCCGTTACCTCCGGACGCCGGATACCGCCGCCCCGATCGAGGTGAGACCCCGGGTGGGCGGGGCCTGTGGGTGGCCCGGCAACTCGCCGATACCGTCACCACCCACACCGGACCGGACCACACCTCCGTACGGCTGCATTTTCCTCGCGAGGTCACCAACCGCAATCCCGCGTGACCGGCCGTGCGCTGACCGAGCGGCGGACGGGCTCGGCCGCCTTCGCGACCGCGGCGCGGCCCCGCCCGCAACGTGACATCTACGCCGGACGGGGAACTGCTCGCCTTTCGCCTTCCGCGCCGTTCGGGCCCTCGGTGCCGCGGAACGTGACCCGCCTGAGATCGACGCCGATGCGGCGGGGGTGCCGGCGGCGCAAGACATCGATCACCGCGGTCTGCGGCCGGCGAGGGGTCAGGTCGGCCCGGTCGCCACGCAGGCTGATCGGTGCCGACTCGTGCGGCGCGGGCACCGCCTGGCCGCCATCGTGCACCGCCGTCTCAGTGACCTCCGCCGGACGGCGACGCGCGCCCCGCACGGCGACAATCCCGCCGTGCGGCGTCGTTACAGGCCGATGCTCGTGGGTAGCCCTCGCTCGTCGCGAACCCAGTGAGGCGGCGGATTTCTCCGACTCGATCCCGCCGACGCACCGCAGCCAGAAAGGCAATGACATGCCCAAACCGGTATCCGAGCAGGTCGTGGTCATCACCGGGGCGTCCACCGGCATCGGCCGGGCGACGGCTCTCGCCTTCGCCGCCCGCGGTGCGAAGGTGGTCTGCGCGGCCCGCAGCAAGCAGGCGCTCGAGACTCTGGTCGAGCAGATCGCTGCCGACCGAGGGACGGCCTTCGCGGCACCGACCGATGTCGCCGACCCGGCGGCGGTCCGGTCCCTGGCGGACGTGGCCGAACAGCGGTTCGGGCGCATCGACACCTGGGTGAACAATGCCGCCGTCGGCGTATGGGGACGGGTGGAGGACATCACCGACGAGGAGTTCGACCGGGTGATGCGGGTCAACTTCCTCGGTCAGGTTCACGGTGTGCATGCCGCCATGCCCGCGCTGCGCCGGGCCGGCGGCGGCGTGGTGATCGGCGTCGGTTCGGTCGAGGGTGTGCGGGCCGTACCGCTGCACGGGCCCTACACCGCGAGCAAGTTCGCCGTGCGTGCGTTCTACGAATGCCTCCGGATGGAACTCGCGCAGGAAGGGACGCCGGTCGCCGTGACCACCATTCTGCCCGCATCGATCGACACGCCGTTCTTCGAGCACGCCCGCAGCAAGCTCGGCGCCATGGTCAAACCCCCGCCGCCGGTGTACGCCCCGGAGGTCGTCGCCGCCACCATCGTGTACGCGGCCGAGCACCCACGGCGAGAGATCCCGGTCGGCGGCGCCGCATTGGGATTCTTCGTCGGTCAGCGTCTCTCGCCGGCGCTCACCGATGCGCTGCTGTCGATCCGGCGGCTTGGCGCCGGCACGCAAGTCACCGACCGCCCGGACAACGGGGTGGACAACCTCGACTCCCCGGTGGACGGGCCCGGGCAGGTGCACGGGAGCTATCCCGGACGCGTCCTGCGGCACAGCCTGTTCACCCGCCTGATCGGCCGGCGTGTCCGTCCCGGCGAACTGGCGACCGCGGCGCTGAGCCGGTTGCGGCGGCCATCGAAGGAGGCCCGGGGACGTGCGACGAGCGTGCCCGCGCGACCGGCGACCTGACCGTTAGCCCGGTAGGAGCGAGGGTAAGCCGTGCCATGGACAGCACCCGATGGAGCACGGTGGCGAGCGTGTTGCGAGCGGCCGGCTTCCCCTTCAGCCACCAGGATCTGCTCCACCATGCGCGGCAGCAGAAAGCCGACGACCGTACGATCGCGCTGATCGCGGCCTTGCCCGTCGGCATATTTCGCAATCTGATCGATGTGGCGCATGACAGGCGGCAAGCCGGGTAGCCACGCGGCACGACCGTACTCAAGGGGTGCTGATGGCGGGAACATGGTTGCTCGGTACCGATGCCGGTGAAATCGACGGTGCACCGCGAGCCATTCTCGTGGGTGTTCGCCAGAACGAGCACGAGGAAGACGGGGCTCCGGGGACCGAGACGTCGTTGCAGGAACTGAGCCGGCTGGCCGACACCGACGGTCTCGTTGTGGTGGAGTCCCTTGTCCAGACCCGCGGACGGCCTGACCCGGCGACCTACGTCGGGTCGGGCAAGGCGGACGAACTCGCCGAGGCGGTACGGCGTACCGCCGCGCACGTGGTGGTGGCCGACGGCGAGTTGACCCCGGGTCAGGCACGCAACCTGCAGGAACGCGTGGCGGCGCGGGTCGTGGACCGCACCGCGCTGATCCTGGACATCTTCGCCGAGCACGCCCGGACCAGCGAGGGACGCCTGCAGGTCGAGCTCGCACAGATCGCCTACCAGCTGCCGAGGCTCCGCGGGCACGGTGAGGCACTCTCGCGCGTCGGCGGTGGCCGGGTGGCCGGCGGCGCCGGCATGGGCGTACGCGGGCCCGGCGAGATGCGCCTGGAGTCACAGCAGCGGCGGTTGCGTCAGCGGGCGACCCGGCTGCGGGCGGGGGTCACCGAACTGGCACGACGGCGGGAACGCACCCGTCGGCTCCGGGTCCGTAACCGGATACCGTCGGTGGCGATCACCGGATACACCAACGCCGGCAAATCGGCGCTGCTGAACCGCCTCACTGGTGCCTCGGCGGCCACTGCGGACGTGCTCTTCGCGACGCTGGACCCCACTGTGCGGCGAACCACCATCGAGTCGACGACCGTCACGCTGACGGACACGGTCGGATTCGTCCGCAACCTGCCGCACCAGCTTGTCGACGCGTTCCGATCGACGCTCGAGGAGGTGAGCCGAAGCGACCTCGTGCTGCACGTCGTCGACGCGGCGGCATGCGACGCGCTCGGGCAGATCACCACCGTGCACGGCGTGCTGCAGGAGATCGGAGCGGGTGAAGTGCCGGAGCTGCTGGTCCTCAACAAGGCGGACATCGCGCCTGCGGAGTGGCTGACCGCGTTGCGACGAGCACATCCGGGCGCCGTGGTGGTGTCGGCCACGACCGGGAGCGGTGTCGACGATCTTCGCTCGGCGCTGGCACGCCGCCTGCGACCGCTCACCAACGCGCGGGCCCAGAGTCTGACCACCGGCCTCTGACCATCTGCGGCCGCCCGTGGCCGGGAGGAACGACGTCGATCCGCATCCTCGAACGACACCCGCTCGTAGGCCGCCGGCAGCCGCACACTCACTGACCCGCAACAGTGCGTTCAGCCGGCGTTGAAATTGTCGCTGACATCGCGTTGCAGGTGGAACATGCTCTCCCCGAGCAGCTCACGGAATCGGGATTCCTCCGCCGGAGGCCCGTCGATCTCCGCGCGAACCACGCTGCCACCGGCGGGTGCGTCCTCGACCCGAACGGAACCGTCCGCGCCGGAACCGTTCAACGCGCGCCACCGCACCAGCATCCGGTCACTGATGGTCTGCACCTGGAATTCGTGCGCCTCGGACCCGCTCCGCACCCGGACCTGCTCCGGATCGCCAGCTTCGTAACTGAAGCCTCGAGGAAGCCACCGGGAAGTTCGGTGGGGATCGGTCAGGACGCCGAACACCACCTCCGCCGGCGCCGTGAAGTGATACGTCTCCTCGATTCGCGCGCCGGTGGATTCGCCGGGTGATGCCTTGTCGGACTGATGAGGACCTTCGCGGGACATACGCGGTGCATGCCCATCCCCCCGGACCCGAAACGCCGGCCGTACGCGAGGTCACGTTTGCCTGGCGGGAGTGAGGGCAAACCCCGGCGCTGAAGGTGATCGTCAAATAGCCGGCGTCCCGCCACCGTGTGCCAGCCACGTGTTCGCCACCTGGTCCGAACCCCGCAGGATGCCTGGATGCGCCGTTGTGCGCGGGTGCCTGTGACTCGCCCCGGAACCCCAAGGGACAATCGCATGAATTCATATGACCTTCCCACCGCCGTCGACGCGGTGCCGTTGACGGCGGCCGGGCTCGCTTCGCTGCCGGCGAGCGTCAGCGTCCCCGGTTACGACCGCGCTGCGCTGCGGCCGGGCGTCGTCCACTTCGGTGTGGGCGGCTTCCACCGGGCGCACCAGGCGGTGTATTTTGACAAGCTCGCCCGCCGCGGCCTGGGCGACGGCTGGGGTCTGGCCGGTGTGGGACTGCATCGGCCCCAGATGGGCGAGGTGATGCGCGCGCAGGACTGCCTGTACCTGGTCGTCGAGCGAGGCGCGCAGGGCACCACCGCCCGTGTCGCCGCAGTGATGGGTACCTACCTGTTCGCACCCGGTCAGCGGGACGCCGTGCTCGACACGCTGAGCGATCCCGCGACGAAGCTCGTCACCCTCACCATCACCGGTAACGGCTATCTGGTGAATCCGGACGGCGAGTTCGCCGTTGACGACCCGCTGGTTGCGGCCGAGCTGGAGGACCCCGGCCGGCCCGGCGCGGTGTTCGGCTACCTGGTGGAGACGCTCGATCGCCGCCGTCGCGCGGGCGTCGCACCGTTCACCGTGTTGTCCTGCGACAACATCCCGGGCAACGGCGCCGCCGCCCGCACCATGGTCGTGTCGTTCGCCGAGCTGCGCGATCCCGAGCTGGCGCGATGGATCGGCGCGAATGTGGCGTTCCCGAGCAGCATGGTCGACCGGATCACCCCGGAGACCACGCCGGAGGAGCGCGACTGCGTCGTAGGCTCGTTGGGCGTCGACGATCGGTGGCCGGTCATCACCGAATTTTTCAGCCAATGGGTCATCGAGGACGACTTCTGCAACGACCCGCCGCCGTTGGACGAGGTCGGAGCGCAGTTCGTGGCCGACGTCGCACCGTACGAGCTGACGAAGAAGCGGCTGCTCAACGCCAGTCACTGCGCCCTGGGCTACCTCGGGTACCTCGCCGGGCACCGCACCACCGCGGACGTGATGGCCGACCAGCTCAGCTGGCTCTGCCGGCGCGGTTCGACGAAGGTTCCCTCGTACCTGCTTGCGTCCATCACGGAGACGCTGGCGGCGGGACGACCGGCGCCGATGCTGACGCTCGCCGTCGCCGGCTGGTTTCGCGATCTGCAGGGCCTTGACTATGCCGGTGAACCGATCAACGTGGAGGGTCCCCGCTCTGAGCAGTTCGTCTCGCTGGCCCGGCAGCAGGGAGCCGACCCGTGGCCGTTGCTGACGGTGCACGAGGTGTTCGGCGAACTGGCCGACGACGCGTCGTTCGTGCGTGACCTACACGTCGCGTCGGAGGCGCTTCGGGCCGGCCCTCGCGAGACCATCGAGACCGGGCTGGCCGTGCAGGGGATCGCCCGATGAGCGTTCTGCCGGACCCCGCCGACCTCCGCGTCCTGCTGCTGGACGCCGACGGCAACCTCTTCCCCTCCGAGGCTCCGGCCTTCGACGCGTCCGCGGGGGTGACGAACCGGTTTCTCGCCTCGCTCGGAATCGAGCAGAGGTACTCGCCGGAGCACTTGCTCGCCACCACCACCGGAAAGAACTTTCGTACGACGGCCGTCGACCTGGCCGCCGCGCACGGCGTCCCGCTCGTCACCGCCGGCGTGCTGGACGACTGGGTAGCCGAGGAGAAGGCGGTGGTCAGCGCCCACCTGGGCCGGGTGCTGCGACCGGACTCCGCGGTTCTGGAACCGTTGCGCCGGCTCACCCAGCACTACCGGCTCGCGGCGGTGAGCTCCAGCGCACTGTCCCGCCTCGACGAGTGCTTTCGCGCTACCGCACTCGCCGGACTGATCCCGGCCGTGCGCCGCTACAGCGCGGAAGACTCGCTTCCCGCGCCGACGAGCAAGCCGGATCCGGCGATCTATCTGCACGCCGCCGAGCAGCTGGGTGTGCCGGTCGGGCAGGCCCTGGCCGTCGAGGATTCCGTGCCGGGCGCCCAGTCCGCCGTCGGGGCCGGCATCGCCACGGTCGGCAACCTCACTTTCGTACCGGCCGGGGAGCGCGACGAGCGTCGCGAGGCTCTCACCGAAGCGGGAGTCGCGGTTGTCGTCGAGTCGTGGGAAGAACTGGCCGCCCTCGTGCTCGACACCCGGGTTCGTTCGTGACGACGGAGCAACCGGCCTTCGACGACCTGGTAACCCGGGCCGGGCGGATGGCGGCCGGGACCCGGCGGCTTCTCGGACTGGCCGGCGCGCCGGGTGCCGGCAAGTCGACGCTCGCCGCTCGGATCGTCGATGAGCTCGCACCGGCCGCCGTCTTGGTGCCGATGGACGGCTTTCACCTGGCGAACGCCGAACTGCGGCGCCTCGGTCGCGCGGAACGCAAAGGTGCCCCGGACACCTTGGACGTCGAGGGCTATCTCGCGCTGCTCGACCGGCTGCGTGAGAACGGCCCGGCCGCGGTGTACGCGCCCTTGTTCGACCGCGACGTCGACGAGGCGGTGGCCGGGGCGGTCCGGGTCGAGCACGACGTGCCGCTGGTGGTCACCGAGGGCAACTACCTGCTGGCCGAGGACGGCGGCTGGGAACGGGTGCGGTCACTGCTCGACGGGGTGTGGTTCGTCCAGGTGGACGACGAGACCCGGATCGAGCGGTTGATCCGGCGGCATGTCTCTCACGGCAAGCGGCGGGACACCGCCCGTGCATGGGTGTCGCGCTCGGACGAGGCCAACGCCCAGTTTGTGGCCGCCACACGCGGACGAGCCGATCTAATCGTCTCCACCACTGCGGACGGCTGACGGCGGCCGGAGTTTATTCACCGGCTGCCTGGGCATTCTTCGCACCTCGCAGGGCAGTCAAAAAGCGGCATGCCTCGCTTCCCTCGCACACTCGTGGTGCGACTGACATGCCGGTCGAGCGGTCGGAGCGCGTCGCTACCGTGACGCAGCGGCCGGGTGCCGGCACCAGAGGACTGTCGTGCACCTCACCAACGCCAATCTGCCGATGCTCGGGGACCGTACCGCTCTGTCCGCCGACGACCGTGCTGCCCTGACCCCCGCTGTGATTCATCTGGGGGTTGGCGGCTTCCACCGGGCCCATCAGGCCGTCTACCTCGACGATCTCGCCCGCCGTGGCCACCGGGGATGGGGTGAGATCGGCGTGGGACTGCACTCCCCCGCCATGCGGCACGCTCTCGCGCCGCAGGATTGGCTGTTCACCGTGCTCGAGCGAGGCCGCTACCGGGACACCGCCCGCATCGTCGGTTCGATGATCGGATATCTCTATGCCCCGGACGATCCGGAGGTGGTTCTCCGGGCGCTGGCCGACGAACGGACCCGGCTGGTCACCCTGACCATCACCGGGGGCGGATATCCCGTCGGCGAGGACGGACAATTCCGCGACGACGACCCGGATGTGCGGGCCGACCTGACACACCCGTGGCAGCCCACCACCGCATTCGGCTATCTGGTGGCGGCATTGAGTCGGCGGCGTGCGTCCGGCCTGCCCGGGTTCACCGTGCTGTCCTGCGACAACATGCCGGACAACGGCGCGGCCACACGGACCGCCGTACTGGGCCTCGCGCAGTCCCTCGATCCGGCTCTGGCTGAGTGGATCGAGGAGCACGTGGGCTTCCCCAGCAGCATGGTCGACCGGATCACCCCGGAGACGAGTGATCGGGTACGCGGACTGCTGAGTGCCGAGTTCGGCGTCGAGGACCGGTGGCCGGTGGTGACCGAACCGTTCAGCCAGTGGGTGATCGAGGATCGTTTCACCAACGGCCGACCGCCCCTGGAGCAGGTCGGTGTCCAATTCGTCGACGATGTCGCGCCATACAAGCTGATGAAGACTCGCCTGCTCAACGCCGGCCACAGCGCGCTGGCGTATCTCGGCTTCCTGGGCGGCGGGTGCGACACGACCAGCGAGGCCATGGCCAACCCGGTGATCGCCGACTACCTGGCCGCCCTCATGCGGTTCGAGATCGCCGGGTTGCTCCCGAGGGTGCCCGGAGTGGACCTGGAGGCCTACCAGCGCATCCTGCTGGAGCGCTTCGCCAACCCGCGGATCAGCGACCAGCTGTCCCGGCTGTGTGGGCGCGGCTCCACCAAGATGCCCGCCTACCTGCTGCCCTCTCTGACCGAGGCGCGCCGGCAGGGCCGCCCGACCGCCCTGCTGACCTTGGCGGTCGCGGGCTGGTGCCGCTATCTGCGGGGCGTCGACCGCAACGGCGTGCGGATCGACATCCGCGACGCCCGTAGGGACGTCCTGCAGCCTCTGGCCGCCGAGTCGGGTGGGGATCCACGTCCGCTGTTGCGGCAGAGAGCGATCTTCGGCCGGCTCGGCGACGACCCGGACTTCGTCCGGGACCTCGAGGCGGCGATCCGCGACATCGACGAATACGGCCCGGCGGCCGCCATGGCCGACCATCTCGCCACGGAGCTCTTGGAGGCCGCATGATCCACCAAACCGACGCCGCGGGGCGTCGTAGTCTGCACGGAGTTGTGACGGCCCCGTTCGCCAGCCCCTCCCAGGCGCCACCGGTCCGGGAATGCCGTTCTCTGGGCGGCTATCTGGTCATGCCCCGCCCGGGCGACGCGGTGAAGGCTCTGCTGATGCCGCTCACCTTCGCTCTCGGTGTGCTGGCGAACGGCGGCACCGACGGCCGCAGCCTCGTGCGGGCGTTGCTCGTGCTCGTAGTTCTGGAATTCCTCGTGTATCCGGCGCGATACCAGTGGAACGACGTACGCGGCTTCGCCTCCGACCAGCGTCATCCCGGCGAGTCGGATCGAGGACGGCTCCCCGGCCCGCTGTCGATGGCGCGGTCGCGCATCGTGGCCAGCGGCGTGGTCGCCGCTCTTCGCCTCGCGGTGGCGGCCGGCGTCGCCTTCCTGCCCGGCCTGGGTCTCGGCGGGATGGTGGTCGCCGTGATCGTGGGGGTCTTCGGGGTCGCGGTGGTGTACGAGGCATTGCGTGCCATGGCGACCGGTCGCCACGGCGGTGAGGCCGCGCCGCCGGTCACGCCGGCGCTGGCTCTGCTGTGGATCGTGGTGGGAGCGGGCTACGCGGTGCGGGGAATGATCGGCTTGGCCTTGGCCATGGATCTACGGGATCGTCCGGCGCTGGCCGTGGCCGCCGCGGTCACGTTGTGGGCCTACGGGATCGCGTTCGTCACGAGCCGATGGGCGGTCGAATCGCTCGCCTTCGCCCAGCAGGACGGACAGCGGGTGCGCTGGACGGCGGACGCCTCGCATGCGCGCGAGCATCTGCTGGCTCTGACCCGCTGGCTGCCGTCGGCGCCCGATCCCCGCACGATCACCGGACCGGCGGACGCGTCGCTGACCCGCTGGGCCGTCCTGCGCGGCCGGACGCCGGTGGTTGCGCCATGGAACGTGGCTGTTTCGATCGCCGGCGGCGCCGCGGCCGCCACGGGACTGTTACTGATCGCTCCCGGCGCGGCGGTATGGATCGTCGCGGTCGTCGGTGCGGTGGCCGCGCTGGCCGTCACCCGCCTGCCGCGCCGGCGTCTCCTCGTCGCCGGGGTTGGCGCCATCGGTCTGACGGTGACGCTCCTGGCCACGTCCGGGCCGCACCCGCTGGTGGCGGTGCTGCCCTGGCTCGCGGTCATGGTCGCGTACGTACACTTCAGCGGCCAGTCCCTGGACGCGATGGGGGAGCTGGGACGGGCCGTTCGAACTGCGGTGGGGCGGGCGCTGGCGCCACTGGTCCGGCTGGCTGTCGGGCACCGGACCTGGCAGGTTCTCGCTTCGAACGGCCGGGCGCGTGGGTGACGGCCGGCCGGATGCAGCGGAGTTGATGGCCGTGGCCCGGCGGGCCGCTCAAGCGGGCGCAGACGTGGCGATGGCCTGGCGCCGACGCGCGGACCGGCTGCGGATCGAGCAGAAGCATGGACCCGCCGATCTGGTGAGTCAGGCGGACCGGGAGGGGGAGGCGGCCATCCGGGCGGAACTGGCTCGATGCCGTCCACACGACGGCGTTCTCGGCGAGGAAGGCGGCGAGACCACGGGCACGAGCGGCCTCCGATGGATCGTCGACCCGATCGATGGCACCACAAGCTACCTGTACGGCCGGTCAGACTGGTCGGTGAGCGTGGCGGTCGCCGACACGGCTGGCGATCGTCTGCTGGTGGCCGTCGTCGCCGAGCCGATGGCCGGACGTGTGACCGAGGCTCACCTCGGCGGGGGGGCGTGGAGCGCCGGGGTGCGATGCCGGGTCCGGCCCGCCGACGATCCGTCCCGGGCCCTGGTCGAGGTGAACCTCGGCACGCCCCGGCAACAGAACCGGGCCGGGCGGATGGTCGCGGCTCTGCTGCCCCGAGTTCGTGACCTGCGCCGCGGTGGCAGCGCCGCGGCCGCGCTGGCCATGGTGGCGACCGGCCGCGCCGACGCCGCCTGGATTCCGGGCATCCACTCCTGGGACTGCGCGGCGGGAGTCCTGCTGGTGCAGGAGGCGGGTGGAGTCGTCGGCGACCTGACCGACGTGGTCTCGGGGACGTGGCCCCACGGCGGCGACGTTCTCGCCTCGGCGCACGGCCTTCGCGAACCGCTGCGGCAGGCCCTCGTCCCGGTGTACGGGAAGGCGGCGCTCAGCCCTTGAGGCCGGGCCGCCGCCTGCCGGCGCCTACCTCGCGCTGGGGGCCGAACAGCGACTTCGGTCGTTTCGCCGTCCTCGATGGGGGTAGCCGGGCCTTGACCCGGCCGTCCACACAGAGGAGTGGCCGTGCTCAGTGACCGGGAGCGCCGCGCGCTAGAGGGCATCGAGACCGAACTCACCCGTTCGGACCCCGCCTTTGCCGTCCGGATGCGCGGAAAACATCGGGCCGCACAGGTCATCATGCTCTGCGCCCTGCTCTACATCACCGTGCCGCTGGTGGCCCTCTTGTTCGGCTGGACCGGCGTGCTCATGACGACCGCCGTCGTTGCGGCCGCCGTCGGCGCGCTCTTCATTCCCCAGCGGTCATGAGCCGCTCCGGCCGTGCGCGCTCGCGACGAGGGCGGAGGCCACGTCCCGTACCTTGCGATTGGTCTCCTGCGAGAGCTTCGCGAGGACCGCGAACGCCTCGTCGGCCGAGCAGCGGCGTTCGCCCATGACGATGCCCTTGGCCTGCTCGATGACGGCCCGGCTCTCCATCGCCGCCTGCATCTGCTGCGCCAGGGCCGCTTGGCTGTCGTACAGGTGCGCGTTGGCCACGGCCACGGCGGCGTACCCGGCGAACGTCTGCGCCAGTACGACCGCGTCGTCGTCGAAGGCGTGGGGTTTCGTGGCATAGACGTTGAGAGCGCCGGTGACGGCTTCCACCACGGGCAACCCGATGGACAGCGAGCTGAGCACCCCGGCATCGACCGCGCGGGGGGTGTAGCCGGGCCAGCGGGACTCCCGGCTCAGGTCCGGCAGCGAGAACGTCGCAGCGGCCGTCGCCGCGTCCAGGCACGGGCCGCGACCCTGCTCGTACTGGCGCTCGTCGCAGGCAAGCGCGAGTTCCGCGGTGAAGGCGGCGGTGTGCGGCCGGCTGTCGCGCACCAGGGTCACCGAGACCTCGTCGGCGCCGGGGATGGCGCCCTTGGCGAGCTCGGCGATCTTCGCGAGGACGCCCTCCAGGTCGGTGTCGCCGAGCCTGACCCGGGCAAGCTCGGCGAACGCGTCGTTCGGATCCAGGCTGGGCTTGTCCGGCATGGCGGCGCCTCCTTGTGGGAGAGTGCGATGACTGCATGACCTCGGTGAGGCCCGGCACCCGCGCCGCGTCCTGACGTAGGCGTCGTCCTTGCCCGATGACGGGCAAGGACCACAGAGACGCTCAGTCTAGCCCCTCGCTCCCGCCGCTCTCGGCGTACGGCGTACGAGAAGCAGACCCAGTGCGATCATGCCGAGACCCAGGAGCAGGTGCAGCCAGTCGTCGGCGGTGTTGAGCGGCACGAAGTTGGCCGCGCTGTCCTGCCCCACGACCAGGCCGTAGAGCCACAGCACCAGGTAGATCGCGCCTCCGCCGACGAGGTAGAGGCGTGCCCCGGCGGCGGTGCGGGCCATCGCCAGACCCGCCAGCCCGAAGAGCAGGTGGACGATGTTGTGCAGGACGGACACCTGGAAGACGCCCAGCAGGTGCGCGTCCGAGTGGTGCCCGGCGAACGTCATGTCGCCGTAGTTCGTGGTGATGCCCGGGATGAAGCCGAGCACGCCGACCAGCAGGAACGTCACCGCCACGGCGAGAGCCGCGGTCCGTACGGCCTTGTGCTCCGATCTTGCATCGGAGTTTATCGATCTCGATGTCACCGTTGTGTCCTCTCTGTACGGTGGCGCTCGCTTTCCCGGCAGTCCAGCCCGGTAAACCGTCATTGCCGGTCCGTCAGCCGGGCACGCCGGCCGTCCGCCACCGCCAGACCGGCCGCCACGGCCGCGTCGATCAGCGCGATGCGCCGCCACCTCCCGGAGGCCGCGGCGAGTCCCAGGTCGGTGCTCGCGTGGATCGCGTCCACCACCGCGCCGGCGCCGAGCACCGGTCGCGACGGCCGTACGGCGGTGACGACGGCCTGCACCAGGTGACGGGTGGCGAGCACCCGGGCCACCGCGACCGCGAGGTCCGGCGCCGGCGGGCGGCCGCCGATGCGCAGCACCCGGTCCGGCGCGAGCATCAGCACGCACGCCCACCCGGCGCGCGCGACCAGGCCCACGTCCAGGCAGGCGGGCGAGCGCCGCGGTGTTCCGGCGGCGACGTCGACGTGATCGGATACCGGCTCCGGCATCGTTCCTCCTCTCCCCGGTGCCGCCGTCTACCCGTTTCGCCCCTCGGTAAGCGGGCGATATCATGACCTCCTGCGGCTGGTGCGATGAGCATCAGTGAGCCGGCGTCATGAAGCGGCGCGGGTCGCGGACCCCCTCACCAGGGGTTTCGACATCGTCCCGCATGTCCGCCCGACGCCCTCGCCTCAGGGCTCAGGCGGTGTGCCCGTCAAGGACACCGTTGATGAGAGACGTTCATTCCCGCCGGCCCGGCGACGCGTTCGCCGAGCTCGGCCGGATCAGATTCAGCGAGACCGACTTCGAGGGCGTGCTGACCCTGGTCGCCGAGCTCGCCAAGCGCACCATCCCGGCGGCCGGCGAGGTGTCGGTCACCCTGCTGGGCGCCGGCGGCGCGTACACCCCGGCCTGCACCGGCGAGACCGCCCTGACGCTGGACAACTGGCAGTACGAGTACGGGCACGGCCCCTGCCTGACCGCGGCCGCCGCCGCCATCACCGTCACCGTGGCCGACATGGCCGACGAGACCCGCTGGCCGCAGTGGGCGAACCGGGCCGTCGACGCCGGGGTGCGCAGTTCCCTGTCGATCGGGCTGCCGCTGCACGAGTCGGTCACCGGCGCCCTCAACGTCTACGCCACCGAGCCGGACGCCTTCGACGAGGACGCCGTCGCCCTGGGCCAGGCCTTCGGCGGGTACGCCGCGGTGGCCATGGCCAACGCCCACCTCTACAGCACCAAGGCCGACCTCGCCCAGCACATGCAGGCCGCGATGGCCAGCCGGGCCGTCATCGAGCAGGCCAAGGGCATCATCATGGCGGAACGCCGCTGCACCCCCGAGGAGGCCTTCGCGCTCCTGACCAAGATCTCGCAGGACACCAACCGCAAGGTGCGCGACATCGCGGCCGCGCTGGTCGCACGCACGCAGGATACGCGGGAGCCGTGACTGTCGGGGGCCGGCGACCGGGGGTACTGTGTGCAGACCTTCAGCAGCGAGGGCCCACGGCGACACCCGCCCGCTGGAGGGGACCCATGAGTCATGACGGCACGGCCGTGCTGGGAATCACGGTGCACCACGACGCCGCCTCGGCGGTCACCCGGATGAGCCTCTCCGGTGATCTCGACGCGGCGGCCGCCGATCGGGTGCAGCAGGCGTTCCTCGAGGTCCTGCGTCTGTACCGGCCACACCGCATCGACGTGGACGTGCACGACCTCGCCTTCCTCGACTCGGCCGGCATCCGCAGCCTGATCCTGTGCCAGGCCGACGCCCGCGAGATCGGCTGCCGCATCATCCTGGTCGACCCGCCACGGCCGGTCTTCCGGGTGCTGGAGATCACCGGGCTGCTCGAGCATTTCGGGGTGAGTGACCCGCGGCCACCCGCGGGCGCGATTTCTCTCGCGCCGGACGGGTAAAGCAACCGGCATGAAGCAGTTCGCTTGGCTGGGCATCGTCCGCCACGGGCAGAGCACCGGCAACGTCGCCGCCGATCACGCCGAGGGCAGCGGCATCGAGGAGATCGACATCCCCGAGCGGGATGCCGACGTCCCCCTTTCCCCCACCGGCAGGCACCAGGCCGAGGCGGTCGGCGCGTTCGTGCGGCGGATGGACCAGCCGCCGGAGATCGCCGTCGCCTCGCCCTACCTCCGGGCCCGGCAGACCGCGGAGCTGGCGCTGAGCGGCCTGGCGGTGCCGCTCGTCGTCGACGAGCGGCTGCGCGACCGGGAACTGGGCGTGCTGGACCTGCTGACCAACGCCGGCGTGCAGGCACGGCTGCCCGATGAGGCTCGCCGGCGGGCCCGGCTGGGCAAGTTCTACTACCGGCCGCCCGGCGGCGAGAGCTGGGCCGACGTGCTGTTGCGGCTCCGTTCGCTGATGCGCGAGCTCCGCGAGGACCATCCGGGCGGGCGGGTCCTGCTCTTCGCGCACGAGGCGACCGTGTTGCTGGTCCGCTCCCTGGCCGAGGGGCTGTCCGAGCCGGAGCTGATGACCATCGCGCGCGGGACGGCCATCGCCAACTGCTCGATCAGCACCTGGCGCGGCGACGGCGAGGCGCTGGTCCCCGAGCAGTTCAACGACGTCGGCCACCTGGACCGCCACGGCGCGCCGGCCACCGAACAGGAGGACGTCCATGCCGAACCGGCGTGACGAAGAGGTGATCACGCCGCGTCTGCTGCGGGAGTGGCCGCTGCCCGATCCGCAGGGCGACAAGACGGCGCGCGGCACGGTGCTGGTGGTCGGCGGTTCCCGGTTCAACCCGGGCGCGGTGCTGCTGGCCGGCGAGGCGGCGCTGCGGGCCGGCGCGGGGCGGCTGCAGCTGGCGGTCGCCGAGGAGACCGCCGTGCCGCTGAGCATCGCGGTCCCGGAGGCGAAGGTGGTCGGCTTCCCGTCCGGCGGCGACGAACTGCCGGAGAGCGTCGCGGAGCTGGCCGCCGGGGCCGATGTGATCGCGATCGGCCCGGGCCTGGACGACATCGGTCAGACCACGGCCATCCTGCGGCAGGTGCTCGGCGTCGCCGCCAAGGACGCCGGGGTGGTGCTGGACGCCTACGCGCTGGGCGCGCTGAGCAAGGACGCGAGCCTGCTGCGACAGCGGCGGACGGTCCTCACGCCGAACCTCACCGAGGCCGAGCACCTGCTGGGCCGCGAACCCGGGCCGGATCTGGCCGCGGCGAGCCGCGCGCTGGCCGATCGGTACCACGCGGTGGTCTCGCTCTACGGCCACATCGCCGACCCCGGCGGCGGGCTCTGGCGGGAGGAGAGCGGCGACGCCGGGCTCGGCACCTCGGGCAGCGGTGACGTCCGCGCCGGGATCGTCGCCGGCCTGCTGGGCCGGGGTGCCGACCCGGCGCAGGCGGCGTGCTGGGCGGCGTTCGTGCACGCGGTGACCGGGCAACGGCTGGCGCCGCTGCGGGGTCGCACCGGGTTCCTGGCGCGGGAGCTGGTCGACGAGCTCGCCTACACGATCGCCACGGTCTAGCGCTCAATCATCCTGGCCGGACGCCGAAGATAAGGCGTGACGAACGTGCGTTTGCGGTGGGTCGTCGGGCTGCCGTGCGTCGTCTTCGCCGTGCTGGTCGCGCTTCGTCTCGCCGATCCGGGCAACACCACCGCGGCCGGCCCCGAGCTGCTCGTGCTCGAGCTGCTCGCCCTCGCCTATCACGTGCGGGCGGCGACCCGCCCGGGGTTGTCCCGCGCGGAGCGGCGCTCGTGGCGGCTGATGGTCGCCGCGCTGGTGACGCTGATCGCGGGTGGGATCGGCTTCTCGGTGGTGTTCACCCTGGGGATCAGGACCTGGTCGCCGGCGATGGTGCTGGCGATCCTCGGGCGTCTCGCGATCGTTCCGCTCCTGCTCCTCGCCCTGCTGTCGTTCGGCTCGGTGCCGCTGGACCGGCAGGCCCGCCGCAAACTCGGCACGGACGTCATCACGGTGCTCGGCGCCGGGCTGATGCTGATGTGGTACCTCGTGCTCGGGCCCGTCCTGGAGGCCGGCGGCCTGCTCGACCCGCTGCGCCTGGCCTCGGTGCTGTTCGCCGTCGGCGACGTGGTCCTGTTCGTCGGCCTCGTCACGGTCATGCTGCGCGACCCCGCCCCCGCCACCCGCCGGCCGCTGACGTTCCTGCTGGCCGGCACGGTCGGCTACATGCTCGCCGACGCGCTCTTCCTGTACCAGAACGTGCACCACGTCGGCTCCGACGCCATCGTGCCGAGCGTGCTGCTGGTGCCGATCTTTCTGATCCTGCTGGCCGCGATCCCGCCCTCGGCGCCCGCCGCCGGCAGGTCCGCGGCCGCCGAGGAGACGGTGCGCCTTCCCCGCACCCGGCACCTGCCCTACCTCGCGGTCGTCTGCGGCTACGGCCTGCTGCTGATGGTCGCGGTCCGCACCGACATCTACCCGTGGCTGGGACTGGTCGTCGGCGCCTTCCTGATCACCCTCGGCGTGGCCGGCCGGCAGATCATCGCGTCCCGCGAGAACTACGCGCTGGTGATCACCGACAGCCTCACCGGCCTGGCCAACCGGCTGCGATTGCGTACGGCGCTGGCCCAGGCCGTGGACCGGAACAGGCGCGTCGGCGTTCCGGTCGGCGTGCTTCTGATCGACCTGGACGGATTCAAGGAGATCAACGACACATACGGCCACGAGGTCGGCGACCAGATGCTGGTCAGCTTCGCCGAGGTGCTGCGCCGCAGCGTGCGATCCGCCGACATCCCGGCGCGGCTCGGCGGCGACGAGTTCGCCGTGGTCCTGCCCCGGATCACCGACGCCGGCGAGGCCACCCGGGTGGCCCAGCGCATCCTGGACGAGTGCCGCCGCCCACTGACGTTGTCCGGACACGCCGTGCGCCTGCGGGCGAGCATCGGCGTGTCGGTGACCGAGCCGGCGGACGACTGCGGCCCGGACGCGTTGCTGCACCGCGCCGACCAGGCGATGTACGCCGCGAAGCGGGGCAGCAAGGACGATTGGGCGCTCTACCCCGCGTAGAGGTCGACACCGGTCGATCCCCGGACCTGTGCTAGCCTTGCCGCGTTGCAGTTTTGATTTCGTTAGACGTCTCAGCGCCTGATGGGTTATCTCGGCCCGTCAGGCGTTTTGTGTTTCGTCGGTACTCGGTGATCCGGGGCGATCAACGCGGCGACGCGAGGCCCGCAAGGTGCGGTCCTCACGAGTCGGCAAGGAGAAAATCATGGCCACCGGTACCGTGAAGTGGTTCAACGGGGACAAAGGCTTCGGCTTCATCACGCAGGACGACGGCGGCAAGGACGTGTTCGCGCACTTCTCCGCCATCGTCACCTCGGGGTACCGCACTCTCGAGGAGAACCAGCGGGTGGAGTTCGACGTCACCCAGGGCGCCAAGGGGCTCCAGGCGGAGAACATCCGCCCGCTCTGATGGTGGGAACGGCCCGGCGACTCCCCTGAGGAACCGCCGGGCATGGCGGCGGCCGATCGTCCCCGGTTGCAGATCCGCGACATCCGCGTGATCTCCCGGGACGGTCGGCCGTCTCGTTCGGCGATGTCGCCCGCGCGGAGGACCCCCGTCCGGGTCCGCGCCGGCGCCCCCCGTCACCACCGCCACCGTTGCCCGGCGCCGCCATCGCGCGTGGCTGACCTCGGCAGACGACCGGTATCAGGGGAAAGATCCGGGTGCTCGCGGCCCGCGCATCGGCGAACGGGCGTCGGCCGATGATGATCCGTCCGGTGGGCTGACCGATCGGACGGTTGACCCCCTCATTCCGTGGTTCATACGTTGGGCGAATGCCGCGGAGATCTTCTGTGCTCGGGGGAGGACAAAGGAGAAGGTTTTCCGCTTGTCGAAATGGTAGGTGGGGGGAATGAAAGGGATCATTGCGTGCCGCGCATTGACCGCTGTCGGGGCCGGTGCGCTGGTGGTGCTCGCGGGCATCCCGGCGCAGGCGTCGGACAGGCACGACGGTCCGCCGGTACGGACGATCACCACCAAGCTGGACGGGCCGTACGGGCTGGACGTGCCCTGGTCCGGACGCACGGCGTACGTCACCGAAGCCGACTCCGGCCAGGTCACGAGGGTGGACCTCAAGTCGGGAGCGCAGAAGACCGTGCTGTCCGGGCTGGCCGGGCCGTCCGGGGTGGCCGTGCACGGCGGCAAGCTCTACGTCGTGCAGGGCGGCGGCAGCGAGCAGGGTCCGCCGCCGCCGTCGAAGTATCCGCCGGCGGCCTTGCTCGTCGCCGACAAGGACGGCGGACACGTCCGGGTCCTGGCCGATCTGATGAAATACGAATTGAAGCACAACCCGGACGGCCAGAAGCAATTCGACGCATCGGGCAAACCGTACGACGCGCTGTCGAATCCGTTCAGCATGACGTACACAAAATGGGGTTTGCTGGTCGCGGACGGCGGAGCGAATGACGTTCTGCGCGTCGACCCGTATTCCGGGAAGATCTCGACGTTCTTCGTGCCGCCGACCGCCAAGACACCGGCCTGCCTGAAGAAGGGCGCGCAGGCCAACCCGGGCACCGTCGGCTGCGACCCGGTCCCGACCGGCGTGGTGCAGGTCGGCCGGTACGTCTACGTGTCCACCCTGGGCGCGGAGTCGCCCGGCGCGGCGGCGATCTGGAAGCTGGACGGCCGCACCGGCCACGTGCTGCGGGTCTGGAAGGGCTTCACGTCGCTCACCGGCATCGCGGTCGGCGACGACGACGAGATCTACGTGTCCGAGGTCCTCTTCGGCGCGCCGGAGGGCAACGGCCCGCCGCCGCCCGGATTCGACCCGGCCAAGGTCGGCCGGCTCACCAAGGTGGACCACGGCCGGATCACACATCTGCGGGTGACCATGCCGACCGGTCTGAAGTACGTGGACGGGCACCTCTACTCCACGTCGTGGAGCATCGCCGGGCAGCTGGGCATCAAGCAGGCCGGCCGGATCGTCGAGGTGAACCAGCACGCGTTCGGTTAGCCCGTACGGAAGAAGCGAGAGGGGCCGGTGGATTGCCACCGGCCCCTTGCGTCACCGGCTGAAGAAGAAGCGGCGCTTCTTCTGCCGCCGGAAGCCTTGCAGGGTGTCGGCTCCCTGCCGCAGCAGGCGGGTCCCCCGGCTCGGCCCGCGGCGCGCCTCGATGGTGTCGCTGAGCTTGCGGGCGCCGGCCGCGGCCAGGGGCACGGCGATCGCCATGATGACGAAGCGGCGGATCAGGTTGGGGATCATGAGCTCTCCTGTGATCGAACGGGGCGATGCTCTCGATTTACCCTCCTGGGCCGCCTTTATCACCGCGAACCCGGAACCCGGCCGGTCACCCGCTGCCACAGCCAGCCGGACGGCACCGAGCGGCCGTGCACGACGTACTCGCCCGCGCCGTGGTCGAACGTGGTCTTGTGCAACGCCCGCCGCGCCGCGGCATCGCCGGCGAACAGGATCTGATCGTCCATCCGCAGCGTGACGTCGGGATCCGGGCCGAGGATCGCCTCGCCGTCGCGCAGCACCAGCATCGCCACCGCGGGCAGCGGCCGGTCGCGGTCCTGAGGGCTGCGCATCAGGTCACCGATGCGGGCGTCACCCGACCGCAGCCACGCCACGATCGCCGGCGTCTCCCGCGCGGTCAGCGTGATCTTCCACAGGTCGCCGAGCTGGGTGCCGCAGTGGTGGCGCAGCCGGTCGATCATCCGGGCCGCCCACTCGTCGCCGCGCGCCGGCATGTCCCGCAGGAAACGCCACAGCAACGGCGTGGCCAGCTGCGCGTAGATCTCCTTCGCCACCACCTCGGCGGGCACCAGCTGCCAGTCCGGCCGCATCGCCGCGAACAGCGTCGCGCTGGCCGGGCGGTTCTGCCGGGCCGCGACGAACAGGCCGGGATTGATCCGGCGGGCGGCGGCGATCAGCGACAGGTTGGTGGTGTCGTTGTCGGTGCCCGCGACGAAGCCGGCCGCGTCGGTCAGCCGCGCCTGCTCCATGACCTCGGGCTCCGACGCGTCGCCCTCGATCACCGGGAACGGCGCCTCCGGATCCGGGTTCAGGTCGATGGCCGTGACCTCCAGGCCGTCGGCGCGCAGGTCGTCGGCGAGCTTGTGCCCGAACCGGCCGTAGCCGCAGATCACCCACCGGCCCTCGGTCGGCGCGCGGCCCGGCTCCGGCAACTCCGCGCCCGGGCCGCTGACCAGCCAGGACGACAACTGGTACGACGCCGGGGCGTGCAGCGCCAGCCGGACGTGGTCGCCGAAGCGGTCGAACGGGTTCACCACCGTCGGCGAGCCGAAGGCGCGCATCCGGTGCTCGATCGCCGGCGAGACGGTGCGGGCGACCACCGTGAGCTGCGGCCGGGTCAGCGCGGCGGTCATCGCCACGACGAGGTTGACCTCGTCGTCGTCGGTCAGCGCCAGCACACCCTCGCAGCGCGGGTGGTCGAGCCCGGCGATCCGCAGCGTGCGCGGATTTCCCGCGTCCCCGGTCAGTCCCGGCACATCGGCGTGGTAAGGGTCGATGTCCAGGGTGTCCACCTGGGCGCCGGAACTGTCCACCACCACCAGCCGCCGGCCGAGGGCGTCGAGCGAACGGCCGAGCAGCCGCCCGGTCTGCCCATAGCCGACGATCAGCAGGAACGGCTCGCGCAGCCGGGACACCGTACGGATGAAGCGCCGCAGCGCCAGAGCCTCGCGGAAGCCCCGGTCCTGCAGGAGCGTGAGCAGGGATCCGATCGCGTACGCCCAGCCGATCACGGTGAAGTAGATGGCGCCGATCACCCAGAGCCGTTGCGCGCCGGTGAACGGCTGCGGGATCTCGCCGTAGCCGATGGTCGTGGCGGTGTAGCTCATGAAGTAGAAGGCGTCGAAGAACCCCATGCGCGCCGGCCGGCCGGACGCGTCCTGGCCGGGGATCAGGGTCAGGCCCAGCACGCTGATCGCGAAGATCGAGATCAGGACGATCAGCGGCGCCCGCATCCGGCGCAGGATGAGGAAGATCGTCGGCGACGTCTCCCCCGGTCTCGACGCGGCGGAGACCTTACCCCTGGTCATCTGCTTCTCATCGGCGCAGGAACGACACGGTCTCGATCACCAGCAGGGTGACCGCCACCAGGTTGGCCAGCAGCGCGCCGCCGGACAGCGAGACCACACTGGCCATCGCCTGCCCGTCCAGCCCGGCCGAGGAGATCTGCGTGGCGTAGGCCCAGACCAGGGCCGCCGCGATCAGCTGGAGGTCGGCCACCAGGCTGGTCGCCAGGTGCACCGCACCGATCTGGGTGCGGTCGCCGAACTTCAGCACCGTGGCGATGAGGTTGACCACGACCGCGGCGAACAGCTCGTAGACGTTGTGCAGCTTGGGGTCGGAGATGTCGCCGATGAAGAACCCCACGTTCAGCGTCGCGGCCAGCAGCACGAAGAAGCCGAAGACCACCTTTTCCAGACTCATGCGTCGCCCACCACGCGGAAACGCTATCCCGGATGCGGCTCGCGCGCAGCCATCACGCCGGCTCGGAGGTGGCTGAGCGCGGCGGCGCGGACTCCGGCCAGGACGGGGTCGGTCTGCGGGCTTGCCGTACGGACGGGGACCTGACGTGGCATCCCGGCGACCGCCGCCCGGATGTCACCGGCCAGGGCCGGGCCCCAGGAACCGCCGACCACCACCACCTGCGGATCGGCCAGGGCGATCACCGCGGCGATCACCCCGCCGACCGCCGCACCGACGACCGCCCGGGTCTCCTCGCCGGCGGCCACGAGCCGTTCGACGTCGACGGCGGTCGACCCGCCGCGCCGCAGGCCCAGCTCGCCGAACAGCTCGATGAACCGGACCGCGCGCCCGCCTGGCCCCACGGTGATCAGGTGGGCGATCTCGCCGGTCAGCCCGGTCCTGCCCCGCCGCACCTCGCCGTCGTTGACGATCGCGCAGCCGAGACCCTCGCCGAGGTGGAGGTACGCGAAGTCGGCGCTGTCCCGCGTGGCCAGCGCCGCCCAGTTCACGTCGTTGTCGACGACGACCGGCCCGTAGACGTACGGCGCGAGCAGCGCCACCGGATCGAGCTCGCCGACCAGGAAGGGTGCGTCGGGCAGCTGCACCAGGCGGCCGGTGGTGCGGTCCACCGGGTCGGCCGCGCTCACCACGGCCAGGCGGACCGGCTGCGCCGCGCCTGTTCCGGCGGCCGCCGCGGTCACCTCGGCGGCCGCGGCCTCGAGCGCGCTCGCGACGCGACTGGGATCGGCGGGCCGCACCGTGCTCGCCACGATGTCGCCGTAGACGTCCAGACACTCGGCCACCACGCCGCGCGGCGCGATGGTGATCGCCAGGGCCACCCCGACGGTGGGCGCGAGCGCGTAGTACGACCCCACCCGGCCCCGGCCTCGCCCGCCCGCGGTGCGCTCGCCGGTGTCGGCGACCAGGCCCCGCTCGGTCAGCCGGCGCACGCTCTCGCCCGCGGTGGGCTTGGAGATGCCGATCTCAACGGCCAGCTCGGCGCGGGTCAGCCGCCGGTGCCGGATGAGCGCCCGCAGCACGTGCTCGTCGGTCAGCGCGCGGACCACGTCCTGCGACGGCTTCGCGGGTGCCATGTGCCAATTCTAGTCAGGAGCCTTGCCTGGTAACCAGCGCACCCCGTACGGTGCTTCAAGTAAGGAGAGCTGACTAGAAGGAGACGCCGTGTCGACCACGACCGCCCTGCCGCACTGGGAAGAGACGCCCGCCGACCTGCGGGCCGCGACCCGCGAGATCAAGGCCGCCCTGCGCGAGCGGATCGCCGCGTCCGGCCGCACGGTCGAGGAGGTGTTCGCCGTCGTCGAGCAGCGCGTCCAGGCCGCGGTCGACGACATCGCGGCGGCCCGGCGGCGCGGCGAGACGATCTGGCCGGTCATCGACTACGCCGACATCGCCGCCGGCACGGTGCCCGCCGCCGAGCTGGCGAAGCTGCGCCGCCGCGGCTGCCTGGTCGTCCGCGGCCACTTCGAGCGTCCCCAGGCCCTGCAGTGGGATCGCGACATCGTCGACTACGTCGAGGGCAACCACTTCTTCGAGAACTACCGCGGGCCGGGCGACGACTTCTTCGGCAGCGTGGGCTCCAAGCCGGAGATCTACCCGATCTACTGGTCGCCCGCGCAGATGCAGGCCCGGCAGAGTCCGCGGATGGCGGCCGTCCAGGCGTTCCTGAACAGCCAGTGGACGTCGTCCTCCGAGGGCGTCCAGTGGTTCGACCCGGACCGCGACTCGCTCTACCCCGACCGCATCCGCCGCCGCCCCGAGGGCGCCGACTCGGCCGGCCTGGGCACCCACCTCGACCCCGGGACCCTCGACCTCTGGATGACCCGGGCGTACCAGCAGGCGTTCCGGCACCTCTTCGACGGCAGCGTCGAGCAGTACGACCCGTGGGACGCTGCCCACCGCACGGCCGGACCGCAGTACCCCGGTTCGACGATGTGCTCCGCCTTCCGCACGTTCCAGGGCTGGACCGCGCTGTCCGACATGGACCACGACCAGGGTGTGCTGCACACCGTGCCGATCCCCGAGGCGATGGCGTACCTGATGCTGCGCCCGCTGCTGAGCGACGTCCCCGACGACGACATGTGCGGCGTGACGGTCAACCAGGTCTTCCCGGCCGGCCACAAGTGGCACGCCCCGCTCATGGAGGCCCTGGCCGGCATCCCCGACGTCCGGGCCGGCGACTCGGTCTGGTGGCACTGCGACATGATCCACAGCGTGGCGCCGGTGGAGGCCCAGCAGGGCTGGGGCAACGTCATGTACATCCCGGCCGCGCCGTGGTGCCCCCGCAACGAGACGTACGCGGCGTCGGTGCGCGACGCCTTCGCCAAGGGCGAGAGCCCGGCCGACTTCCCGGCCGAGCACTACGAGCGCGACTGGCCGAACCGTTTCCGCCCCGAGGATCTGAACGAGATCGGCCGCCGGGGCCTGGGCCTCGACTGACCCGGCCGGCCGGCGGCCCGGCCGGGGTCAGGGCAGCTCCAGCGCGGCCAGGCGCTTCTCGACGTCGGCCGCCAGCGGGCCGCTGATCGACCCGGCCAGCGCACGCGCCTCCGCCATGCGCTGCCGGCCGGGCTCGGGGCGGCCACCCTTGACCAGCGCCTCGGCCAGCGACGACAGCACCCGCGCCTCCACGACCCGCTCGCCGATCTCCCGGGCGGCGTGCAGGGCCTGCTCGTAGCATCCGGCCGCGGCGGCGTGGTCGCCGCGGCGCAGGTGCAGGTCGCCGTAGTACTCGTGGACGTTGGGACCCCAGTACGGGCGGTCGATCCGGCTCTGGATCCGGATCGCCGCCGCCAGGTAGGGCTCGGCGTCGTCGGGGCGGCCCCGCCAGATCTCCAGCAGCGCGTGGCTCGACAGGCAGGCGCCCTCGACGGTGAGTGAACCGGCCTCGCGGGCCAGCGCGGCGGCGCGGATCAGATTGGCGTCGGCCGCGTCGAAGTCGCCGGCCTCCATCCGGATGCAGCCCATGTTGGACCGCACGCGGGCCTGCTGCTCGACGTCGCCGAGCCGGCCGAACAGGGTCTCGGCGCGGGCGTACGCGGTCAGCGCGTCGTCGACCCGGCGGGCGAACGAGTAGGCGATGCCGAGGGCGCCGGCCATCACCGCCTCGGCCGCCTCGTCGCCCGCCCCGGCGGCCGCCGCCGCGCCCAGCTCGGAGAACTCGACGAACTCGGCCAGGAAGTAGCGCCGGCGCAGGTACGTGTACAGGGCGTTGGCGAGCAGCCAGGTCTGCTCGGGCAGCCCGATGGCGTGCGCGTGCCGGACGGCGGCGAACAGGTTGGCCCGCTCGGCGTCCAGCCACGCGAAGGCCGCGTCCGGGCCGGCGAACGACAACGCGTTCGGCGGACGGGTCGCCGGGTCGGGCGCCAGGCGGACCAGCTGCGGATTGAGCACCGTCTCGGCCGAGTGCGCGCTGTGCCCGTACCAGAGAAGGAGCCTGCGCACCGCGGCCCGGCGGCTGTCCGTCGTCTCCTCGCGCTCGGCCTGGCCGGCGGCGAACAGCCGGATCAGGTCGTGCATGCCGAACCGGGCGCCGGCCCGCCGTTCCACCAGGTGCTCGTCGGCGAGAAGCTCGAGCAGGCGGCGCGCGGATGCGGGCTCGCCGCCGAGCAGCGCCGCCGCCGCGTCGGCGTCGGCCTCCTCACCCGGGTGGGTGCCGAGCAGGCGCAGCAGCCGTGCCGCCGCGGGCGGGACCGCCTGCACCGACGACGTCATCACCGACATCACCGCGCTGTCGCCGCCTTCGACGGAGAGGGCGTCGAGGCGGTGCTGGGCGTCGGACAGCTCCGCGATGACCGTGTCGACGGCCTGCTCGCCACCGGCGGCCAGGCGGGCGCCGGCGATCCGCAGCGCGAGCGGCAGGTTGTCGCACAGCTGCGCGAGCCGATGCGCCGCGACCGGCCGGCGGCGCAGCGCCGGACCGGCGACCACCTCCAGCAGCGAATGCGCGTCACGCTCGGAGAGCCGGTGCACGGCGATCGCCCGTACGCCCTCCCGCACGGCGAGCCCGTCGAGCCGGTTACGACTGGTGATCAGCACCAGCGAGCCCGCCGAGGCCGGCAGCAGCGGCCGCACGTCGGCCGAGGACCGAACGTTGTCCAGCACGATCATCATGGCCCGGCCGGCCACCGCCGACCGCAGCCGCGCGGCCCGCTCCTCCGGCTCGGCCGGGATGTCCGCACCGGACACCCCGAGCATGCGCAGCAGCCGCTCGAGCGCCTGCGCCGGTTCCAGCCGGCGACGCCCGCCGTGGCCTTGCAGGTCCAGGTAGAGCTGCCCGTCGGGGAAGTCGGCGGCATGCCGGTGCGCCCACCGCAAGGCGAGCGCCGTCTTGCCCACGCCGGCCGTGCCGACCAGCGCGGCGGCCGCCGGCAACCCGTTCGCGAGCGCCGTGTCGCGGATCTCGTCGAGGGCCGCGAGCTCGGCGACCCGTCCGGTGAAGCCGGCCACCGGAGGCGGGAGCAGCCGGGGCGTCGCGTCGCCGGGCCGGGCGCCGGACGGTCCGTCGCCCGGGGCCGCCGACGGCAGCCCACGCAGGATCGCGGTGCGCAGCTCGCGGAGGTCGTCACCGGCCGGCAGGCCCAGCTCCTCGCCGAGCAGTTCCTCGACACGGGTGAAGTGGGCCAGCGCCTCGGCCCGGCGCCCGTCGAGGTGGAGCGCGGTCATGTACTGCCCGGCGAGACGTTCCCGCAACGGTCGCCGGCGGACCAGTTCGCGCAGCTCGTCGACCAGTTCGCCGCTGTGGCGGCCGAGCCGCAGATCGGCGTCGATCCGGTCCTCGGTGGCCGTCCACCGCGTCTCGTCCAGCGCGCCGGCCAGCCGTTCCCGCACGGTACCGTCGAGATCGTTCAACGCGTCGCCGCGCCACAGACGCAGCGCCTCGCGCAGCAGACGTGCCCGCAGGCCCGCGTCGGTGACCTCGCGCGCGGTGGCGACCAGGGCGCCGAACTGGTGGGCGTCGATGTCCTGCGGATCGGCCTCCAGCAGGTAACCGGGCGCGCGGGTGAGCAGCCGCATGGGATGCCCGTCGTCGTCCTGCTCCAGGACGCGGCGCAACCGGGACACGGACACCTGCAGAGCGTTGCGAGCGGATTGCGGTGGTTCGCCCGACCACACGATGTCGGCCAGCCGGTCGACCGAGACGACGTGGCCGACGTCCAGCGCGAGGGCCGCCAGCAGGCACCGCTGCTGCGGGCTGCCGAGCGGCACCCGGACCGGGCCGCTGAACGCCTCGATCGGACCCAACAGGTGCAGCCTCACCCCGACACGTCCTCCCCCGAACGGCAGTGTATGGGGCGAGGAGTCCGTGATAAGCGATCGATAAGCGCCGGCTCCTACCGTCCCACCTGAGCGTCGCCCCCCACCGCGCCTGCGCGCAACCCACGGGAGTATCGCCGGGAGGACATCAATGGAGTTCCGCGTGCTCGGCCAGCTCGAGGTCCGCTGCGGCGCCGAGCTGCAACCGATCAGCCGCACCAAACCGAAGATCGTGCTGGCGCTGATGCTGGCCAACACCAACGCGCTGGTGTCCAGCGAGCGGCTGGCGCACGAGCTGTGGGGCCCGCGCCCGCCGCGGTCGGCACCGGCCAATCTGCACACTTACGTGTGGACGATCCGCAACCTGCTCACCGCCGACGACTCCGGCGTCGAGATGATCCACCGCGGTGTCGGCTACCTGCTCTCGGTGGATGAGGACCGGGTCGACGCCCTGCGCCACCGGCGGCTGACCGATCGCGGCCGCGAGGAGCTGCGCAAGGGCGACGCGGCGGCGTGCCACGACTACATGAGCCGGGCGGCCGCGTTGTGGCGCGGCCGCCCGCTGGCCGACCTGCCGGCCACGCCCGGCATCGAGCACTGGATCGACTGCCTGGAGGAACAGCGGCGCTCGGCCATGCGCGACTGGACCGACGCCCGGCTGCGCCTGGGGCTGGACGACGAGCTGGTCGCCGGCCTGCGCGAGGCGGTCGCCGCCGAGCCGCTGTGCGAACGCCAGCACGCGCAACTGGTCATCGCGCTCTACCGGGCCGGGCGGATCGGCGAGGCGCTCGACGCCTACGCCGACGCCCGGCACACCCTCGCCGAGGAGCTGGGCCTGGAACCCGGGCCGGCGCTGCAGGCCATCCACATCGCGATGCTGCGCCGCGACCCGGCCTTCGCCTCGGGGGACCTCGGTGACTGGCTCGCCACGGCCGGCCGGTGACCGCCGGGGCCGGGCCGCGGCCTTCGCCGGGACCGGCTTCGCGCTCGTCCACGCGCCGGCGCTGCCGCGCTC
>NZ_CAKUCL010000038.1 GCF_934643405.1 uncultured Actinoplanes sp.
ACCGAGCTGCGCGACATCATCCGCTCGCTCGGCGTCTCCGACGTGCGCATGGAGCAGGGCTCGCTGCGCTGCGACGTCAACACCTCGCTGAACAAGCCCGGCGAGGAGTGGGGCACCCGCACCGAGACCAAGAACGTGAACTCGCTGCGCTCCGTCGAGCGCGCCGTCCGGTCCGAGATCATCCGGCAGGCGTCGGTGCTCGACGAGGGCGGCCGCATCGTCCAGGAGACCCGGCACTTCCACGAGGACCGCGGCGACACCAGCCCCGGCCGCTCGAAGGAGACCGCCACCGACTACCGCTACTTCCCCGAGCCCGACCTGGTGCCGATCGCGCCCGACGCGGCCTGGGTCGAGGAGCTGCGCGCGAGCCTGCCGGAGAAGCCGAGCGTCAAGCGCGCCCGCCTGCGCGAGGACTGGGGCATCAGCGAGAACGACATGCAGTCGGTGGCCAACGCCGGCGCGGTCGAGCTGATCGAGGAGACGATCGCCGCGGGCGCGTCCCCGGCCGGCGCGCGCAAGTGGTGGATGGGCGAGCTGGCCCGCCGCGCCAACGAGCTGGGCATCGAGCTCTCGGCCGTGGGCGCCACGCCGGCCCAGGTGGCCCAGCTGCAGAAGCTGGTCGACGACGGCAAGCTGAACGACAAGCTGGCCCGCTCGGTGCTCGAGGGCGTCGTCGCCGGCGAGGGCGACCCGGCCGCGGTCATGGCGTCCCGGGGCCTCGAGGTCGTCTCGGACACCGGCGCGCTCACCGCCGCCGTCGACGAGGCGATCGCGGCAAACCCGGACATCGCCGCCAAGATCCGCGACGGCAAGGTCGCTGCGGCGGGCGCCCTGGTCGGCGCGGTCATGAAGACCACGAGGGGCCAGGCGGACGCCAAGACCGTCCGCGAGCTGATCCTGTCCCGCTTGGGCGCTTGATTCAGTACGGGGTTCGGCTCGGTCCCGTGGGAGGCGGCCGGCTGGGCGGGTGAGCCGGGCCGGCGCCGGGGTTCCGGGTTGTCCCGGGTGGTCGGGCAGGCCGGGGGCCGAGGTGGCTTGAGCTCCGGGGATGCCGGGTGCGCATCCCTGGACCGGGCCGGCTGAGCGGGTGCGTGGGCTTGGGTATGCCGGTTGCGCGTCCGGGGTGCGTGGGCTCTGGTGTGCCGGTTGCGCATTTCGGACCCGGCGTGGGTGCGTGGGTGCGTGGGCTTTCGTGTGCCGGGTGCCCATCCCGGGATCGGACCGGCCGGGTGGGTGAGCTTTGATGTGCCGGTTGCGCATTCCGGCGGCCCGGTTGGTGGGGCGTGGGAAGTTCGTCTGCGCATTGCGGGACCGGGGCCGGCTCGGTGGGTGCACGGCTTTGATATGCCGCGTCGCATTTCGCGGACCAAGGCAGGCTGGGTAGTGCGCCGACCTTTGACATGCGCTCTCTCAGGGTCCCTTCCTGACCGGACGAAAGCATCCATTTCGGCGGCTGGCCCTGGCGGCCGCAGACCGATGGTGACGTCGCGCTCATTCGCCGAGCCCTGGCCGGGGATGGGTCCCGGCACCGCCGGAACCCGACGCCAGGAGGCCTGACCGGTGCAACTGCAACCGGCCCCGAACCGAACCCGTGAGCCGCGGCACCGGTCCCGCACCGAACCCGCGGACCGCGGCACCGGTCCCGCACCGAACCCGCGGACCGCGGCACCGGTCCCGCACCGAACCCGCTGCCGCGGCACCGAACCCGCGGCCGTGGCGCCGCGTCCCACACCAAATCCGCGGGCCCCGCGCCGGCCCGCCCGGGCGGGGTGGCGGTGCTAGCGGGTGGGCTGCAGGTCGGGGACTGCCGATTCTGAGCCGGCGGGGGTCGCGGTCTCCTCGGGCTTGGCGCCTATGACGTTTCGCTGGAGTTCTACGTTGGACTGGCCGGTGCCGCCCAGCTGGATGTCGTCGTACGCCTTCAGCTGGTGTTTCTCGTCGAAATACAGGACCGACAAGCTCAGCGGCGTCGGCGCCTCCTTCTCCAGGCCGCGCAGGCCCGCGCCGCCCGTGGAGCCCTCCACCAGCAGGCGGGTCTGCTGCGGCGGGGTCGCGGCGCCGTCGGCGGGGGCGGACGGGGTCGGAGCAGCGGACGATGCCGAAGCCGACGGGTCCGGCGTCGCCGTGGCGGTGGGGAGGATGCTGACCTCGCGGTGATGCAGGTGGCCGGCCAGCACCAGCGGGACCACGCCGGACAGCGGCTGGGCCATCGCCGGATCGTGCACCAGCGCCACGTCCACCGGCGTGCCGTGCTGGCGGATCGTGTCGGCCAGTGTCTGGCCGCTGCGGACCAACGGGGTGACCTCGGGCTCGTCGGCGTCGTTCGCGGGCGGGGTCTCGCTCTTGTCGGGGGTGAACTCGGGGTCGCCGATGCCGGCGATCGTGACGCCGTCGATCGTGGTGACCGCGTTGTCCAGGACGATGGCGTTGCGCTGGCGAGCCACCGCGTTCTGGATGGCCATCGAGTCGTGGTTGCCGCGGACGTAGATGTACGGGACGCCGACCGACGGGATCGACGACACGTAACCGGTCTCGGCGGCGCTTCCCCAGTCGACCATGTCGCCGGTGTCGACCACCGCGTCGATGTCGAAGGTCTGCACGACGGTGCGGATCAGGCCCCACGACGAGGGGTTCAGGTGCAGGTCGGACACGTGCAGGATGCGGGTCGTGTTGCCGGCCGGCTCGTAGACCGGCAGGGACGACACCGTCGTGTAGAGGCGGCTCACGTTGCTGACGATCTGTTGCAGCTGGTCGGCGTACCGGCCGTAGTTGTCCGCGATCCGCCGCGCGTCACCGACCACCGCCGGGGCGTTGACCAGCAGGCCTTCGTACCGGGGCTCGGCGATCGAGTCGGGGCGCAGGGTGCCGGCCGCCAGGCCGAGGCTGCCGCCGGTCACCACCAGGGCGGTCAGGCCGGCCTCGGCGACCCGGCGGACGTTGCGGAAGATGACCGCGGCCAGCGCCAGCGCGCTGAGCACGGCGATCCCCAGCGCCCGGACGCCGAGCCGCATCACGCCGGTGCGGACGTCGTCGACCGCGTTCTGGCCGGCCGAGCTGATCGCCGCCGGGTCGTCGATCAGTGCTTCGGTACGGCTCTGGTCGAGCGACCCCAGGTTCACGTTGAGGTGGATCGGGCCGTCGTGGCTGTCCAGGTGCAGCGAGCCCAGCGGCGGGATGTCCACCTCGGTGCCGCCGGAGAACGACGGGGTGATCGACATCTCGGCGCGGAACGGGCCCACGTTGAGCTGGGCATGCGCCAGCAGCATCGTCCCGATGATGACGCCGGCGACGCTGACCAGGGCGACCGCGGCGCCGATGCGGAGGCGACCGCCCCAGCGGCTGCGGTATCCCCGGCCGGTCGCGGCGGCGCAACGGCGGGCGAACCGGCCGACGGACCGGCCGGTGACAACAAGGGCGGCGGACAGGCGTTTCAGCCACGCCGCCACCGCGGCGGCCGTGTGCTCGGTCATCGACGGCTCACCTTCCCCCGGACGGCCGATCATCAAACCGTCATGTCCGGCCCGCGCCGCCGTCCGAGAACACCAGGCGGATGAGCCGGTCGTCGTCCGGGCCCGGGTCACCGCCGTCCTCCTGGTTCGACGTGGAGACCCAGAACGAGCCGTCGGGCGCGGCCACCACGGCGCGCAGCCGGCCGTACTCGCCGGTCAGCACCGCCTGCGGGAAGCCGAGGGTGGCGGCCGACTCGGTGAGGTTGAGCAGGTAGAGCCGCTTGCCGTTCAGGCAGGCCGTGGCCAGGGTGCGTTCCAGCACGGCCACCCCGGAGCAGGCCGACTCGGCGACCGGCCAGTCGAACAGCGGGCCGGTCAGCTTCGCGTTGTTGCTCTGGCCCTCGACCGTGGGCCAGCCCAGGTTCTGCCCCTTGGCGACCCGGTTCAGCTCATCGGTCTTCGTCTGGTCGCTGTCCGTCGCGTACAAACGCTTCTGCTGATCGAAGGCGATCCCCGCCACGTTGTGCTGGCCGGAAGCCCAGACCAGCGAGTTCACCGTCGGGTTGCCCGGCGCCGGCTTGCCCGCCGTGGTCATCCGCAGGATCTTGCCGGCCAGGCTCTTCGGGTTCGGAGCCTGCGCGCCGTTGCCCGACCCGTCACCCGTGCCCGCGTACAGGAAACCGTCGGGACCGAAGGCCAGCGCGCCGCCGTTCGCGTCCGCGGACCGCGGGATGCCGGTCAGGATCGGCTGGAGCTTGCCCTTGAGCCGGAGCTTGCCGATCCGGTTGTCCTTGGCCGTCGAGTAGTAGACGAAGATTGTCTTGTCGGTCGCGTACTTCGGGGACACCGCGATGCCGAGCAGCCCGCCGTCGCCGGACGCCTGCACCTCGTTGAGCCGCTGCACCTCGGTGACTTTGAGGCCGTCCTGGCCGGACTCCGGGCCGACCTGCAGGATCCGTCCGGTGTCCCGTTCGGTGACCAGCGCGGCGCCGTCCGGCAGGAAGGCGATCGACGTCGGCACCTCGAGGTTCTTGGCCAGCACGGAGACCGCGACCTCCTGCGAGCCGCCGTTCGGATCCTCGCCGGAGGGCAGCGCGGCCGAGGGTTTCGGCAGGTTGGGCGGTGCGCCCTGCTGGTCGGGGTCGGGCGGGCCGAAACTGCACGCCGCGGTGAGCGTGAGCACGGCGGCCAATGTCGCGACCGCGGCCCGGGCCCGGCGGGAACGCACGATGTCGACCTCCTCGGCTTGACGCACCCCAGGGTAGCGGCGGCACCTGGGAAGACCCGCGATTCAGTCGGGGTGGGCGATCTCCTGCTTGCTCACGGCCAGCACCCTCGGCAGGTTGTCGCGGGTGACGCCGGTCAATTTGATCACGTTGCCGTTGTCGAGCAGGGCGGAGATCTGACCGTGCACGTCCGGCGCCAGCTCGGTGACCCGCTCCCACGGCACCCGGGTGCTGCCGAAGAGTGCCTTCACCCGCAGCTGGTCGGGGTAGACGTCGGTGCCGGCCCGCCACGCCCAGATGAAGGCGAGGACCGGCAGGAGCAGGACCGGGGTCCACTGCCACGACGTCCCGGCCAACGGGACCGCTCCCACGAACGCGATCACGGCGGCGACCAGGAGCGCGCCGGTCTTGCGGACGCGGAGAAGGGGCTTGGACCTCACGCCTCTCATTGTCCCATCCGTGGTGACGGTCCCTGAGGGCGGACCCGGCGCGCATACTCTGCCCATGACGGTGCTGTTAGCGGTCGGAACACGCAAGGGCCTGTTCCTGGCCACCAGCGATGACGAACGCCGGAGCTGGCAGGTCGGCCCGGCTCAGTTCCCCGGCACGGCGATCTACACGGTCGGCGTGGATGCCCGCGGCCCGCACCCCCGCCTGCTCGCCGCGGTGGACAACTCCCATTTCGGCCCGAGCGTGGCGATCAGCGACGATCTGGGCGGGACCTGGCAGGAGCCGGAGACGGCGCCGATCGCCTTTCCGTCCGACGCCGGCGCCACCGTCGAGCGGGTCTGGCAGATCGTGCCGGCCGGCCCGGACGAGCCCGGCGTGATCTATGCCGGGTCGCAGCCGTCGGCGCTGTTCCGGTCGGCCGACGGCGGGCACAGTTTCGAGCTGGTGCGCGGTCTCTGGGACCATCCGCACCGGCCGCACTGGGCGGCGGGCTTCGGCGGCCAGGCCGTCCACACGATCCTGCCGCACCCGGCCGACCCGGACCGGATGGTGGTGGCGATGTCCACCGGCGGCGTCTACCGCACGAGCGACGGCGGCGGCACGTGGTCCCCGGCGAATTCCGGTATCAAGGCGTATTTCCTGCCCGATCCCTGGCCGGAGTACGGCCAGTGCGTGCACCGGGTGGCGCGCGACGCCGGCGATCCCGACCGGATGTACGCGCAGAACCACCACGGCGTCTACCGCACGACCGACGGCGGGGACACCTGGGAGTCGATCGCCGCGACCCTGCCGTCCGACTTCGGGTTCCCCATCGTGGCCCATCCGCGCCGGTCCGGCACGATCTGGAATTTTCCGCTGATCAGCGACGGCCGGCGGTATCCGGCCGAGTTCCGCTGCCGGGTCTTCCGCTCGACCGACGGCGGCGACAAGTGGGAGGCGCAGTCCGAGGGGCTGCCCGGCGACCCGTACTACCCGGTGGTGCTGCGCGACGCGATGGCCACCGACGACGGCGAGCCGGCCGGCGTCTACTTCGGGACGAAGGCCGGCGAGGTCTTCGCCACCGCGGACGAGGGGGAGACCTGGGCCCGGGTGGTCGCCCACCTGCCCGACGTGCTTTCCGTACGGGCGGTGGTCCTCTGATGCCGACGCTGCTGGTGCCCGGGGTGCTTCGGGCGGAGTGCGGCGGCCGGCCGCGGCTGGAGATCACCGCCGACGGCTCACTGGGCGCGGTGCTGGACGAGGTGGGTGAGCGCTGGCCGCTGCTGGCCCGCCGGATCCGAGACGAGAGCGGCGCGATCCGGCGCTACGTCAACATCTACGTGGACGGTGAGGACTGCCGGCGGATGGCGGGCCTGAGCACGGCCGTGGCCGCCGGATCGGAGATCCAGGTGTTGCCGTCGGTGGCCGGTGGGTGACGCCGACGAGTTGACCCTGCGGCGTCCATATCCGACCATCCGTTGATGGGACCCGTGAATACCCGGCCGTAACCTGATCGAGGGACGATCGTTGATCCCTGGCAGCGTCCCCTCGCCCCCCACCCAGAGGACCGTCCACGTGGCAGTGCCCGCCCCCGCACGCGCCCGGCCGACCGACCGGGTCTTCACCGTGGGCGTGACCGTCGTCGCGATCATCGTGCTGGTGGCCGGGGTCGCCGGGTTGATCCCGGGGCCCGCGGCGCTGGCGATCGCGGCCGGCGGCTCCGCCCTCTGGGCCGGCGCGCGCCTGATCCACGCCGCCCTCGACTTCCACCATGCCGACCGCTCCTTCGTGGCCTGCCGCGGCGCCGGTTTCGTCGGCCTGGCCGCGCTGGCCGCCGGGCTGACCGCGGTCGTGCCGGTCTGGGCGCCGCCCCGGCCCGAGCTGTGGGCCGGACCGCTGTTCGGCCTGGTCGTGGTGCTGTACTCGATCGGCACGCTGTTGCTGCCCGGGATGGGCAGCGGCCTGATCGTGCACTCGCGGCGGGCGTTCGACGGCGCCGGTCTCGGCGTCAGCCTGGCCTTTGCCGGTTACCTCGCGCCGCCGCTCAAGACCGAGCACAGCGGCACCCTGCCGATCACCCTGCTCGGCGCGACCGGCATCGCCATCGCCACGGTGACCGTGCTGCGCGGCCGGCCGTTGCGCCCCGCGGCGATCCGCTGCGGCATCGGCGCCGCGGCCGTGATGATCGGTCTCGGCGCGATCGTCACCATGCTGATCCTCGGCTCCGGCGGCATCGCGGTGCCGCTGCTCGGCCTCCCGATCGTGCTGGGCCTGGGCGCGACCGCGGACGGTGGCTCGCGGCGTGACCTGCCGAAACCGCCGCTCGAGCCGCGCTACCCGGATCAGTATCTGGCGAGTTACCCGCTGCTGGCGATCCCGGCCGCGGTCGGCGTCGTCGGGGCGATCTGGCATCTGGTCACGGTCGGCAGCTTCGACCAGACCGGGATCCTGCTCGGCATCTCCATGGTGGCGGTGCTGGCCATGCGTGAGCTGCTCGTGGTGCACGACATCCGGCGGTACGCCAGCCAGCTGCAGACAGCCGAGGCGCACTTCCGTTCGCTGGTCGCCGGCGCCACCGACCTCACCCTGGTGCTGGACGAGCGGCTGCGGATCAAATGGCAGTCCGCGCCGCTGTTCGGGCTGTCCGACGCGCAGGTGGTGGGCCGCCGGTTCCGCGATCTGATCCACCCGGACGACGTCACCGAGGCTCAGGCGGTGATCGACTCGGTGCTGGCCGGTGAGCACGCCGACGGGCCGCCCGCGCTGGTCACGGCCCGGATGCGGGACGGGTCGCAGCTGTGGCGCGACACCGAGTCGACCATCGCGGACCAGCGGTCGGTGCCCGAGGTGGCGGCCCTGGTGGTGCACGTGCGGGACGTGGGCGAACGGGTCCACCTGGAGCGCACGCTGCACAAGCTGTCCTACTCGGACCAGCTCACCGGCCTGGCGAACCGCCGGGCGCTGATGCGTGACCTGCTCGCGTTCCGGCGGCGGGCCGGCCAGCAGGGCACGCTCATCGTGATCGACCTGCACGGGCTGGCCGAGATCAACGACAGTCGCGGCCGGGAGATCGGGGACGCCACGCTGATCGAGGTGGCCCGCCGCATCCGCAGCCTGATCGGCGCCGACGACGTGGCGGCCCGGCTGGGCGGCGACGAGTTCGCGGTGCTGACCACGGACGGCGCGGTGCTGGCGTACGCGCTGGGCACCCGGATCGCGACCGTGCTCGCCGAGCCGTACCCGCTGCCCGGCGTCCTGGTCGAGCTGCACACCAGCATCGGCCTGGCCGAGCTGGCCGGCGGCGGCGACTCCGACGAGGTGCTGCGGCACGCCGACCTGGCCCGCCGCCGCGCCCGGCAGCTCGGGCTGGACCGGGTCGAGTGGTACGACCCGGACGTCGAGATGGCGCTCAACCGCCGGATGGATCTCGAGAAGCAGCTGCTCGGCGCGATCGAGCGCGACGAGCTGGACCTGGTGTTCCAGCCGGTGGTGAGCCTGCGCGACGAGCAGCCGGCCGGGGTCGAGGCGCTGCTGCGCTGGCGGCATCCGCAGTTCGGCACGATCCTGCCGAACGAGTTGCTGCCGATCGCCCGGGCGGTGGGCATCGCGCCGGAGATCGACGAGTGGGTGCTGGACGCGGCGTGCCGGCACCTGACCGGCTGGTCGACCGGGGACACCAACTTCTGGCTGTCGATCAACGTGGCGCCGCGCGAGCTGCTCACCGCCCGCTTCCCGGACCGGGTGGCGTCCACTCTCAAGCGGTACGGCCTGCCGCCCGAGCGTCTGGTGGTCGAGGTGGCCGAGACGTGGGTCGCCGAGGACGTCCCGGCCATCGTGGCGTCCCTGGCCGGGCTGCGCAAACTCGGCGTACGGGCGGCCCTCGACGACTTCGGATCCGGGCAGGCGTCGTTGTCGCATCTGCGCCGGCTGCCGGTGGACATGCTGAAGCTGCACTCGTCGCTGGTCAGCACGTCGTCGGAGGCGAACACGAGCGGACCCGCGGTGATCGACGTGGTGGTGAGCCTGGGCCGGCGGCTCGGCCTGGAGATCGTGGCGAAGGGCCTGGAGACGGCCGAGCAGATCGAGCGCGCCTCGAAGGCCGGCTGCCTGTACGGACAGGGCTTCGTGCTGGGGCGCCCGGCACCCGCCGAGCGGATCGAGGCGTACCTGGAAAGCCACCGCTCCAAGAGCGAGTGAGGCTCAGCGCGGCGGAGCCGTGCTTCCCCGGGGCGTCAGGTGGGCGGTGCCCGCTTCGACGTTGCCGAGGTGCTTGCCGTCGATCACGGCGAGGAGCTCGTGGGCGGCCATCGCGCCGTAGGCCGGGATGTCGCGCGAGAGGGCGGTCAGCGGCGGGTGCACCAGGCTGCACAGGGGCGAATCATCCCAGGCCACGATGGAGAGATCGCCCGGCACGGTCAGACCCATCTCCTGCGCCACGGCCAGGCCGGCCACGGCCATCACGTCGTTGTCGTAGATGATCGCCGTCGGGCGTTCGGTGTCGATCAGCAGGCGGCGGGTGGCCCGGCCACCCTCCTCGCCGGTGTAGTCCGACGTCACGGTCACCGTCTCGATGCCCAGAGCGGCGCAGATGTCGTCGAACGCCTGGGTACGGGCCTGGGTGTGCAACAGATCGGGCAGACCGCCGACCCGGGCGATCCGGCGGTGGCCGAGCGCGACCAGGTACCGTACGGCCTCGGTGATCGCCCCCGCGTCGTCCGACCAGATCTGCGGGATGTCGCCGGTGTCGCCCGGTCCGCCGATCACCACGGCCGGCAGCTGGAGCTGCTGGAGCACCGGGATGCGCACGTCGTCGTGGCGCAGGTCGGTGACGATCACGCCGTCGATCCGCCGCTCGCCCCACCAGCGCCGGTAGACCTCGACCTCCATCTCCGGTGTGGCCACCACCTGGAGGGTCAGCGCGTACGACCGGGCCGCCAGCTCGGCCTCGAACCCGCTGATCAGACCCATGAACCAGGGCTCGATGCCGAGGATGCGGGCGGGCCTGCAGAGGGTGAGGCCGACGGCGCGCGCACTCGCCCCCGACAACGCCCGCGCGGCGCTGTTCGGATTGAAGCCGATCTCCTGGGCGATCGCGATGATGCGCTGCCGGGTCGCCTCGGAAACACCGGGCTGGCCGTTCAGCGCGTAGGACACCGCGCCCTTGGACACGCCCGCCCGCCGGGCTATGTCGGCGATGGTGGGCCGCTTCACTCGGTCTCCTGTCGTTGGGCTCGATCTTAGCGGCGACGCAAGCAGGCCTGACCAGCGAAGCGGCCGGCAAGGGCGGTTGGTAGAGCGCTCTCACGTTACCGCGCGGTCCCCGGGGCGTTCGGCGGACGGACGGCTTGATCGGTTAAGTGTTACGGGACACAACCGCAAAAGTAAACGACTCATCCGATTTGTGCCACTTAAAAACTACTGACAACGATGGGAAACACGCTATTGACATCCGTCGAATCGACGGCTTAGCGTCGGCAACCACTTACCCGGTTCAGTGATTTTTCCTCGGTGGAGGCGTGATGGGACGGCTTGGGAAACGAGGCGTGCGGGCGGCGGCCGCGGGCCTCGTGGCGGTACTGGCGGTGACCGGTTGCAGCGGTCAGAGCCTCGAGGGCGACAGCGACAAGGCGAACGGCGGCCAGGTCACCCTGAAGGTCAACTTCTGGGGTGACATGGGGCTGGACAAGCTCAAGGCGAGCTACGAGGCGGCTCACCCGAACATCAAGATCGTGCTGAACTCGGGCGAGTTCAACGCCCAGCACGAGGACCTCCAGAAGAAGATCGTGGCCGGCTCGGGCGCCCCGGACATCTCGGCGGTCGACGAGGGCTACATCGTCGGCTTCCGCAACCAGGCCGACAAGTTCGTGAACCTGCTGGACAGGGGCGGCGCCGAGTTCCAGTCGAAGTACCTGCCGTGGAAGTGGCAGCAGTCGCTGTCGCCGGACGGCAAGCAGATCGGCCTCGGCACCGACGTCGGCGGCCTGGCCATGTGCTACCGCACCGACCTGTTCGCCAAGGCCGGCCTGCCCACCGACCGCGATGCCGTCTCCAAGCTCTGGACCACCTGGGACGACTTCATCGACGTCGGCAAGCAGTACGTGTCGAAGACCGGCAAGAAGTTCGTCGACTCCGGCACCAACATGTTCAACCCGGTCCTCGCCCAGCAACCGGTCGGCTTCTACAACGAGCAGGACCAGCTGCAGATGGACGGCGGCCCCAAGGTCGCGTTCGACGTCAGCATGAAGGCGATCAAGGCGGGCCTGTCCGCGAACCTCGCCAGCTTCCAGCCCAACTGGGACCAGGGCTTCAAGAAGGACCAGTTCGCCGTCCTCGCCTGCCCGGCCTGGATGATCGGCCACATCCAGGACACCGCGCCCGACCAGAAGGGCAAGTGGGACATCGCCACGATCCCCGGCGGCGCGGGCAACTGGGGCGGTTCCTGGTGGACGGTGCCGGCGCAGGGCAAGAACATCGACGCCGCGGTGGACTTCGTCAAGTGGATGGTTCAGCCCGAGCAGCAGATCGAGGTCTTCAAGACGGTCGGCAACCTGCCCTCGCAGCCGGCGCTCTACAAGGACCCGGCGGTGCTGAACTACAAGAAGGAGTTCATGAGCAACGCGCCCACCGGCCAGATCTTCGCGTCCACCGCGGAGAACCTGAAGCCGCAGTACCTGGGCAAGAAGAACGGTCCCACCCGGGTCGCCGTGGAGAACGTGATCACCCGCGTGCAGCAGGGCGGGCTCAAGCCGGACGCGGCCTGGCCCGAGGCTGTCAAGCAGGCCGAGAAGGCCGCCGCCTCCTGACCCCACAGACGGATGGGGCGGCGGACCACTACTCCGCCGCCCCTCGGAAAAGGAGCGGCGATGTCCCTCACCCAGATCCGGCCGGCGGCACGACATCAGGCCCCCGAGCCCCAACCCGGCAGACACTGGCTCTATCGCTTCGACACCAGGACGGTCCCGTACCTTCTGATCGCCCCGTTCTTCCTCCTCTTCGCCGTCTTCGGGCTCTTCCCGATCGTCTTCAACGGGGTCGTCGCGCTGCGCAACTGGCGGCTGGACGATCCGACGCTGACCGGCTGGGCGGGCTTCGGCAACTTCACCCAGCTGCTCGGCGACGAGGACTTCTGGAACGCGCTGGGCAACACCTTCGGCATCTTCCTGCTGTCCACGGTCCCGCAGCTGCTGGCCGCGCTGATCATCGCCAACCTGCTGAACCGCAGGCTGCGGGCGACCACCTGGTGGCGCATCGGCGTGCTGCTGCCGTACCTCACCCCGGTCGTCGCCTCGACGCTGGTCTTCTCGGTGTTCTTCGCCCGCGACAACGGCATGGCCAACTGGTTCCTGTCGCTGGTCGGCTTCGGCCAGGAGTCGCCGCTGGACTGGCGGGCCGCGAAGTGGAGCAGCTGGATCGCGATCGCCACGATGGTCAACTGGAAGTGGATCGGGTACAACGCGCTGCTCTACCTCTCCGCGATGCAGTCCATCCCGAAGGACGTCTACGAGGCGGCCGCGGTCGACGGCGCCGGACCGTGGCGTCAGCTCTGGCGGATCACCGTCCCGATGATCCAGCCGGTGGTGGTGTTCACCGTGATCCTGTCGACCATCGGCGGGCTCCAGCTGTTCAACGAGCCGATGATGTTCGACGAGAACCCGCAGTCGGCCAGCGGCGGCTCGGCCCACCAGTTCCAGACCATCGCGCAGCTCATCTACAAGGTCGGCTGGAAGGACCTCAACCTCGGGTACGCGGCCGCGATGTCCTGGGCGTTGTTCCTGATCATCCTGATCGTGGCCGGCATCAACACCGTGCTCACCCGACGCATCGGAGGCGACCGGTGACCCTGAGAGCCCCGCAGGACACCCGCGGCAGCTGGAAGACGTACGCCGGTCTGGCCGCCGTGATGATCTTCTCGGCGTTCCCGGTCTACTGGATGTTCGTCATCGCGACCAGCACCGACGCGGCCGTCATGAACATCCCGCCGACGGTCGTCCCCGGCAGCCGGCTGGTCGCGAACCTGCGCGAGGTCTTCACGCTGCAGGACGTCTACTTCACCGCGTCGCTGATCAACAGCGTGATCACCTCGACCGTGATCACCGTGGCCACGCTGTTCTTCTGCTCGCTGGCCGGCTTCGCCTTCGCCAAGCTGCGCTTCCGCGGCCGCAACGCGCTGCTGGTCGTGGTGGTGCTGACCCTGACCGTGCCCAACCAGCTCGGCGTGGTCGCGCTGTACATCGTGATGGGCAAGCTCGAGTGGAACGGCACCCTGCTCGCGGTGATCGCGCCCGGGCTGGTCAGCGCGTTCGGCGTCTTCTACATGCGACAGTTCATCGCGCACGCGGTGCCGGACGAGCTGGTCGAGTCGGCCCGCATCGACGGCGCGCTGACCATGCGGATCTACTGGACGATCGTGCTGCCGGCCATCCGGCCCGCGCTGGCGGTGCTCGGACTGCTCACCTTCGTGATGGCCTGGAACGACTTCCAGTGGCCGCTGATCACGTTGAACGGCACCGAGTTCCCCACCTCGATGGTCGCGCTCTCGGACCTGGCGAGCGGCAACTACGTGATCTACCGCCGGGTGCTCGCGGGCGCGTTCGTCGCCACTGTTCCCCTGATCGTCCTGCTGCTGATCGGCGGACGCCAGATCGTCCGCGGAATCATGGAAGGCGCCGTGAAGTCTTGAGCAAGGGAGTGTTGTGACCTCGTACCGTCCGCTGCACGAAGGCTGGACCGTCTCCGGTGGGGATGTGTCCGGCCTTCCGGCCGAAGTGCCCGGCTGCGTTCACACCGATCTGCTGCGAGCCGGGCGGATCGAGGATCCGTATCTGGACGCGAACGAGACGAAGCTCGGGTGGATCGGCCGCACCGAGTGGGAGTACTCGACGACCTTCGACTGGCAGCCGTCCGATCGGCGGGCCGATCTCGTCTGCGCCGGGCTCGACACGATCGCCGAGATCCAGCTCAACGGTCGCGAGGTGGGCAGCACCGCCAACCAGCACCGCGGTTACCGCTTCGACATCGGATCGCTGCTGCGGCCGGGGGCCAACACCCTCAAGGTCAAGTTCCACAGCGCTTATGCGTACGCCGAGGAGCAGCAACGCCGTCTGGGTGCCCGGCCCAACGCCTACGGTGAGCCGTTCAACTTCATCCGCAAGCAGGCGTGCAACTTCGGCTGGGACTGGGGCCCGACCCTGGTCACGGCGGGCATCTGGCAGCCGATCGGGATCGAGCAGTGGTCCCTCGCCCGGCTCGCCGAGGTGCGCCCGCAGGTCACCGTCGAGAAGGGAACCGGCCGGGTCGAGGTGCGGGTGCGGCTCGAGCGGACCACCGACGAGCCGGTGACGATCACCGCCGAGGTGGCCGGCCGCCGGGCGCAGGCCACCACCGACGGCGTCGAGGCACTGCTCATCCTCACCGTCGACGACCCCGGGCTGTGGTGGCCGCGCGGCTACGGCGAGCAGGTCCTGCACGACCTGACCGTCACCCTCTCCGACGGCGAGGTGCTGGACAGCTGGACGCGCCGGATCGGCTTCCGCTCGGTGCGGGTGGAGACCGCCGGGGACGCGTACACCATGATCGTCAATGATGTCCCGGTCTTCGTCCGGGGCGTCAACTGGATCCCGGACGACGTGTTCGCGAACCGGATCACCCTTGACCGGCTGGCGACGCGGTTCCGGCAGACCGCCGACGCCAACGTCAACTATCTGCGGGTCTGGGGTGGCGGCCGGTACGAGTCGGAGGACTTCTACTCCCTCGCCGACGAGATGGGGTTCCTGGTCGGGCAGGACTTCCTGTTCGCCTGCGCGGCGTACCCGGAGGAGGAGCCGTTCGCGTCGGAGATCGAGGCCGAGGCGCGGGAGAACGTGGTGCGGCTCGCCTCGCACCCCAGCCTCGTCGTCTGGACCGGCAACAACGAGAACCTGTGGGGACACGAGGACTGGGACTGGAAGCCGGCGCTCGGCGACCGTACCTGGGGCGCGGGTTACTACTACGACCTGCTGCCGCGGATCGTGGCCGAGCTGGACCCCACCCGCCCGTACTGGCCGGGGAGCCCCTACTCGGGCACCCCGCAACGGCACCCGAACGATCCGGCGTCCGGCACGACGCACGTCTGGGACGTCTGGAACACCGACGACTACACGAAATACGCGACGTACCGTCCCCGGTTCGTCTCGGAGTTCGGGTTCCAGGGCCCACCGGCGTACGCGACCCTGCGTCGTTCGATCTCCGACGACCCGCTCGCGCCGGACTCGCCCGGGATGGCCCACCACCAGAAGGCCGCCGGCGGCGACGAGAAGCTGGCGCGGGGCCTGACCAACCACCTGCCCGAGCCGCATGACTTCGACGACTGGCACTACCTGACCCAGCTGAACCAGGCGAACGCGGTGGCCTTCGGCATCGAGCACTTCCGGTCACTGCGGCCGCTGTGCATGGGCGCGATCATGTGGCAGATCAACGACTGCTGGCCGGTCACCTCGTGGGCGGCGGTTGACGGCGACGGCCGCAGGAAGCCCCTGTGGTACGCCATGCGCCGCGCCTACGCCGATCGGCTGCTGACCCTGCAGCCCCGCACCGGCGAGCCGCTCACGCCCGGAGGCCCCCGGACCGGGATCGAGCCGGGCGCGGTCGTCCCGCCGGACGGGCCACCGGCCCTGGTCGCGGTCAACGACGGCGCCGGCACGTGGAGCTTCACGGCGACGGTCACCCGGCGCACCCTGACCGGCGACGTGCTGGCGTCGGCGGTGCTCGCCTCGACGGTCGCTCCCGGCGACGCGGTCACCCTGACCCTGCCGCCCGAGCTGGTCACGGCGGGCGACCCGGCCACCGAGCTGATCGTGGCCGAGGCCGGCGACGAACGGGCGTGGTGGTTCTTCCCCACCGACCGGGAGATCCGGTGGCCGGCCGCCGACTACGCCGCCGAGGTGCACCGCGACGGCGACCACACCCGGGTGACCGTGACGGCCCGTTCGATCCTGCGCTCGCTCACCCTCTTCCCGGACCGGCTGGACCCGGCGGCCGAGACGGACCGGGCCGCGGTGACCCTGCTGCCGGGCGAATCGGTGACCTTCACGGTCCGCTCGGCCCGGGAGCTGGACCCGGATGCCCTGACCAAGCGTCCGGTGCTGCGCAGCGTGAACGACATCTCGCGCTGATCGGACGATCGGCCCCGGAGGGCGACGCGACCTGAGGAGAGGCCGGCCACCGCGCCGGGCTCTCCTCAGGAAACACTCAGCCGGATGAGAGCCCCGGCGAGCAGGGTGTGCGGTTAGTCGTGCCCACGAGGAACCGAGGAGTCCGATGGGAAACACCCTGCGCCGCGCTTCGATAGCGATGGTGGCGGTGGCGGCCCTGCTCGCGCCGCTCGCCACCGCCGCCGATGCGGTGGTCGTCACCCCCGCCGCACCACGCACCGGAAAACTGGTGCAGGTGGGCCCGATCGCCGAGCACGGCTTCCCCGCGTGGTACCGGGACAGCAACGGCGTGCGCCTGGAAGGCTGCACGACGCTGGACGACCCGCTCTGCCCCGCGCTGGCGGACGAGATCCCCAACCCCGACGCCCCCGTCTCGTTCCCGGACAACTTCCCCGGCGAGCACTTCTACCAGCTGGACAGCGCAGCGCTGACGCTGACCAGCGGGGCACGTGCCACGGTCGACCTGAACCTCGAGGGAGCGTTCGCCAACGACCAGGTCGTCCAGGGCGACCAGATGGTGTTCGGCCGGATCCGCATCCGGTTCGACGCGCCGGCCGACCAGAAGTTCCGGATCACCCACCCGTACGGCGTCGACGAGCTGATCTCCGACGCCAAGCGCGGCGGCGTCAACTTCACCGAGGACACCGGCGCCGCAGCCGGGCAGTTCGGCCTGGCCCTGGGCGGTCGCGTCGGTCCCTTCCTGAAGTGGGACCCGGCCGTCGCGCCCGCGGCACCGGCCGGCTACGTCGGCGACCCCGGCGTCAACCACAAGGTCGTCGGCAGCCCGTACAACACCAACTTCGTCCGGATCGAGCAGCTGGACCCGGTCACCAACGCGGTGATCGGCCAGGTCGGCTTCACCGATCTGTTCAGTGTTCAGGGCCGCTACGCCACCAACGCGGGCGTCGACCTGGACCAGGTCACCTACTCGTCGGACCCGTCCGGCAAGGGCGCGATCGACGTGTACGCCACCAGCGAGCCGGGGCAGGCCATCGAGGTCCTCGGCAACCCGGCCCTCGGCTTCGCGACCACGCGTCTGCGCGGCGACGGCGCCGGTCACTACTACGGCCGGTTCCCGATCTCCGGTACGGCCGTGGCCGGCACCAGGGTCGAGGTGCAGAACTCCAGTGACCGCCCGGTGGCGAGGAAGAGCCGCGAGATGGTCGACGTGGTGCGGGTGAGCCAGGCCGACTACGACGCGGACGCGCAGACGCTGACCGTCCGGGCATCGTCCAGCGACCGCCGTGACCCGGCGCTCAGCGTGACCGGCTTCGGCACGCTGACCGGCGCCCCGTTCACCAACGTCGCCACCCCGCCCGCGGCTGTCACGGTCACCTCGGTCGCCGGCGGCTCGACAACCGTGCCGATCTCCGCGGGCGGCCACCCGTTCGGGCCGGTGGCCCCGGTCGCGGCGGTCACCGCGGGCAGCCCGGCGATCGTCGGGCAGACCGTGCGGCTGGACGGCACCGGCTCGGCCGGCGACATCAGCTCCTACGCGTGGACCCAGACGGCCGGACCGGCGGTGACGCTGACCGGCGCCGACACGGCGAGCGCGAGCTTCGTGCCGGCCGTGGCCGGGAACTACACGTTCGCGCTGACCGTGACCGGCCCGGGCGGCGCCTCCGCCCCCGCCACCACGACGGTGCAGGTCGTCGGGGCGACCGGCCCGAGCGCCAACGCCGGCGCCGACCAGGCCGTGGTCCGCGGCCGCCTGGTCACGCTGGACGGCTCCGGCTCGCAGAACGTCGAGTCGTACGCCTGGTCGCAGGTCTCCGGGCCGGCGATCAGCCTGACCGGCGCGACCACCGCGAAGCCGACCTTCACCTACCCGAACCAGGCGCTGCCGGCGACACCGGGCCCGAACCCGGCGTTCGTCTACAACAACGCGCCGATCGTGCTCTCGCTCAAGGTCACCAACCCGGCCGGGGTGGACACGAGGACGGTGACGATCCGGCCGCAGCCGGACGCGTTCACCGGCCTGGCCGTCCGCTACCGCACCGGCAACAACGAGTGGCGGATCACGGGGAGCACCACGCTGCTCGCCGGCCAGCGGGTGACCGCGGTGCTCGGCAGCACGCTGAACGGCACGGTCATCGGCACGCCGCAGACCGTGGACGCGGCCGGCGCGTTCAGCATCCGGGTCACCGGCCCGGCGCCCGGCGCGATCCGCACGATCAGCCTGGTCAGCTCGACCGGCGCCGTCCAGCCGGCCTTCGCGGTCAACGTGACGAACTAGCCGCGAGGCGCTCCCGCAGCGCCCTGCTCGAAACGCCCGACACCTGGTCGGCCACCGCGTCGCGAATCAGCGAGCTGCGGTGGCCGACCAGTCCGTCTGTGTCCTCCCGGAGCAAATGGGCGTGCACCAGCCGGTCGATGCAGGCCAGCACCTCGGGCATCGGCCGGCCGGTCAGCACGGCCAGGTCGGCCGCGTCGAGCGGGCCCAGCACCGCACAGAAACGCAGCACGTCCCACGCCGGCTCGGGCATCCACCGGGTACGGGCGCGGGCCGTCTGCATGGCGACCGCGAGCCGGATCTCCGGCAGCCGCCGCGCCACCGCGACCAGCGCCGGGATGCCCCCGGTCAGCTCCACCACCTCCGCGTCGTGAAACGGCGCCAGCTCCTGCGCGGTCAGCGGTTCCAGCCGCATCACCACCGGCGTGCCCAGCCCGGCCAGCGGCTTGGTGACGATCTGAGACGGATAGCAGTAGGTGAGCACCACGCGCAGCGACGGGTAGTGCCGGGACAGCCAGGACAGCTCGGCGACGCTGAAGGTGTCCAGATCGACGGCGTCGTCCACGGCCACGATGACCGGGTCCGGACCGTCGAACATCGCGCCGATCAGCTCCAGCTCGTCCCGCCCGAGCGGCCGGTCCGGCACCGCGCCGTCGACCACGGCGAGCACCTGCGAGGCCGCCCCCAGCTGCACCAGCGCGGCGCGCAGCCAGGCCAGGCGGTGCACGGCGATGGACGACCCGCCGTGACCGATGCCGACCCGCCCGGCCAGGCGCCGGGCCAGCTCGTCGAGGAACGCCGACTTGCCCGCACCGTCCGGCCCGACGATGTGCACCACCTGCGGCTGGTCCGGCTCGACCAGGACACGCAGCGCCGCCTCCCGGCCAAGGAACCGCTCCGGCGCCCGGGTGGTGCGCGGCGGCAGCGGCGCACGTTCCGGTTCCGGCTGGTGCCGCTGAGCCATGATCTCCCGGTGCAGCCGGATGATCTCCGGTGAGGGGGCGACGCCCAGCTCGTCGTCGAGCACCTTGCGCAACCGCTCGAACAGGCGCAACGCGTCGTCGGCCCGGTCCATCGCGACCGCCGCGCACATCGCCGCCCGGTAGGCGGGCTCCAGGAACGGGTTGAGCTCGATCGCCTCCTGGGCCAGGCGCAGCGATCGCGGCGCGTTCGCCGGGAGTGCCGCCGCGGCCAGCTCGAGCCGCGCGGTGACGGCCGCGACCTGGACCTCGCTGCGCGGCGAGGACGCCCAGTCGGCGTACGGGTCCTCGGGGAAGGGCAGCTCGCCGGCCAGCTCCAGGATCTGCTCGTGCAGGGCCAGCCGCTCGGGACTGCCGGTCGGCAGCGCGTCCAGATCGCGGATGCGCCGGCGCAGGTCCGCCAGGTCGAGCTCGGCGCGGCCGGTGTCGAACACGTAGCCGCCGCTGCGGGTCACGATGAAGCACGTCGAGGCCGGGTCGTTGGGCTGAAGCCGGCGGCGGATCACCGAGACGTAGTGCTCCAGCGCCGCCACGTGGTTGCCGGGCAGGTCGTCGCCCCAGACCGCGTCGGCCAGCGCGTCCTTGGACTGGATCCGGCCGTGCCGTGCCGCCAGCACTGCCAGCACCTGGCGAGCCCGCCGGGGCAGTTCCCCCGCGGGTAGTTCGGTGCCGTCGTCGGCGGTCACCGTCAGTTGCCCCAGCACGCGGACGCGCATTCCGGCCTCCTTCTCAGCTTCTCCCCGTACGGATCGGCACTCGCGGGCTCGCTGCTCAGCTTTTCCTCAGGCCGACTTCAGAGCCGATTCCTAGCTTCTTCTCACACGCCGACGGGACCAGACGAGACGGGGAAATTGATGGCACGCGGAAATGTGAGCAGGCGCAACCTGCTGAAGGGCGCATTGGCGATCGGCGGTGGCGGACTCATCGTCGCCACCGCGGGCGGCGAGGTCATGGCTGCTTCGAGCAAGCTCTCGTCCAAGAACGCACCCACGCCGTACACGAACATGTTCCGGCGTCCGCCCGTGCTGATGCCGACCGAGGAGGGCGTGGACGACAAGGGGCCGTTCCAGCGTTACCGCCTCACCCAGAGGCTCGGCCAGGCCAACATCCTCAACGGCCTCACCACCACCATCGCCGGCTACAACGGGATCTTCCCGGGGCCGACCATCAAGGTGAACCAGGGCACCCGCACCGAGGTGCGCATCTCCAACAAACTCACCGTGAACCGCCTGAACGGCAACCCGTTCAAGACGGTCACCCACCTGCACGGCTCGGCGTCGCTGCCGCAGTACGACGGCTACGCGAACGACCAGACCGCGCCGGGCAACTACAAGACCTACCACTACCCGAACTGGCAGCAGGCGCGCACGCTCTGGTACCACGACCACAACCACCTGAGCACCGCGCAGAACGTGTTCCTGGGCCTGGCCGCGCAGTACCACCTCAGCGACCCGTACGAGCGGGCGCAGCTGCCGCAGGGCGAGTTCGACGTGCCGATGGTGGTCAGCGACATGGCCTTCAACGCGGACGGCTCGCAGGCGTTCGACGACTCCTCGAACGCCGGCTTCATGGGCGACGTCATCCTGGTCAACGGCGTGCCGTGGCCGAAGATGAAGGTCAAGCCGCGGGTCTACCGATTCCGCTTCCTGGTGGCCAGCATCTCCCGTTCGTTCCGCTTCCAGCTCAGCACCGGCGACCCGTTCTACATGGTGGGCAACGACGCCGGCATGACGCCGAAGGTGGTCGCGGTGGACTCGTGGCGCCACGGCGCCGCCGAGCGCTACGAGGTGCTGATCGACTTCCGGAAGTACAAGGTCGGCCAGAAGATCGAGCTGCGCAACATGAGCAACAAGAACAACGTCGACTTCTCGAACACCGGCAAGGTCATGCAGTTCGAGGTGGTCGCGGACTCCGGCGCGCCGGACCCGTACGTCATCCCGACGACGCTCGACCTGGGCCCGCAGCCGTTCGCGAACCGGGGCGCGATCGAGGTCAACAAGCTCACCCCGGACATGGCCAAGGCGCGCCGCCGGGCCCGGGTGGAGCGCAAGAACGGCCTCTGGACGGTCAACGGGGAGACCTGGGAGGACGTCGAGGCCGCGAATTTCCAGCGGGTGCTCGGCAACCCCCAGCCGTACGACGTGGAGATCTGGGATCTGGTGAACGAGTCCGGTGGCTGGTTCCACCCGTTCCACATCCACCTCATCGACGGGCAGATCATCTCGCGCAACACGACCAGGGACGGCAAGGCCCACCCGTGGGAGGGCGGCGGCAAGGACGTCTTCTACCTCGGCGAGAACGAGACCGTGTCGGTGCTCATGCAGTTCACCACCGGTGACGGCAATGCCGGCGGCCGCTACATGACGCACTGCCACAACCTCGTGCACGAGGACAACGACATGATGATCCAGTTCGCGGTCGGCGACATCAACGTAAACGACCCGGTCACGTCGGACCGGGCGGTCCCGGAGACCGAAACCGCGGAGGCGCCGGTCGTCTACGCCCCGAGCTACCCCTTGGGCACCTGATGGGCCGGCGCTGGAAGCTCGGTGTCGCGCTGCTGCTGGTGCTGGCCGCGATCGGCTGGATGCGGTTCAACGCGCCACCCGACAAGGTGCTCGTCACCACGGCCGCGGTCGAAGGCGACTCCGGAGACGATCAGGTCACCACCTCCTTCGACGGACCGATGGTGCGTAAACGGGCGGCGATCGCGATCCATCCGGGACGCGGCGCGGACCGGGCACACATCAGGTCCGAGCTGCAGGCGTCGGCCGCGAAGGCCGGGGTCGGCCCGCTCGCCGACGCGACGTTCGCGGTGTTCAGCGAGGAGATGCTGAACTACATGGTGCCGGAGATGGCCTTCGTCCTGCCCGAGGGCAGGACGTTGTTCCAGGCGGAGGCGTTCATGCGCGACCACCAGCCGGCCGACGTGGCGTACTACCTCACCCAGCCGGTGCTGGTGCACGATGTGACGTTCGCGGTGATCCCCGCGGCCGGTGTGAAGCCGGCGGCCGTGCGGGACCGGCTGGACGCCGAGGGCGTCCTGTCCGACTCGCTGAACCGCTACGACATCGCGGTGCAGAAGGCCGGGCTGACCGTGCACTACTTCGGCGCGGTGGTCAGCGATCCCACGATCGCCACGGTGCGCGAGGCGATCGGGCGGGCGGCGAAGGTGCCGGCCGACCGGGTCGTGGTCGAGGGCACGCTGCCCGGTCCGGGCGTCGAGATGGACAACGGCGTCCCCAATCTCAACGACGGGCCGCACGGGCACCACTGATCCCCGAGCAGAACCTGAAGGGCCGTCCCGGTGCGGGGCGGCCCTTCAGCCTGCTTAAGCCGCGCCTCAGAACGACGAGAGCCGGCCCACATGCGGCCAGGCCAACATGTACGAAATTCCGGTTTTCCTACGCTCCCAGGAGAACGCGTACATGAGGCTTATCCGTACCGGCGCAGTCGTCGGCTCGCTCCTCGCAACGTTCCTGATCGCCACGCCCACGCAGGCCGCACCGATCGGCCAGGGCTTCACCATCACGCCGTCGGATCTGGCGTACATCCTCAAGCAGATCAAGATCGCCGAGGCGCACGTCGCCGGCACGACCAGCGAGACCGGTCCCTGCGGTGCCCTGGTCGGCAACGGGCCGGACCAGCTCGCCAGCCCGCTGGTGTCGATGGGCCTGCGGACCGTGGACGGAAGCTGCAACAACCTCATCGCGGGCCAGGAGAACTACGGCGCGGCCGACCAGCTCTTCCCGCGCCTGGCCGGCAAGAGCTTCCCGGCCGGCGAGACCGCCCCGGCGGGTCTGTTCGGGCCGGGCAGCCCGGCCTTCCCGACCACGTACGCGGACAAGAGCGCCGCCAACACCGTGGTGGACAGCCGGCCCCGGATGATCAGCAACCTGATCGCCGACCAGACCGCGAACAACCCGGCCGCCGTGGCCGCGTCCGGGCAGCCCGTGCGGGCCCAGACCACGCAGGGCTCGCCGGCCACCGAGGGCGCCACCCTCTTCATCCCCAACGTGACCACCGATGTCGGGCTGTCCGCGCCGTACAACAGCTGGTTCACGCTCTTCGGGCAGTTCTTCGACCACGGCGTCGACCAGACCGTGAAGGGTGGCGGCACCGTGATCGTGCCGCTGCGCGCAGACGACCCGCTGATCGCCGGCGCCGACCGCGTTCCCGGCAACGCCGACGACCCGAAGCCGGGCGACGCGCGCTACGTGCCGCCCTCGATGCGCTTCATGGCGCTCACCCGGGCCGCGAACCAGCCCGGCCCGGACGGCAGGCTCGGCACCGCCGACGACATCCAGGACGCCAAGAACACCGACACCCCGTTCGTGGACAACTCCCAGACGTACACGTCGCACGCGGCCCACCAGGTGTTCCTGCGCGAGTACACGAACGACGCGAACGGCCGGCCGGTGTCCACCGGCAACCTGCTCGCCGGCGCCGCCGGCGGCCTGCCCACCTGGGCCGACACCAAGCGCCAGGCCCGCGAGCTGCTGGGCCTGGAACTGACCGACGCCGACGTGCTGAACGTGCCGACGGTGCTGGCCGACCCGTACGGGAAGTTCGTCCCCGGCCCGGCCCGCGGCCTGCCGCAGTACGTGACCACCACCGGCCTGGTCGAGGGCGACACCGCGAACCCGGTGAAGGTGCCGTCGAACGCGCTGCACTTCGACACGCCGTTCCTCACCGACATCGCGCACAACGCCGACCCCACCCCGGCCGACACCGACCACAACCCGGGCACCCCCGCCGTCGCGCCCCGGCCGGACGACGACGACACGGCCAGCGCCGACTTCGCCAAGCAGCCGGCCGGCACCTACGACGACGAGATGCTCAACGCGCACTACATCGCCGGCGACGGCCGGGTCAACGAGAACATCGGCCTGACCGCCGTGCACCAGGTCTTCCACGGCGAGCACAACCGCCTGGTCGGCGACATCGAGCGGGTGCTCACCGAGGACGGCGCCGCGCTGAGCGAGTGGCAGCTGGCCGGCGGCGCCTGGAACGGCGAGCGCATCTTCCAGGCCGCGCGCTTCATCGACGAGATGGAGTACCAGCACCTCGTCTTCGAGGAGTTCGCCCGCAAGGTGCAGCCGGCGATCAACCCGTTCCAGCCGTTCGCGTTCACCCAGACCGAGCTCAACCCGGCCATCTACGCCGAGTTCGCGCACGCCGTCTACCGCTTCGGTCACTCCATGCTCACCGAGACGATCAGCCGCACCCGCGAGGACGGCTCGGACGACTCGCTCTCGCTGCTCGACGGCTTCCTCAACCCGCCCGCCTACACCGACGGCGGGACGCTGAGCCCGGAGCAGGCGGCCGGCGAGGTCATCCGCGGCATGTCCGACCAGGTCGGCAACGAGCTCGACGAGTTCATGACCGACACGTTGCGCAACAACCTGCTCGGCCTGCCGATGGACCTGGCCGCGATCAACATCGCCCGCGGACGGTCCGAGGGTGTGCCGTCGCTCAACGTCTTCCGGCGCACCCTGTACGGACGTACCCATGACGCGCAGCTCACGCCGTACACCAGCTGGGTCGACCTCGGCGAGCACCTGAAGCACCCGCAGTCGCTGGTGAACTTCGTCGCCGCGTACGGCAAGCACCCGAGCATCGTGGCCGCCTCGACGGTCGCCGCGAAGCGTGCGGCCGCCCGGGCCATCGTCGACCCGCAGCCGGGCGACACCGCCCCCGCCGACGCCGCCGCCTTCATGAACGCGACCGGCGCCTGGACCGTGGCGAACAGCGGCCTGGACGACGTGGACCTGTGGATCGGTGGCCTGGCCGAGGTGACCGACCCGTTCGGCGGGCTGCTCGGCACCACCTTCAACTACGTCTTCGAGAACCAGCTGACCAGCCTGCAGAACGGCGACCGGCTCTACTACCTGGCCCGCACCCCGGGCATGAACCTGCGCACCCAGCTCGAGGGCAACTCCTTCGCCGAGCTGATCAGCCGGAACACCACCGCGTACGGGCTGCGTGCCGACTCGTTCGCCACCTCCGACTGCAAGTTCGACCTGTCGCACCTGGCCGGCACCCCGGCGGGGTTCGAGCAGCACGGCAACGCCGTCGAGGACGACCCGTCCACCACCTGTGACGAGCACGCGCTGCTGCTCCGCAAGCCGGACGGCACCATCCAGTACCGGGCGCGCAACAGCGTGGACCGGCCCGGCATCAACGGCCAGTCCGTCTACCTCGGAACGGAGAACGAGGACCGGGTCGTGGCCGGCAACGACAACGACACCGTCTGGGGCGACGAGGGCGACGACGTGGTCGAGGGCGGCCCCGGCAACGACATCGCGCTGGGCGGCGAGGGCGACGACGTCATCACCGACGCGGGCGGCGACGACATCCCCAAGGGCGGACCGGGCAACGACGCTCTCGACGGCGGACCGGGCCTCGACATCGTGATGGGCGGCACCGGCAAGGACTTCACCGACGGCGGCGCGAACACCAACACCACGTTCGCCGGCGAGGGCGACGACATCGCCAACGCGGGCGACGGCGAGGACGAGGTCTTCGGCGACTCCGGCGACGACTGGGAGGAGGGCGGCAACTCGCCCGACCTGCTCCAGGGCGACAGCGGCAACCTGTTCTTCCTCGACGACGCGAACAAGCCCGGCCACGACGTGCTGATCGGCCAGGGCGGCGACGACGACTACGACATGGAGGGCGGCGACGACATCGGCGTCCAGGGCCCCGGCATCGAGAAGAACGCGGGCGGCTCCGGCTACGACTGGTCCATCGCGGCGGCCTCCGGCCAGGGCGGCGACGACCAGCCGATGGACTCCGATCTCGACCTGCCGCTGCCCGCGCTGGGCATCCTGACGATCGGCGTGCGGGACCGCTACAACGAGGTGGAGGCGCTCTCCGGCGGCACCCACGACGACATCCTGCGCGGCGACTCGCTGACACCGTCCACGGTGGGCGGCGGCGGCTTCATCGGCTGTGACGCGCTCGACGCGGCCGGCATCGCCCGGATCAAGGGCCTCGACCGGGTGGTCACCGACCTGCCGACGCCGGTCTCGGCCGTGGGCAACGCCTCCGGACGCGCCTGCGACCTGCACGGCAACGTGTGGGGCGAGGGCAACATCCTGCTCGGCGGGCCGGGCGACGACACCATCGAGGGCCGCGGTGGCAACGACATCATCGACGGCGACCGGTACCTGACCGTACGGCTGTCGGTGCGCGACGGCGCCGGCAACGAGATCCGGTCGGCGCAGAGCATGAACGAGCTGAAGGCGGACGTGTTCGCGGGTCGCATCAACCCCGCCGACATCGTCGCCGTACGGGAGATCCGGACGTCTCCGGCTCAGGGCACCGACACGGCCGTGTTCTCCGGTGTGCGCAACTCGTACGCCATCACCCCGATCGACGGCGGGGTGCAGGTCTCCGGCCCGGACGGCACCGACACCGTGCGGAACGTGGAGCAGCTCCAGTTCGCGGACGAGATCGTGCAGATCGGTGGGGTCGCGGCGGCGCTCGCGGTGAACGCGTTCGCCGGGGACGGACAGGCGACGGTGCTGTTCACGGTGCCGGACGGGCTGGCGGCCACGTCGCTGACCCTGGCCCGTACGGCCGGCGGGGTGACCGTGGAGACGACGGTTCCGGTCACGACGCGCAGCCTGGTGGTCACCGGGCTGACCAACGGCACGCCGGTCACGTTCAAGGTGCGGGTCAACACCGCGGACGGGGCGGGGGAGTGGTCGGCGGTCTCGGCGGCTGTCACTCCCACCGCTACGCCGGCCGGTGAAGGCGAGGGTGAGGCCGGCGAGAACGAAGGCGAGGAGAACGAGGGCGAGAACGAGACGCCCGCGACGCCGGCCCCGTCCGTCACTCCGCCGGCCACCACGCCGGTGACCACGCCTCCGGTGGTCGTGCCGACGGACACGCCGGTGACGACTCCGGTCACCACGCCTGCCACCACCACGCCTGCCACCACCACGCCCCCCACGCAGCCGGCCACTCCGGTTGCGCCGGGTGTGCCGGGCATCGGGGCGGCGACCGGCGGTGACGAGTCGGCGATCGTCCGCTGGGACGCCCCCGCCTCCGACGGCGGTTCGGCGATCTACGGGTACGAGGTGCAGGCCGTGGACCCGGAGAGCGGGATCGTGGTCGGGGTGGACGCGGCCGGGCCGGCCGACCGGCAGATGACGATGACCGGGCTGACCAACGGCGTGCCGTACGCCTTCTGGGTTCGTGCGGTCAACGCGGCCGGCGCCAGCGAGGCCTCGGGCCTGTCCAACGTCGTGGTCCCGGCGGCGGCGACCAGCCCCGCCCCGACCACGCCCGTTCCGACCGACCCGGCGCCGGCCACGACCGCTCCGACCGACCCGGCGCCGACCACCACTGCTCCGACCGACCCGGGGCCGACCACCACCGCTCCGACCGACCCGGCGCCGACCACCACCGCTCCGACCGACCCGACCCCGACGCCCACCACGTCGACCCCGCCGGCGGACGAGCCCACCACCCCCGGCGCCCCGCGGGTCGGCTCGGTGACCGGTGGCAACGGTCTGGTGGTCGTGCGCTGGACCGCCCCGGCGGACAACGGCGGCTCCCCGATCCGGCGCTACGAGATCGAGGTCCTGCAGGGCAACCGCCGGGTCGGCGCGATCCGCACGGCGGTGGCCGGCGCCTCGCAGATGACCGTCACCGGGCTCACCAACGGGGTCTCGTACCGCCTGCGGGTCCGTGCGGTCAACGCGATCGGCACCAGCGACGCGTCGGCACTGTCCACCTCGGTCACCCCGCAGACCGTCCCCTCGGCGGTGGCGTCGCTGACCAGCCAGGCCGGGCCGGGCGGCGGTAAGGCCACGGCGACCCTGCGGTGGACGCCCGGTTCGCCGAACGGCTCGCCGGTCACCAAGTTCCGGGTCACCATCCAGCAGCTGACCGCGAGCGGCGCCTCCACCGGCACGCCCACGGTGCTGGTGCTCGCCGGAAACGTCCGCTCGACGGCCTTCACCGGCGCCCGCGCCGGAACCCGCTACCGCTGCACGATCCAGCAGATCAACGCGGTGGGTACGGGACCAGGTCGCACCACCTACGGCTACGTTCGCTAGGACGAGCCGCACGACGGCCCGGGCGGTTCGCCTGGGCCGTTGTCGTGCGCGGGGTCAGGCCGTCGGCCGTCCCGCGTGCGCGAACCCGTTCGGCGCCGTCCCCAGCGTGATGTCGTGATCCGTGCGGTCGCCGCTCATCTCCACCCGGGCGGCGACCGGCGCGTGCCCGCTGGCCGCGACCGTGTAGACCCCCGGCGGCAGGTCGCGAAGCTCGTACCGCCCGTCCGGCCCGCTGGTCGCCGCGCCGGCCACCGCCCCGTTCCGATCCACCGCCAGCACCGAGGCCTCCGGGACGGGCCGTCCCGATCCCGCCGTGCGCACGCTGCCGGTCAGCACGCCGCCGACGGTCAGGACGAAGTCGATGCGCCCCGGCGAATCCGGCGAGACCGTGCGGGACACGGGTTCCGCGTGGTCCGCGACGGCCGTGAGCGTGTATTCCGGGCCGTCCAGTCCGTCGACCTGGTAGCGCCCGTCCGTCCCGGCCTTGGCGGTGGCCACGACGGTCCCGTGCGGATCGGTGAGCGTGAGGGTCGCTCCGGCGAGCGGCCGCCCGGCCCGATCGGTGACCGACCCCGCGACCTGCCCGCTGCCGGCCAGGGACAGCACCCGCCGTATCTCGCCCGCCGCGACGTTGATGAGCGCCGCGGCCGGCTGGTGATGCTCGGCCGCGCAGATCAGCAGGAAGCTCCCACCCGCCGACAGCGTCAGCCGGAAGCCGCCGTCGTTCCCGGTCACCGAGCGGGCCAGCTGAGTGCCCGCGTGATCGGTGACGGTGACCGTGGCGCCCGCGAGCGGCCGCCCGCCGGGCCCGTCGATGCGCCCGCTGACGACCGTGTCCATGTCTTCCTCCTCATTTCCGCCGAGCCCGTTCGCGCTCGCCGCCCCGTTGCCGTTGGTCCCGAACCGCATAGCACCACCCCTGCCCGCATCACCGTGGTCCACCCCCGCCGTCTCCGCCGGACCGCTGTCCTGCTCCGGGCCGCTGTCCACCCCGGCCTTCTCCGCCGGGCCCGCCACCGCCTCCTTCTCCTCGCTCTCCGGCGCCGCTTCCGCCGCGGGCCCGTCGCGCAGCGGCACCTGCGGCAGCAGTCAGAACAGCAGGAAAGCCAGCCCCAGCACGCCGGCCGCGAGCAGGAAGATGTCGTCGCCCGCCGTCGAGAACAGGATCGACAGGAAGATGGCATTGCCTGCGGTGGCGCCCATCTGCCGGAAGAACGTCGACGAGGCCGTGGCCACCCCGATCTCCGACGGCGCCATCGCGTTCTGCACCGCGAGGGTGATCGGCTGCAGGACGAACCCGAGCCCCAGCCCGAACACGCCCATGCCCAGCCCGGTCTCCCAGAACGGCGTGTCCACCCCGATGCGATGCAGCAGCACCAGGCCACCGGCCATCAGCGCGGCGCCGACAATCGGAAAGGCCTTGCATTTCCCGGTACGGCTGATGGCCCGCCCGGACATCAGCGAACCGAGCATGATCCCGGCCTTCAGAGGCAGGAGTTCCAGACCTGATCCGGTCGGCGTGGCCCCCCGCACGATGTGCAGGTAGAGCGGCAGCAGCGCGAGTCCGCCGAACATCCCCATGCCGACCAGGAAGCCGCCCGCCGCGGTCACGCTGAACGTCGCGTTCCGGAAGAACCGCAACGGGATCAGCGCGTCCTCCCGCATCCGCGCCTCGACGAGCGGGAACAGCAGCAGTCCCAGGCCGCCGATCAGGTAGCAGGCGATCGCTCGGGCGCTGCCCCATCCCCAGGACCGTCCCTGCTCGGCGACCGTCAGCAGGGGCACCAGGCAGACGCAAATGCTGACCGCACCCCACCAGTCGATCCGGTGGTCGCGCCGGTGGTGTTCCAGCCGCAGCCCCTTGGTAGCGCGCCCGTTCCCGGGCCGGCACGAGGTCGCCCACGATGGCGAGCGCCAGCGAGAAGAGCCCGCCCGCGCCGAGCCCCTGCAGCGCCCGGAAGCCCGCCAAGGCATACATCGAATGAGCGAACGAACAGGCTGCCGACCCGGCGACGAAGATGGTGATCGCCGCGAGGAAGAAACGCTTGCGGCCGTAGATGTCCGACAGCTTCCCGTACAACGGCGTCGAAATGGTCGCCGTGATCAGATAGGCGGTCGTGACCCAGGCCTGCACGCTCAGCCCGTGCAGGTCATCCCCGATGGTCCGGATGGCCGCCGTGACGATGGTCTGATCGAGCGCCGCCAGGAACATGCCGAGCATCAGCCCGGCGAGCACCTCCATGATCTGCCGATGCCCGAGACGAGACGTCTCCCCAGCGTTCCCCACGCCCAGGGCCAACGAGACACAGCGGCAGAAGTTGCCTCAAGCGCAAAACTCCGACATCCCGCCGGCCCGCTGTGCAGCTCGGCCCTCGGTGGGCGGAACCGAAACGCCTGCCCGGAAGCGGCCGACGGCCCGGGGGCGCACTCAGAGTGTGCGAGGCCCCCGGGACGGCGCTGCGTGCTTTTGCGAGGTTCTCCTTGGCGTACGGAAAGGGAAGGGGTTACTCCGGGACCCGGCGGTAGGCGCCGTCGCTGGCGCTGGTGGCCATCGAGGCGTAGGCGCGCAAGGCCGCCGACACCGGGCGGTTGCGGTCGACCGGCGTGTACGGCTTGGGACGGCGCTCCTGCTCATGACGGCGCTGGGCCAGCGCCTCGTCCGTCACGTTGAGGGTGATCGTGCGGCCGGGGATGTCGATGGTGATCTCGTCGCCGGTTTCCACCAGGGCGATCAGGCCACCCGCCGCCGCCTCCGGGGAGACGTGGCCGATGGACAGGCCGCTGGTGCCGCCGGAGAAACGGCCGTCGGTGATCAGGGCGCACGCCTTGCCCAGGCCCCGGCCCTTCAGGAAGCTCGTCGGGTAGAGCATCTCCTGCATGCCGGGACCGCCGCGCGGGCCCTCGTAGCGGATCACCACGACGTCGCCCTCGACCACCTGCTTGCCGAGGATGCCCTCGACCGCGGCGTCCTGGGACTCGAAGACGCGTGCCGGGCCGCTGAACTTCCACAGCGACTCGTCGACGCCGGCCGTCTTGACCACGCAGCCGTCGGGCGCCAGGTTGCCGAAGAGGATCGCCAGGCCGCCGTCGACCGTGTAGGCGTGGCCGACCGAGCGGATGCAGCCGTTCTCCGCGTCGGTGTCCAGGGAGAACCAGCGGTTCTCGGTCGAGAACGGCTGTGTGGTGCGGACGCCGCCCGGCGCCGCGTGGAAGAGCTCCAGCGCCTCAGCCGAGGCGTTTCCGCCGCGAATATCCCATTTGTTGAGCCAGGACCCCAGGTCGGGAGAGTGGACCGACCGGACGTCGGTGCGCAGGAGGCCGCCGCGGTGCAGCTCGCCCAGCAGAGCCGGGATGCCGCCGGCCCGGTGCACGTCCTCCATGTGGTACTTCACGCTGTTCGGCGCGACCTTGGACAGGCAGGGCACCCGGCGCGAGATGTCATCGATGTCGGCCACCGAGAAGTCCAGCTCGGCCTCGCGGGCCGCCGCCAGCAGGTGCAGCACCGTGTTGGTCGAGCCGCCCATCGCGACGTCCAGGGCCACCGCGTTCTCGAAGGCGGACCGGTTCGCGATGCTGCGCGGCAGGACCGACTCGTCGTTCTCCTCGTAGTACTGCTTGGCGATCTCGACGATCAGCGAGCCGGCCTTCTCGAACAGCGCCTTGCGGGAGGCGTGCGTGGCCAGCGTCGAGCCGTTGCCCGGCAGCGCCAGGCCGATCGCCTCGGTGAGGCAGTTCATCGAGTTGGCGGTGAACATGCCGGAGCAGGAGCCGCAGGTCGGGCAGGCCGAGCGCTCGATCGTGCCGAGCTGCTCGTCGGTCACCTTCTCGTTGGCGCTGGCGCTCATCGCGTCGATCAGGTCGAGCTTCTCGTGCACGATGCCCTCGATCGCCATCGTCTTGCCGGCCTCCATCGGGCCACCGGAGACGAAGACGGTCGGGATGTTGAGCCGCAGCGCGGCGATCAGCATGCCCGGGGTGATCTTGTCGCAGTTCGAGATGCAGACCAGGGCGTCGGCGCAGTGCGCGTTCACCATGTACTCCACCGCGTCGGCGATCAGCTCGCGGCTGGGCAGCGAGTAGAGCATGCCGCCGTGGCCCATCGCGATGCCGTCGTCGACCGCGATGGTGTTGAACTCGCGCCCGACCCCGCCGGCCTCGGCGACCGCGCCCGCCACGAGACCACCGAGGTCCTTGAGGTGAACGTGCCCCGGTACGAACTGGGTGTAGCTGTTGGCGATGGCCACGATGGGCTTGCCGAAGTCGTCGTCGGTCATCCCGGTGGCGCGCCACAGGGCACGCGCGCCGGCCATGGTCCGACCGTGGGTCGAGGTCCGGGAACGCAGGTCAGGCATCCCCTCATAGTGCCACCGTCACGGGGGTCGGCGACGGTGGTCGTCCACAAGCCGGGATGGAAGGGCTCCCGAAACCGCGCGGGATCGGGCACAGTGTTTCCGTGAATTCACCGTCCGGCGTGGAGCTGGCCGGGCTCGCCGGTCTCCTGGCCGCCGTCCCGGCCGTCGTCCTGCTGGGCCGATCGGGGCACCGGAAACTGGCCGTGGGCGGGGCGATCGTCACGGTCGCCGCCCTGGCCGGGGTGATCGGCGTGCTGCTGACCGACATGCCGGTGCCGCGGATGAGCCTCGGCTCGGCCGTCGCGATCGGCACCGGGGTGGGCACCCTCACCCTGCTGATCGGCACGGCCATGCTGCCGGGCGCCGCGGAGAGCACCGGCGCGGCCGTCCGCCACCTGCTGGACGGGCTGGTCGTCGCGGCCGCGATCTGGTTCGTCGGCTGGGTGCTGCTCGCCCGGCCGACCCGCATCCTGGGCGACGCCACCCCGATGGCCTGCCCGTCGCTGCTGGTCCCGGCCGGGGTCGCGGTGATCTCGCTGGGCCTGACCACGGTGCTCGCCCTGCACGCGCACCGGCCCCGGATGGCGACCGTCCCGGTGGCGGCGGGGGTGAGCCTGGTGGCGGTCGCGGCCACCGCGCTGGCCGGTGGCATCTGCCAGGGCTGGGACTCGATCGTGCTGGCCGGCGCGGTGCTGCTGCCGGTCGGGCTGTTCACGCTCGCGCGGGCGATGCGGTCCGCCGACCGGCCGGTCCGGGTGGTCGGCGACGTGGCCGAGCGCGGCACGGCGTACGCGGTGGTGCCGATGGCCGGGATGGTGGCGGCCCTGGCCTACCACCTGTGGGCCGGGGGCAGCTTCGACGCGTACGGCTTCGCCGGCGCGACGGTCGAGGGGTTCGCGCTGGTCTTCCGGCAGTCCCTGGCCCTGCGCGACGTGCGGAGCTACACGCTGCGCCTGCGGCAGAGCGAGGCACACTTCCGCGAGCTGGCGCACACCGATCCGCTGACCGGGCTGGCCAACCGCCGCGGCCTCCAACGGGCCCTGCGCGAGCGGGCCGACGAGGGCGGCGTGCTGGTCGGCATCGACCTGGACGGCTTCAAGACGGTCAACGACATGCGCGGGCACGACGCCGGCGACGCGGTGCTGCGCGAGGTCGGCGAGCGGCTGCGGCGCAACCTGCTGGCCGGCGACGTGGCGGCGCGGCTCGGCGGTGACGAGTTCGCGGTGCTCATGCACGGCACCGTGGACGAGGCGATGCTCACCGCCCACCGGCTGCTGGCCGTGCTCGGCGAGCCCTACGAGGTGGACGGCGGGTCGGTGTTCCTGTCGGCGAGCATCGGCGTGGCCGACACCGGCGAGCTCATCCGGGACGCCGATCTGGCCCTGCGGTACGCGAAGCAGCGCGGGAAGAACCGCGTCGAGCGGTACCAGGCGCGCTACGACGAGCTGCTGCGCCGCCGCGGCACGCTGGAGGCCGAGCTGCGCCAGGCGATCGACCGCGAGCAGTTGCGGCTGGTCTTCCAGCCGGTGGTGGCGCTGCCGTCGATGCGCCTGGTCGGCGCCGAGGCGTTGCTGCGCTGGCATCATCCGACGCTGGGCGCGGTCCGGCCGGACGAGTTCATCCCGGTCGCCGAGGACTCCGGGCTGATCAACCGGATCGGCGCCTGGGTGCTCGAGCAGGCCACCAAGCAGCTCGCCGCGTGGCTGGCCAAGGGCCACGACGTCTGGGTCTCGGTCAACCTGTCGCCCAAGGAGCTGCACGCGGCGGACTACGCGGGTCAGGTGGCGGACGTGCTGGCCGAGTACGGCGTACCCCCGCAGCGCCTGGTGCTGGAGGTCACCGAGCACGCCGTCGCCACCGACATGGAGGAGCTGATCAGCCGCCTGGCCGAGCTGCGCGCCACCGGGGTCCGCATCGCGCTCGACGACTTCGGCGCCGGGTATTCGTCACTCGGCCAGCTGCGCACCCTCCCGGTCGACATCCTCAAGATCGACCATGCCCTGGTGGCGGAGCCCGAGTCCCGTACGGGCACGGCCGCGCCCCTGGTCGACGTGGTGGTCCGCCTCGGGCACCGCCTCGGCCTGGAGGTGCTCGCCGAGGGCATCGGCACCCCGGCGCAGCGCGAGGTCGTCCAGGAGGCCGGCTGCCGGCTGGGCCAGGGCTCGCTGTTCGGCTGGGGCGTGCCCGCCGAGCACCTGGAGGCCCAGCTGCGCACGCTGCGATCGGGCCCGGTCCGGCCGGCTCCGGCGCCGCGCCCGGCGCCGCGCCAGGCGACGCAGTCGGACGCGGCGGCGCGCAGTCAGGTGGTCGTGCTCGGCCCGGGGATGCGGCAGCTCAGAGCGCTGCTGCCGACCGATCCCGCGTTCGGGGCACTGGCGAGTGATCAGAATGTGGGATCAGTTGACTCGCCGAGTGAGATGGGGCAAGGTTAGCCGCATGTGCTTCGCGTCCCGAGTACTTATGTGAGCGCACTCCTGCCGGTTGAGTCTCCGGCGAGAGTGCGCCAGGTCCCGTGCCCCATCGGCACGAGGGCCTTTTTTGTTGCTCACATACAGCTTGCTCACCCCCGGACCGACCGATTCGAAACGGAACAGCCATGACGAGACCCACGCCCGAGACTCTCGCCCACCGAGCCACCCCGGCCACTGTCGCGGCCGCCGCCAATCCGGCCCCGGCCGTAGCCTCCCCGGTGAACACCACCGGCGCGGGGGCGCTCGTGCGGTCGCTCGAGGCGCTCGGTGTCGAGGTCGCGTTCGGCATCCCCGGCGGGGCGATCCTGCCGGCGTACGACCCGCTGTACGACTCGAAGGTGCGGCACATCCTGGTCCGCCACGAGCAGGGCGCCGGGCACGCCGCGACCGGCTACGCGCAGGCCACCGGCAAGGTCGGCGTCTGCATCGCGACCAGCGGCCCGGGCGCGACGAACCTGGTGACGCCGATCGCCGACGCGTACATGGACTCGGTGCCGATCGTCGCGATCACCGGTCAGGTGGCGCGGCCCTCGATCGGCACCGACGCCTTCCAGGAGGCGGACATCCAAGGCATCACGCTGCCGATCACCAAGCACAACTTCCTGGTGCAGACCGCCGACGAGATCCCGCGGATCGTGGCCGAGGCGTTCCACCTGGCGGCCACCGGCCGGCCCGGTCCGGTCCTGGTCGACGTGCCGAAGGACGTGCTCCAGGCGCGCACCACGTTCACCTGGCCGCCCACGCTGGACCTGCCCGGTTACCGCCCCACGCTGCACCCGCACGGCAAGCAGATCCGGGAGGCGGCCCGGCTGATCGCCGCGGCGAAGCGCCCGGTCCTGTACGTCGGTGGCGGCGTGCTCAAGGCCGGTGCCACCGACGGCCTGCGCAAGCTGGCCGAGCTCACCGGCATCCCGGTGGTCACCACGCTGATGGCGCTCGGCGCGTTCCCCGACTCGCACCCGCAGCACCTGGGCATGCCCGGCATGCACGGCACCGTCCCGGCGGTCTACGCGCTGCAGAAGTCCGACCTGCTGATCACCCTGGGCGCCCGGTTCGACGACCGGGTCACCGGCAAGCTCGACTCGTTCGCGCCGGATGCCAAGGTCGTGCACGCGGACATCGACCCGGCGGAGATCGGCAAGAACCGCCACGCGGACGTCCCGATCGTCGGCGACGCACGGCACGTCATCGACGAGCTGATCGCCGCCATCGGTCCGGATCGGACGAACTACGACGCCTGGTGGGCGACCCTCAACGAGCTGCGCGAGCGCTACCCGCTGGGCTACGACGAGCCGGAGGACGGCACGCTCGCCCCGCAGTACGTCATCGAGCGGCTCGGCGCGATCGCCGGCCCCGAGGCGATCTACGTGGCCGGCGTGGGGCAGCACCAGATGTGGGCCTCCCAGTTCATCAAGTACGAGAAGCCGGGCACCTGGCTGAACTCGGGCGGCGCCGGAACCATGGGATACGCCGTCCCGGCCGCGATGGGCGCCAAGGTGGGCATGGCCGACACCGTGGTCTGGGCCGTGGACGGCGACGGCTGCTTCCAGATGACCAATCAGGAGCTGGCGACCTGCGCGCTGGAGGGCATCCCGATCAAGGTGGCCGTGATCAACAACGGCAACCTGGGCATGGTCCGGCAGTGGCAGACCCTGTTCTACGAGGGCCGGTACTCCAATACCGAGCTGGGGACGCACAAGCACCGGATCCCGGACTTCGTGAAGCTGGCCGAGGCGCTGGGCTGCATCGGCCTGCGGTGCGAGTCCAAGGACGACGTCGACAAGATCATCAAGCAGGCCATGGAGATCAACGACGCGCCGGTGGTCATCGACTTCACGGTCGGCAAGGACGCCATGGTGTGGCCGATGGTCGCGGCCGGCACCAGCAACGACGAGATCATGTTCGCCCGGGACGTGCGCCCGAACTTCGACGAGGACGAGCTCTGATCATGAACAAGCACACTCTGTCCGTGCTGGTCGAGAACAAGCCCGGTGTGCTGGCCCGGGTCAGCGGCCTCTTCTCCCGGCGCAGCTTCAACATCGACTCCCTGGCGGTGGGCGAGACGGAGAACCCGGACGTCTCCCGCATCACGATCGTGGTCAACGCTGACTCCTCACCCCTGGAGCAGGTGACCAAGCAGCTCAACAAGCTGGTGAACGTTCTGAAGATCGTCGAGTTGGACCCGCAGCAGTCGGTCCAGCGCGAGCTCCTGCTGGTCAAGGTGCGGGCCGATCGCGCGCAGCGCAGCCAGGTGCTCGAGACGGTCGAGCTGTTCCGGGCGAAGGTGATCGACGTCGCTCCGGACACCCTGACGATCGAGGCGACCGGCAACCCGGACAAGCTCGACGCGTTGCTGCGCGACCTCGAGCCGTACGGCATCAAGGAGATGGTCCAGTCGGGCCTCGTGGCCATCGGCCGAGGTTCGCGTTCCATCACGACAGGACCGGCGCTGCGCGCCGCCTAGACAAAGGAAACACATGACCGCGGAAGTGTTCTACGACGACGACGCCGACCTGTCGATCATTCAGGGCAAGAAGGTCGCCGTGATCGGCTACGGCAGCCAGGGCCACGCGCACTCGTTGTCGCTGCGTGACTCGGGCGTCGAGGTGGTGGTCGGCCTCAAGGAGGGCTCCAAGAGCCGCGCCAAGGCCGAGGAGCAGGGCCTGGAGGTCAAGACCCCGGCCGAGGCGTCCGCCTGGGCCGACGTGATCATGGTGCTGGCGCCGGACACCGCGCAGCGCAAGATCTACGCCGAGTCGATCGCCCCGAACCTGAGCGCCGGCAAGGCTCTCTTCTTCGGCCACGGCCTGAACATCCGGTTCGAGCTCATCCAGCCGCCCGCCGACGTGACCGTGGCGATGGTCGCGCCCAAGGGCCCGGGCCACCTCGTTCGCCGTCAGTACGTGGACGGCAAGGGCGTGCCCTGTCTGGTCGCCGTCGAGCAGGACCCGACCGGCGAGGGTCTCGCGCTCGCCCTGTCGTACGCGAAGGCGATCGGCGGCACCCGCGCCGGCGTCATCAAGACGACGTTCAAGGAGGAGACCGAGACCGACCTCTTCGGCGAGCAGGCCGTCCTCTGCGGTGGCACGGCCGCGCTGGTGCAGACCGGCTTCGAGGTGCTCACCGAGGCCGGCTACGCCCCGGAGATCGCGTACTTCGAGTGCCTGCACGAGCTCAAGCTGATCGTCGACCTCATGTACGAGGGCGGCCTCTCCCGGATGCGGTACAGCGTGTCGGACACCGCCGAGTTCGGCGACTACACGCGCGGCCCGCGGGTGATCGACGCGCGGGTCAAGGAGGAGATGAAGAAGATCCTCTCCGAGATCCAGTCGGGCGAGTTCACCCGTGAGCTGATCGAGGACGACGACAACGGCCGCCCGCTGCTCACCAAGTACCGCGAGCAGGGCGCTCAGCACCCGATCGAGGTCACCGGCAAGAAGCTGCGGGACATGATGAGCTGGGTCGACCGGCCGATCACCGAAACCGCCTGATACGCCCGGTAAAGCACCCGGTCCTCCTGGGGGCCGGGTGCTTTCGCGTGAACGGACATCTCGCCCTCCTCCGCGGAGCTTCCAGCGGCTTTCCGCGTCCCCGTGCCACCTCGACGGTCGGCGTGATCCCGGTCACATCACGGCCGGAGTAAACGTCCGCATACCATCACGGAGAGAGAGCGGTACCACACGCGCCCGGATGGAGACGCATGACTCCTGTCGTCCTGATCGCCGAGGAACTGGCTCCGTCGGCCATCGACGTCCTTGCCGACGACTTCGACGTACGGAACATCGACGGCACCGACCGCGCGGTTCTGCTCGCCGAGCTGGCCGATGCCGACGCGCTGATCGTCCGCAGCGCCACCCGGGTCGACGCCGAGGTGATCGCGGCCGCCACCCGGCTCAAGGTGATCGCCCGGGCCGGCGTCGGGCTGGACAACGTCGACGTGGCCGCCGCCACCGCCCGCGGCGTCATGGTGGTCAACGCGCCGACCAGCAACATCGTGTCGGCCGCCGAGCAGGCGATCGCACTGCTGCTGTCGGTCGCGCGGCACACGGCCAGCGCCAGCGCCGCCCTCAAGCGCGGCGAGTGGAAGCGGTCCAGGTACACCGGCGTCGAGATCCAGGGCAAGACGGTCGGCGTGGTCGGGCTGGGCCGCATCGGCGTGCTGTTCGCCCAGCGGATGGCCGCGTTCGGCACCCGGCTGATCGCGTACGACCCGTACGTCCAGCCGGCCCGCGCGGCACAGCTCGGGGTGCGCCTGGTCGGGCTGGACGAGCTGCTGCGGGAAAGCGACTTCATCTCGGTGCACCTGCCCCGTACGCCGGAGACCTTGGGGTTGATCGGCGAGAAGGAGCTGGCCACCGTCAAGCCCGGCGTGCGCATCGTGAACGCGGCCCGCGGCGGGCTGATCGACGAGCACGCGCTGGCCACCGCGCTCAAGGAGGGCCGGGTCGCCGGCGCCGGGCTGGACGTCTTCGTCACCGAGCCGACCACCGAGTCGCCGCTGTTCGACTTCGACAACGTGGTGGTGACCCCGCACCTGGGCGCGTCCACGGTCGAGGCGCAGGACAAGGCGGGCCTCGCGGTGGCCCGCAGCGTCAAACTCGCCCTGCAGGGCGAGTTCGTGCCGGACGCGGTCAACATTCAGGCCGGCGGCGTGGTGGACGAGGACGTACGGCCGTTGCTGTCGCTGTCCGAGAAGCTGGGCCGGGTCTTCACCGCGGTGGCCGGAGGCATCGCCGCGGGCGTGACCGTCGAGGTGCGCGGCGAGATCGTCACGCACGACGTGGCGGTGCTGCGGCTGGCCACCACCAAGGGCCTCTTCGCCTCGGTGGTCGACGAGCGGGTCACCTACGTCAACGCACCCCAGCTCGCCGCGGACCGGGGCGTCGAGGTCGAGCTGGTGGTCAGCGACGAGCCGGCGGAGCACAAAAACCTGGTTTGCGTACGGGGTGCGCTGCCCGACGGCCGTACGGTCAGCGTGGCCGGAACGCTGACCGTGACGAGCACCCGGGAGATCAGCAAGCTCACCGGCGTCGACGGCTTCGATCTCGATCTGACCGCCGACGGTGTCCTGCTGTTCTTCCGCTACAGCGACCGGCCCGGCGTGATCGGCGCGATCGGCACCATCCTGGGCGAGGCCGGGGTCAACATCGCCGCCATGGAGGTCGCCCGCCGGGAGGCCGGTGGTGAGGCGCTGATGGCCCTCACCGTGGACTCCTCGGTCGACGTCGAGCTGCTGTCCGCGGTCGCCGACGTGATCGGCTCGGCCCGCGGCAGCATCGTGGACCTGCGCGGCCTCTTCTAGAACAGCACTTGCTGGAACAGCGCGCTTGCACTGCCGCCGGTGGCGTTGTGGCGGCCGGTCGGCTAGGAAGGCGGTATGCGGGGCAGGCGTTACAACTGCGGCTGTGGCAAGCGCCGGTACCGCGACGAGCGGTCCGCCCTCGCCGCCGCGGATGCCGACCGTGCCGTCCACGGCGGCGTCGTCGCCGTCTATCGCTGCCCAGGCGGGCTTGCCTGGCACCTGAGCGCCCACGGGTTCACCCCGGAGGCGCTCAGGTCGACGGGCCGCCGGCTGGCGTACGACCTTCTCGAGCACGCCGAGGTGGACCTCGATGACTTCCGGGACCGGGTGCTCCGGCTACGGACGCGGCCGGAGGGGCGCCGCTCGGCGCGAGCCGAGCGCTGTGCCGGGCAGATGGCCGAGCTGGGACTGGTCCGGCGGGCGGCGGCCGACGGCAGCCTGCTCGTGGCGGTGAACCGGCCGGCGCTGCGGCGGGTGGTCCAGATCGGCCTGGACGGCTACGCCGAGGAGCGCCGGCGGCTCAGCGCGCCCGGAGCGGCGGTGGATACACCGTCCCGTCCTGCAGGTCCAGCAAGTCGAGATTGAGCTCGGCGGCCAGCCGCTCGATCGTCTCCAGCACCACGTCCGGGCAGCTCTCGTCGAGCCGCATCTGGATGTGGTCGGCGGCGGCGTGCAGCGGGGCGTGCGCCCACGGCGAGCCGGGCGCCGACGCGCGCGGTCCACGGTCGGGATAATCACTGGTCAGGGCGTCATAAAAGGCGACGACACGCGGATCGGCCGGGCGCTGCGGGTGCTCACCGCGCGCGCACCGCGCGTTGGCGGCCCGCACGGCGTCCGGCTGGTCCGTGGCGTCCATCGCCCACACCACGAGGTCGAAACTCACCGGCGCATGGTGCCATCACCCAGGGCGACACGCCGGAACAACCCCGGCGACACGCGGGGGATGCGTCTTGCGCGTCATTAGTCCGCATCGCTAGCGTTGTCCCTGCCGCACGACTCGCTCGTGGGCACGTCTTCGGGTGACGTGCCCGCACCGCGTGCCGCGCGGTTGTTCATTATCGGCGGGACCGAGCCACGCGTACTCGTCGCCCTCAGCCCCCGCAACCGTTTGCCGCGGTGCGGGGGCTGTTCGCGTTCATGGTTCGCGTTCATCAGGTGGGACCGCCGTACCGGAGATCGGGATTGCGGGCTACCGTGGGGCGCTACAGGTCGTGACGTAGGGAGCTGGACGTGAGCAAGGCGCGGATCGCGGTGGTGGCCGGCGACGGCATCGGGACCGAGGTGACCGCGCAGGCTCGCAAGGTGATCGAGGCCGTTCTTCCCGGCACCGAGTTCCACGACTACGACCTCGGCGCACGCCTCTACAACCGCACCGGCGAGGTGCTGCCGCAGTCGGTCGAGGACGAGCTGGCCGGCCACGACGCCATCCTGCTCGGCGCCATCGGCGACCCGAGCGTGCCGCCCGGCGTGCTCGAGCGCGGCCTGCTGCTCAAGCTCCGGTTCGACTTCGACCAGTATGTGAACCTGCGCCCGTCGCGGCTCTGGCCGGGCACCACCAGCCCGCTGGCCGGCGTCAAGCCCGGCGAGATCGACATGGTCGTGGTCCGCGAGGGCACCGAGGGCCTCTACGTCGGCGCCGGCGGCGTCCTGCACAAGGACACCCCCGCCGAGATCGCCACCGAGGAGAGCCTGAACACCCGGCACGGCGTCGAGCGGGTCATCCGCGACGCGTTCGCCCGCGCCCAGCGCCGCGACCGCCGCCACCTCACGCTCGTGCACAAGACGAATGTGCTCACCAAGGCCGGCAGCCTCTGGTCGCGCACCTTCGCGGCCGTCGCCGCCGAGTTCCCCGAGGTCACCACGGAATACCAGCACGTCGACGCGGCCAGCATGTTCCTGGTCAGCAACCCGCAGCG
>NZ_CAKUCL010000039.1 GCF_934643405.1 uncultured Actinoplanes sp.
CCCACCATCAGCGTCTTGTGCGAGCGCCGCAGACGGCGTGGAGTCAGGGCCTCGGCGATCGGTAGGCAGGACACCCGGCCAAGGATCAGCCAGCAGCGGCACCGAGCCGGACCAGCTTGGGGCCTTGCCGGGGTACCGGCCTGTCGCGGCCGGCTGGAGCAACCAGGTGGCGAAGCCCTCGCGCCGGTAGTGCGGTGCCCTAGCCGCCGAAGACATACCGGTGACCGTGGCAAGCGCACGGCCTCGGCGCGGTGCGGGTCAGGTGGTCCGTCAGCAGCCGGCTCAATCAGGCACTCGGCCGGTCTCCCGGCTCAGGCTGCTCGGCGCTGTCTGCATGAACCGGCCGGCACGAGGCCTCCGGTATGCGGTTCCTGCCGGAGGCCTCGTGAGCCAACGAGGTGATGTCGACGCAATCGACGTCTGGCGACCCTTCAGCTCACGGGATGGGGCGAGCCGAGGTACGGAAACGTGGTCAGGGTGTCGGTGTGCGGGCTCAAGCCGGTCGGAGGACACTCGCCCTTGGTGAGGAACGCCAGGCGGTAGTTGATGACGTCGTCGGTGAAGACGCGGCCATTCGGGTACGTGGCAGGCCGTGACGGATCGAACGTCAGCATGTCCGGGAGGGTCCCCTCCTTCTCGATGGCTTCGATCGCCTCCTCATCCGTATAGCCGCCGGTGTGTCCCATGATGTGGACGAACATGTCGGTCCATCGCGCCCTGTCGTTGGCAGGCTCGCTGGCGTTGTATTCCTCTTTGGTGTCGTCCGTGTTGAAGAAGCTGCTCACCGACGGATGACCGGCGCGGTCGACATGGATCAGCTCGCCGTCGCGACGCACGCTGCACCGGCCCCAGATCCGGATCTCCGGGCTGGCGCCGAGCTGCGCTGTCGGCAGCTCGATGGCCATCGAGAAAACGTTGGCTTCGCTGTTGGAGTCGACACCTGTCCACGGCGATTGGTCACCCAGGTGAGGCTCCGTGAAGTTACGTTTACCCGAGGTGTCGAAGAGGTTCTTGATGCCGTCGAAGTCGAAGAAGAAGGCGTCACTGCGGGCGCCCGCGAAGAACGTGATGTCCCCGGACGTCGCGATGTGGGGATCGTCGCCGACGAAGGAGACCGGGACCTTCGAGAAGATCAGATTCCCGACGGCTTCGGGGGAGCGGGCCTGTTCGCCGGTGGCCATGTACACGTCGACGGTCTGCCTGCCGTCCTCGGGCACAGAGAAGACATAACTGAAAGCGATGTCGTTCAGGAGATCGGCGTTGTTGTCGATCCCTACGCGATAGATGGCGTCCGGGTGCATCGCGTCGGCATTCGGGTTGGCATTGAGGATGATCACGGTCCGCTCAGGGGCCGCAGGCGAGTTGAAAGCGTAAAGGTCGCAGAGGTCGAGCCGCTGGTCTCCCAGGGGAGCGCCAAGGCTGAGGCCGGTGAAGTGGTTGGACACGTCTAGGTTCGTCCCTTCAATGTGGATGAATTACGAGAAAGCTAGCCCTGGCTCAAGTAGAGCCATGTCACCGAAGCGATGGTCTGCCGGTAATCCAGTTGGCCTCGCCGCTCAGAAGTCAGGCGACCAGGCGAGCGGTTACGGCCAAGCCGGTGAACCAGCTTCCCGCAACCGTTGCAGTGACCAATAAGCGGTCGATTTCAATCCGTTAATCGTCGCAGCCGAACTCTACAGTGGGGAGTGAACTTGAGCTGAGGTTCAATCTTGTGACGATCGTCGGTATGCGATCCAGATAACACTGAGACGCTTCGATAATTGTTTGCGGTCGCGCTGCTCCTGGGCCGGGTAGGCCCCGGGATGAGGCTCGCGTGCTCGCCCGGAAGTACCTGCCGCCGGATGTGCTGGAGTGGCCCGCAGCCGCCCCTTGGTTGCTGCCGGAAGCGGAAGTGCCCGGCCGGCGACCTCAGGCCGGGACGATCCCGGTCGTCGTGGGGGTCGAGACGATCACCTTGTTGTCGTAGCGCTGCGCGAAGGCGGTCCCGGCCGCGGCCACGTCGTCGGTCCGCACCACCACGTTGACGGCGGTGCCGTCGGCGCGCGGGACGGCCCACCTGACCACGATCTTGCGATCGGCCCAGTAGGCGCGGTCCGCGTTCACCCGGTCGGCGACCGGCTGCAGCTCGCTCAAGGAGTACGGGGCGTCGCGGAACTCCACGTCGACGCCGTCGAGCTTCGTGCGTACCGCCGCCTCGAGCCCGGCGTCCGGCTTGCGATAGACGATCAGCCGGTCGTTGCGGGTGTCCAGCTCGGTGCCGGCGAACGACGCCGCCCAGGACGAGCGCATCTCCCGGTCGACCCGGTTCGCCGCCGCGCTGAGCGGGGTCGAACCGTCCGGGTCGGCGCCGGCACCCTGGCCGCAGCCACCGAGCAGGAGCGTGACGACGAGCAGGCCGGCGACCGCCATTCTCCGCATGCCTCAGCCTCCCATCCTCACCGGGTGTTGAGGCGAACCCTGCGGGACCGGCCGGTCGCTCCGGTGCGTCAGCCGCAGGGCGTGCCGTTGAGCGTGAACGATGCCGGGCGCGGGTTGGTGCCGGTGTGCGTGCCGTTGAAGCCGAAGCTCACCGTCGCGCCCGGGGCCAGGGCCCCGTTGTAGGACAGGTTGGTCGCCGTGACCTGCGAGCCGGACTGGGTCACCGCCGCCGACCATGCCTGGCCGACGCGCTGGCCGGCCTCGTACGGGAAAGTCAGTGACCAGCCGCTCAACGCGACCGGGCCGTTGGTGATCGTCACCGTCGCGGTGAAACCGATGCTCCAGTCGGTGGTGCTGTAGGCGACGCGGCAGCCGGCGGCCGGTGACGGCGAGGACGATGGCGAGGTCGAGGGGGACGGCGAGGTCGACGGGGACGGCGACGTCGACGGGGAGGAGGGGGACGGGCCGACCGTGCCGGGCTCGGCGCCCCACACCAGCCTGTCCCCGTCGTACAGGGTGACGCCGGCGTTCGGGCCGGCCGCCGCCTGGTACGACGGGTCATTGGCCGGGTTCCACGTGCCGCCCTCGGCCACGCCCACCTTCAGCTGCACCTCCATCCGGTGCGCGGACTGGCCCGCCGGGGCGATCGTGTACCCGGTGCAGTCCACCTCGACGTACCAGATCGCGCCGGAGTACTGGCGCGCCGCGGTGGGGCCGGGGCAGCCCTGCGTGTACGGCGAGCTCACGGTCAGGGCGGCGTCGCTGTCGCGGGTGAAGTAGTAGCGGAACCTGCCGGCGGTCAGGGCGCGGGCCGGGAACGCCGACTTGTTGTAGACGACCACCTTCACGCCGGTCGCCCGGGTCTCGTTCTGCATGACCGTCGTCTCGACCGACAGCTCGGCCATGTCCGGCTTCTCGGCCTGCGGGAACCCGGCCGCCGGCGCTCCGCCGTACTCGCCGTAGAGCCGCGCCACGGCCGACGTGAAGCCCGCGTTGTAGTCGGTCGCCACCTCGTTCATCACGTAGTCGCCGCGGCTGTCGGTGTACGCGTCGTCCGGCGCGGACGGTCCACCGACCAGCGCCCCGTACAGGACGTGACGGGTCTGTTCGGGCACCTGCTGGCTGTCCCACCAGCTGCCGTGCGCCGTACGGTGGTGGGGGTTCCGCGGGGCGTTCGCGCCGAACCCGATCACGTAGCTGGACTTGCGCGGGTTGTCGCCGAGCGCGTAGTTGATCTGCCGCACGGCGAAGTCGTGGTAGCGCTGTTGACGGACGGTGTCGGTCAGGTGGTCACTGTGGATCAGCGCGACGAAGGCCGTGTTCGCCGCGTAGCGCAGCGCGCCCCAGCTGTCCACCACGGCCATGCCGCCGGGCGACGTGCGCACCTTCTCGCCGTTGACCCCGACGGTGAACCAGTCGAGCCAGCGGTTCGCGTCGTCGAGGTACTTCTGCTTGCCGGTGAGCCGGGCGAGCAGCACGTAGTTGCCGAACTGCTTGTTGTCCCAGCTGATCGTCCACTTGTACATCTTCGTGCTGGTCTGGTTCTCGTTGCCCTGCGCGTCGTAGCCGGCCTCGGCCTTGCTCAGGTACGCGGCGTCGCCGGTCGCGCGGTACAGCCAGATCGCGCCCCAGACCAGCTCGTCGGCGTACCCGCTCCACGACTTGTAGAAGTTCGTCGCGTCGGTGATGCACTCGTGGTAGCTCTTCCGCACGGTGTCGGCGAACGTGTACAGCTGCTTGGCGTGGGTGAGCAGGGTGTTCGCGTACGTGGGGTCGGTCGGCCGGAAGACCATCGAGCTGGCCGCCATCGCGGCCGCCGTCTCGCCGGCCAGCTCACTGCCGCCGCAGCCGGCGTCGATCTTGTACGCGGGCCGGGCCATCGGCATGACCTCGGCCGGTCCCCACCACTTGTGGTCGTCGTCGCCCTTGCCCACCTGCCCGTACAGGACGGTGGGGGAGGGGTGCGCCTTGATGAAGTAGTCGTTGGGCACCCGCAGGTTGTTCAGCAGGAAGGTCAACTGCCCAGAGCTTGCGTACGCCTCCCGGTTGTCCACGGCACCCCAGGCCAGCATCGTGGTCGTGAACGCCATCGGCAGCCCGAACTTGACGTGGTCACCCGCGTCGTACCACCCGCCGGTCAGGTCCAGCCCCACGTCCGAACCGTCGCGCATCGCCGAGTCGCCGCGCCACGACACGCGGTTCCAGGACGGCTTCTTGCCGGAGATCTGGGCCTCGTAGAAGAACAGCGACTTCTGCAGCGCCTCGCCGTAGCTGTAGGCGGGCGCGGCGCCGGCCGCAGCCGGCGCGACGAGTCCGACGAGTCCGACGAGCAGGGCGGCGAGCAGGACACGGGTGCGCATGACGGCTCCTCGGGGGCGGCGCCGGAGAGGGATCGACCGTCATCGTCACATGGGAGCGCTCCCAGTGGCAAGAGGCGCTGATGCGGGGCCAGACCGACGTCGCGTTTCCTGGCCGCGGCGCGTCATGTGGGCAACGTTTTTTCCTGCTCGGCGAAGAGGTCGACGCTCATGCGTCGCAGGCCGGCGCGACCGGCAAGACAATGATCGGCCTCCATGCCCGAACTGGTTACTGACGGGTCAGCACGCGGGCTTTCCACTGTGTATGGTCTCGGCCACGGGGCGTGTGACGGCCGGGAGTCGTACATGAGTGGGAATCGAGAACGGGTCGAAGTCGGGATACTCGGACCGATCGAGGTCGTGCGGCCCGGCGGTGTCCGGGTCGAGCTTCAGCTTCAATGCCGCAAGGTGCTGGCGCTCCTGATCGCGGCGCCGGGGCGGCCGGTGTCGACCGGTCAGCTGGTGCGCTGGATCTGGGGCGACGACAACACCCCGTCGCACGCTCCGCAGATGGTGCGCTCGCACATCGGAGTCTTGCGGCGCGCCCTGCAGCACGGGACCGAGCGGATCCTGACCACCAGCCCGGCGGGGTATCGGCTGAACCCGGCCGGATGTCTCGTCGACGCCGATCGGTTCCGCCGGCTGTTGATCGAGGCGCGGGAGCTGTTGCCACGGAACGCGACGGCCTCGACCCGGGCCGCCATGGCGGCGCTCGATCTCTGGCGCGGCACCGAGGCCATGCCGGACGTCGCGGACGTGCAGCCGCTGGGCGCCGAGGCGGCGTACCTGGAGGAGCTGCGCTGCCAAGCGGAGGAGACCGTCGTGCTGAGCAGCCTGCGGTCCGGTCACACCGAGTTAGCCCTGCCCATGGCCCGGAAGCTGGCCGAGCTTCATCCGACCCGCGAGCGGTTCTGGCTGCAGCTCATGGTCGCCGAGACGCTCAGCGACCGGCTGGTGGAGGCCACCGCCGTCACCTTCTGGCGGGCTCGCCACCATCTGGTGGAGGAGACCGGCCTGCATGCGACCGGCCTCGACCGGCTTCAACGCGAACTGCTCAACGGCGCTTCGTCGACGGAGCGGCTCCTTGATCTGATCACCCATCGCGATCATCGGGTCGCATGACGTTACTTATGTCCAGCTGGCCTTGCAGCCTACGGGACGGTCCGAGGCTCAACCAGGAGCGGAGCCCGACGCTCCGCACGGAGGGAGACAGAGTTGTCAAAGGTCAGCTCGACCGTTCGCTGGACGGCCGCGGCCGCCGCGACCGGCTTAGTGTCCAGCGCCATCCTGTTCGGCATCACGACGCCGGCGATGGCGAACACCAACTTCAACGGCACGTGTGAGTCCTCGGAGGCCTGCATCTGGGAGGGCGACGTCTACGAGCACGCCGGCTGGGACTACGAGGGCACGGACACCAACCTCAGCAACAACTACTACCCGCGGACCGGCGACAAGGTCGACAACAACAGCGGTGGGCTCCTGAACCTGGGCACCTCCTGCACCGCTGTCTTCGGCAACAACTACGGCTCGCCGTCCAACAGCACCGTGGTCATCAGGATCGCACGCGGCGGATCGAGGAGCCTGATCGGCACGTCGTACCGGAACATCATCTCGTCGATGTCCTGGTCGTGCTGATCGACACGGCTCATCCGTGAACAGAGCCGGTGGGTACGGCGTACGCGCCGTTCCCACCGGCCGACCGAAATGGACAATGACCGATGAAACGTGTTCTTCTCGCGGTCGCGCTGCTGACCGGGGTCCTGCTGAACCAGGGTTGCTCGAGCGGCGGGAACGCCCAGGGCGGATCGCCGGCGCCCGCCGCGTCGCTGCCGCCGCCCTCGGTGACCGCCACGCCGTCGGTGTCGAACCTGAACGACGTGGGCCTGCCGTTGGATCGCTACGTCACCACAGTGGACGACTACGTCGACCTCGACTACGCCTCGAGACTGATGACCGCCGACTGTATGAAGGGGTTCGGGATCACCTGGAATCCCGGCACCCGCCTCTCGATGAACGGACTGCGCGACCGGACGAACCGGCTGGGCCTGGTCGACGAGGCCGTGGCGAAGCGGGCCGGGTATCACATCGATCCGGCGCACGCCGGCGACTACGCGGAGCAGGACCAGCGGCACAACCCGGAGCTCAGCGACGACCAGAACATCATCCTGATGGGCGCCCGGCCGGGTCAGAAGGCCCCGAAGGGTGTTCCCCAGGGTGGCTGTACCGGCGAGGGCTATCGCAGGATCGGCTGGAGCATCGACGAGGATCAGTGGCTCCAGGATCTGACGAACGACGCGGCGCAGCGCACCTTCGCCGACAAGCGCGCCCTCAAGGTGAGCGAGGCCTGGAGCGCCTGCATGAAGGAGTCCGGCTACCGGTACGACAAGCCCGACGACGCGAACAACGACCTGCGCTGGTGGTCCGACGACAAGGCCCCCGCGTCGAAGGCGGAGATCAACACGGCGGTCGCGGACGTACGCTGCAAGAAGAAGGTTCATTACCTCGACCAGATGACCGCGATTCTGGCCGCGTACCAGCAGCAGGTCGTGGAAACCAATGCCGAACGGCTGGAGGCGGTCCACCAGCACACCCAGGACGCGTTGAAGAAGGCGGCGGCGGTGCTCGGTGGACGGTAGCGCGGACCCGCTGCGCGGCCGGCGCAGGTTCCTGATCGGCTTGGTCACCGGAGCGGTGGCCATGGCGGTCGCCGGTCTGGGTGCCGCCACGCTGATCAAGTCGCCGCAGCAGGTGGCGGCACAGGCTGCACCCCCCTCACCGAGCCTGATCACGGCGACGGTGGAGCGGCGGGTGCTGCAGCAGATGGTGGTGCTCCGGGGCACCGTCGAGCCGGACCGCGCACTCGACGTCAAGCCGGTGCTCGGCGACGGCCGGTCCGTCCTCTCCCGGCGAACGGTCAAGGCGGGCGATCGCGTGGAGCCGGGCACGGTTCTGGCGGAGATCTCCGGGCGGCCGGTCATCGCGCTCAGCGGGATCGTGCCGCCGTACCGGGACATTCACGCCGGGATGAAGGGATCGGACGTCGAGCAGCTGCAGTCGGCGATGCGCGAGCTGGGTTATGCGATCACCGACCGGCCCGGGATCTTCGGCGCCTCAACCGAGCGCGCGGTGCGCAGGATGTACGTGGCTCGCGACTACGACCCGCCGCTGGACCAGCCTCGGCCGCCCCGTCCGTCCGCAGGCCCGGCGGCTGAGGCGACACCGGCCCCGCCCGAGGTCTACCTCCCGATGAGCGAGGTCTACTACGTCAAGTCCCTGCCGGCCCGGGTGTCCACGATCAAGGCGGGCCTGGGCGCCGAGGTCCACGACACCGTCCTGACCCTTTCGGTCGGCGACATCGTGGTCCGAGGCGTTCTCGCGGCCGCCGAGCGGGATCTGGTGAAGGTCGGCATGCCGGTGCAGATCCTCGACGAGACCACCGGCCGGAAGGCCGGCGGCAGGGTGGCGTCGATCGGCGCGTTGCGGCAGGGCGACGGATCGAAGGCCGGCCACCCGATCACGGTGAGCGCCACGAAGGCATTGCCCTCGGACTTCACCGGCGAGGACGTCCGCCTCACCGTCACGGCCGCGACCACGGGGAAAGCCGTCCTGGTCGTACCGGTATCGGCGGTCTTCTCCGCCGCGGACGGATCGACCCGGGTGCTGCTCGCGCCGGACGACGGCCGGCGCAAGCCGGTCACCGTCCGGACCGGAGCGACCTCCGGCGGCTTCGTGGAGGTCAGCGGCGATGGACTGGCCGAGGGTGATCGGGTGGTCGTGGGGGAACGGGCGGGCGGACAAGACGGCGGCGGTACGCGATGACGGCTCCCGTCGTGCAGTTCGCCGGAGTGACCCGGTGCTATTCGGGGCCACCCGCCGTACGGGCGTTGTCGGAAGCCGACTTGGTGGTCGGCGCCGGTGAATACGTGGCCGTGACGGGCCCGTCCGGTTCCGGCAAGTCCACCTTCCTCAACGTGGTCGGGTTGCTCGACCGCCCGGACGGCGGCGTGTACCGCCTCGACGGCATCGACACCGACACCCTCTCCGAACGCGACCGGACCGCGCTGCGGGGGCGGCGCATCGGCTTCGTGTTCCAGTCGTTCCACCTGCTCCGGCACCGGTCTGTGCTGGAGAACGTCACGATGGCCATGATCTACACCGGGGTGAGCCGGCGTGCCCGCGCCGGCCTGGCGCTCGAGGCCCTGGACCGGGTCGGGCTCACCCACCGGGCACACGCCCGCGCGGGGCACCTCTCCGGCGGCGAAGCGCAACGTGTCGCGATCGCTCGTGCCTTGGTCAACCGTCCCTCGATGCTGCTCTGCGACGAGCCGACCGGCAATCTGGACAGCCACAACGCGGCGGCGGTGCTGGAGCTGATCGACGAGCTCAACGCCGGCGGCCTGACGATCCTCATGGTGACGCATGACCAGCAGGTCGCCGGCCGTGCCCACCGGTCGGTGCTGATGAAGGACGGTGTCCTGAGTTGAGACGGTCGCCGCGGGTGGTGCCGGCGACCCGGCTGAGCTTCTGGGACGCGGTCGACGAAGCGGTTGCCGGGATGCTCGCGCGGCCCGGACGCGCCGCGCTGACCGTGGTGGGCACGCTGCTCGGCGTCGCGGCGTTCGTCACCGTCCTCGGCCTGACCAGCACCGTCGAGGGGCAGATCAGCAACCGCTTCACCGCGCTGGTCGCCACCGAGGTGATCGTGCGGGACGCCACCGACCGTCCTGATGCGGGCCCGGCGTTCCCGGACGACGCGGAACGCCGGCTGGCCGCCTTGAACGGGGTGCGCAGCGCCGGCGTCTTCTGGGAGGTGCCGAACCCGGGCACGCTTGCCGCCCGCCGGCCGACCGGTCCGGAGCAGGGCGAAAGCCTGAAGGTTCTGGCCGCCACGCCCGGATACCTGCGCGCGATCCACGCGCGGCTCGCCGCGGGCCGGTTCTTCGACACGTGGCACGACGCCCGGCAGCAGCGGGTCGTGGTGCTGGGCTCCGGCGCGGCCGGGCGGCTCGGCATCACCTGGATCGACAATCAACCGGCGGTCTTCATCGGCGGCACTCCGTTCGCCGTCATCGGCATCGTCGACGACACCGATCGTGAGGCCGGCACCCTGCTCAGCGCCGTGGTGCCGGCCGGCACCGCCGAAGCGATCTGGGGCACGCCGCCGACCGGCGAAAGCTCCTCCGCCCGGGCGCTGATCGACACCACCATCGGCGCGGCGCGGCAGGTCGGCGGTGAGGCGCCGCTCGCGCTCAGGCCCGAGGACCCGCACCGGTTCCGGGTGATCACGCCGCCCGACCCGCAGCAGCTGCGCGAGGGCGTACACACCGACCTCGGCACGCTGTTCCTCGCCCTCGCGTCCGTCTGCTTGATCATCGGGGCGGTCGGGATCGCCAACACGACGCTGGTGGCGGTGCTGGAGCGAATCGGCGAGATCGGCCTGCGCCGCTCGCTCGGCGCCCGCCGCCGACACGTGGCCGTCCATTTCCTCGCCGAATCCGGCACGCTCGGGCTGCTGGGCGGCCTGATCGGCACCAGCCTGGGCGTGGCCGCCGTGGTAGCCGTCGCGGCCCTGCGCGACTGGACACCGATCCTGCAGCCCGCCACCGTCCTGCCCGCCCCCCTCATCGGTGCCGTCACCGGTCTGCTCGCCGGCCTCTACCCAGCCTGGCGAGCAGCCCAGATCGAGCCCGCCGACGCTCTGCGCCGCTGACTCACCGGGCCGCGGACCTTGTCGCGGTTCGCACCCGTCCGCGGAGGATCCGCCTGTGATGCGCGGGCATGGCGGGCGGCCATCTCGCTTCCGCTGCTGGTGGTCACGGGCGCGGCGGAGCTCCCACGCAGGCGCGGCAATGACACCATGCTTGTGTACGGGGACGACCGTGACGCATTCCCGGGCGATGCCCGGCTCCGGCGTGGTCCGAGCAGCACCTGCGACGCTCCGGCGCCGGCGTGCGGTGACTCTCGGCGCATACCCAACCGGCCGCCGCCGAAGTGTGGCGCGCGCTGCTCGACGCCCGCTCGGTGCTGCAGGCGATCGTCCGCGTCGACACCGGTCCGGCGTCCGTGGCGCCCTTGCCGGCCGGGATGAGCCACCGGCCGACGCCCGCCGGGGACGAGCTTGAGTGGCGCCTCGACCTGCCGTCAGGGCGGTCGGCGGCGGCCCGCGCGGTGCTGCCCCGGGGCGCACTGCGAGCATGCCGTCCAGTGCCTGGCCGGCGAGGGTGGCCCTGGCCGGGGTCCGTTCGACGGCGGGACCGGTGGCTTCGCTCCGTTTCTGAGCCGGCGGCGCCTGGTCGCGGTCTCCGGCGCGGCGTCCGGCGGCAACCTCTGGTGCACGGCGTTCACCGGCGACGAGGGCTCGTCGAGGTCGTGGACGACCGTACGGTCCTCATCGATGCTCTGGCGCCGGGAGATCGAACCCGGCGCGGATCGGTGACGGGCGGTTCGGTGGTCACGCGCTCCGGCGGTAGGGTCGCGATCATGGATGGGACCCCTCTTTTCGACGCTGTTCTGTTCGACTGCGACGGCGTGCTGGTCGATTCGGAAAGCATCACCAACGGGGTTCTCCGCCGGATGCTCCACGAGCTCGGCTGGCAGATCAGCGAGGCCGACTGTTTCCGCCTCTTCGTCGGCCGGGCGCTGCGGGACGAGACCGCGATCATCACCGCCCACACCGGGTTCGTGGTCACCGATGACTGGCTGGCCGAGTTCCGGGACCGCCGCAACGAGGCCCTGGCGGCGTCGCTGCAACCGATCCCCGGGGCGGTCGCGGCGGTCCACGAGATCGACATGCTGCTGGCCGGCATGATCGCCTGCGCCAGCGGGGCCGACCTGGGCAAGGTGGAGCTGCAGTTGCGCAAGGTCGGACTGGACCGCGTCTTCGCCGGCAAGATGTTCAGCGGCATGGACCAGCCGCGTTCCAAGCCGGCGCCCGACGTCTATCTGGCCGCGGCGGCGTTTCTGGGCGTCGACCCGGCGCGGGCCGCGGTGGTCGAGGACACCGTCCCCGGCGTCACCGCGGGGGTGGCCGCCGGCGCGACCGTCTTCGGCTTCTGCCCGCCGGACAGCCTCGCCCATCACCCGCCGCAGGCGTTGCTGGACGCCGGCGCCACCCACATCTTCACCGCGATGGAGCAGCTTCCGGCCCTGGTGGGCGGTCCGGTCCGCGCAGCCTGACCGCTCCGGCCAGCCTCTTGACGTGGCAGCGTGGCCCGCGATGCTGGTGTGGTCGGCGGCGGGGGAGGAGGCCGGATGCAAGCACCGTCATCGGGCGGGAGACGGCGGCGGCCGCCCGGCGGCCCGAGCTCGACGCCATCCGGCTTCTCGTCGTGCTGGGGCTGGTTTTCTTCCACACCGCCCTGGTGTTCGACACGCGTGACAACTGTCGTCAGCGGGGTCGGCCGTGACATCGCCGACGGCGGCTGGGCCGGCTACCAGCATGCGTTCGGCGGCAACGCGACGCGCGCCCAGCGCTCGGCCGCCGACGTCGACCTCGACACCGATCTCATGCGACTCGCCCGCGGCGGCCGTTGAGACGGCACCCCCTGCGCTGATCGTTGCCGCCGTCCACCCCGCCACCTGGTCAGCCGACCGGCGGGATGGACGGCGGCTTCGTCGGCGGATCGTGAGGACGAGAGGGCCTCCACCAGGCACCAGCGGAAGAGGAGAGCTCGGCGTTCACTATGCTCCGGAGCAGTCACTGCCGGCGAGGGCTACCTCGTCGCCAGGACGAAGACTCACCGTACGGTGAGGTACCCGGGGGAGTGCCATGAGTAAAACCGGCCCGATCGTGCCGACACCTGCCGAGATGCCGGCATCGGCACAGATGTTCACCCTGCTCAGCAGCTTCATGGTGACGCAGGTGCTGCATGCCGCGGCCGACCTCCGGCTGGCGGACCATCTGGCCGGCGGTGCGCGGACGGCGGACGAGATCGCGGCGCTCGAGGCGAGCCACCCGGCAACCACCTATCGGTTGATGCGCGCTTGCGTCTCGCTCGGCCTGCTCGTGCACGAAGGCGGCGGCCGTTTCACCGTGACACCGATGGGGCAACTGCTCCGGACCGGCGTCGACGGTTCGCTGCATGACATGGCCATGGTGATGGGCTCGCCCGGGCATTGGCTGCCTTGGGGCCGCCTGACGGACGCCATCCGCAAGGGCGAGTCGCAGGCGAAGGAGGCGCTGGGCATGACCCTGTTCGAGCACTTCGCCGCGAATCCGGCGGAGGGCGCGGCGTTCGTGGCGGGGCTGAAGCCTCTCAACGAGCCGGTCCTCAACGAAGCGCCACGAGTCATCGACACCGCGGGTGTCTCACTCGCCGTCGATGTCGGCGGCGGCGTGGGAGATCTTCTCCAACGCCTGATGCTCGCCAACCCTGATCTTCGCGGCATGGTGCTCGACCTGCCCGCGGTGGTCGAGGCGGCTCGGGAGGACATGGACCGAGCCGGGCTCGGCGATCGCTTCTCGGTGTTGGCGGGCGACTTCTTCGCATCCATTCCTGAAGCCGACATGTACCTGGTGAAGTTCGTCCTGCACGACTGGGACGATGCCGCGTGCGTGCACATTCTCCGGAACTGCCGTGCGGCCGCCACCCCGGACGCCCGGTTGCTGGTTGTCGAGACCGTCCTCGACGACGACTGGACGCTCGACGCGACGATGATGGATCTGAACATGCTGGCGCTCGTCAACGGGCAGGAACGTGACCTGGCCTCGTTCGATGCCCTGTTCGCTGCCTCCGGCTGGAAACGGACGGCGCTGCACCGGATGCAGGGCCCGTACTCGGTCATCGAACTGCGTACCGCCTAGCGAGACCCGGCGAACTTTCCGGTACGGCCGAGGTTCCGGCCGCTTCCCACAGCCGTACGGGGAAGTCCGCGCCAGCCGATGGAAGACCTCGTCGTGCTCGCCGACGGCCGCGGCTGCTCGCTCCGTCGTGGTCTGACCGGTGCGTCGCTGAGCGCTGACGCCGGCCCGAGCAGGGCGTCAACGCATCGACCGCCGGGCGTCTCGTCGACGCCGGCGTCCAGGGTCGCGTACGGCGGACCTGATGGTGAGACGGCAGATACCGATCCACTCGGGCATTTGAGAATTCGGCCCGGGGGGCGAATTTTCCAGGGATTCCATTCACGCGTCATCATTTGCTTTCGGAAATTTCCCGGCTTCGCTGGTGCCGGACATCACGACGAATTCGCGCGTCGCGGTGAACTCGGTCGCGCCCCGGACGGCGGGCAATGATGTGCCGAATGCCACCTCTCGGCCGGGGTTTCCGAGAAGTAGCATCCGCCGTACTAATGGAGCGCCATTAGCAGGCGGAAGGAACCAATCAATGACCCGGAGTCAAAATGTTGCGGGGGCTCATGGCGCGGCAGGCCGCTGGAGCTGGTGGGCCACCCAGGCGCCGCCCCGGCCGAAGCCGTCGACCGTCCTGATCGCGACGGCGGCCAGCGTCGCCGCGCTCGTCGCCCTGGTTGCCGTGGGGCGGGTGACCGGCGAGCCGCTCCTCATCCCGCCGCTGGCGGCGAGCATGGCGCTGGTGGTGGGGGCCAGCAACTTGCCGCTGGGGCAGCCGCGCAACGTGATCGGCGGCCAGCTCGTCTCGGCGGCGACCGGCTTCGTGGTGCTGGCCGTCCTGGGACAGGGGCAGTGGTCGGCGGCGATCGCCGGTGGACTCGCCCTGGGCGCGATGATGCTCCTGCGGGTGCCCCACTCGCCGGCCGCCGCGACCGCCGTCATCGTGGGGGCCACCGCGCCGCGAGTCGTTTCGTTCCTCGCCCTGCTGGCGGCGGCAACGGTGATTCTCGTGCTGGTGGGTCTGGTGGGTAACCGATTCAACAAGCAGGAGTACCCAAAATACTGGTGGTGAAGGGAAAGCGGCCCCTTCGGTTCTTTTTCGGCGATTCCCGGGAGCCGCCTCGGTGGGTCCGGTGGGTGCCGACAACATTTGCGGCGGGATGGCCGGCCGAGGATTATCAGAACGGTCCGGGCGGATCAACGATGCCACGATTTTCTCGGGACCGGCGGAGTGGAGGCCGTCGCCGCCGGGCGTGCATCCGCCTCGGCTGGACGGTTGGGAAGGGCCAGTCACAGCTTGGCGACCGAGCCGGCAGGCGATGGTGGTGGCGCCGTCGTTCGTCGCGGGATCAGGGTGGGAGACAGCTTGACGCCGGCGGTCGGGCGGCCGGGGTCGCTGATCCGGTCGAGCAACAGGCGCGCGGCGTGGGTGCCCATCTGATGTCCGGCCTGGTCGACCGTGGTGAGCGAGATGGGACCGAACGCGGAGAACGTGGTGTCGTCGTAGCCGGCGATGGAGATGTCGCCGGGCACCGTCAAACCGGCCTCGGCGAGCGCGTCGAGCGCGCCCATGGCGACGATGTCGGCGCCGGCGAAGATGGCCGTCGGGGGCTCGGGCCGCGCCAGGAGCTCGCGCGTGCCGAGGTAGCCGCCTTGCTGGGTGTAGGTCGTCGACGCTATGTCGATCTCGTCGGCCAGGCCGTGGGCCTGCATGGCGTGGCGGTAGCCGTCGGCGCGAACCGCGTTGGGCATCTCCCGCAGGCGCACCGGATCTCTCTCGTCGTGTTCGATGTGCGCGATACGGCGGTGGCCGAGCTCGACCAGGTGCTCGACGATCAGGTGGGCGCCGGCGAAATCGTCGTCGGTGACGGTGTCGTAGTGCTTGGAGTGGCCGTGCCGTCCGATGACGACCGTGGGCACCGTACGGGCGACCGATTCCAGATGTCTGCGGGACGACAGCGGCGCGATGAGGATGATGCCGTCCATGTTGCGGTCGATCATCGCCTCGGTCAGACGCGCCTCGGCCGGCTCATCGTTGCAGCTCGGAGCCATCAGCAACTGGTAGTCGGTGCCGGCGAGCTGCTCGTTGAGGCCGTCGAGGATGTCGGCGAAGAACGGGTTGCGGATGTCCGGCAGCATCACGCCGAGGGTGTACGTCCGGCCGCGCATGCCGCGCGCGGCTGCCGACGGGCGATAGCCGAGCTCCTCGATGGCGGCGCGCACCTTGGTCTGCATCTGCGGGCTGGCACCGTAGGCATTGCGCAGGACCTTGGAGACCGCGGTGGTCGAGACACCGGCGTGCCGGGCCACGTCGACGATCGTCACTCGTCGTGCCGGGGCGGAGTGTCGCGTCATCCGAGGCCCTTCGCTAGGAAACGTTGCCCAGTCTAGAGGGCGCCGCCGGCGGGGCCCAGGACCATGATCGACGCCGCCGAAGGCCGGCCTAGCGGAGAGGACCCTGTTCCGCACCCGGCCCGCGCCGCGCCGAGGTCACGCCGGGTGTCGGCGTACCCGGCCTGCGCCGGGGTGACGGCGCGTGGGGGGTGGGTGGACGCGGCCTGCGTCGGGGTGACGGCAGGTGGGGGTGGGTGCCCTCGGCCTGCGCCTACCGGGATCACCACGGCCAGCCTGTGGTGCGCTGGAGCGACGGCACGCGGGAGGTAGGCGCATCCGGCCTGCGCCGGGGTGACGGCACGCGGGGGTGAGGCGCATCCGGCCTGCGCCGGGGTGACGGCACGCGGAGGGTGGGGCGCATCCGGCCTGCGCCGGGGTGACGGCACGCGGGGCGTGAGGCGCATCCGGCCTGCGCCGGGGTGACGGGACGCGGGGGGCGCACCCGGCCCGCGCCGCGCCGAGGGTCCGCCGAGGGTCGGTGCCGACGAGGCCGGCCGGTCATCAGGTGAGCGACCGCGGTGAGACCCAGGTCGGCCGGGCGAGCCCTCATGGATCGAAACCCTTGACGGGCTTTGGCGCAGGCTCGTAAGGTCTGCGGAACATCGTGGAAAACGTTACCCACTTTTCGTGAGCCGGTCCGCGGCGCTCGTCCGCGAACCGCCGGCTTCATATCGTGCGCCGAGGACCTGCGCCCGATTCACTGAAACGATTCAAGCAAGGCGGGTGCCGGTGACAGCTGAGGTGAAGGATCGGGTCGCGGATGGGGTCACGGTGGCGTCCCCGAAGCCGCGGCACACCGCGCCGCCCTGGTGGTTCATGGTTCCGGCGCTGCTGCTGTTCGCCTTCGTCGTGCTGGTGCCCAGCGGCCGGGGCGTGTACTACGCGTTCACCGACTGGGATGGTCTGGACCCCGGCTTCTCCTGGGTCGGCCTGGACAACTTCACCGCCATGGTCAGCGACGGCACGGCACGGCAGGCCATTTGGCACACGTTGCTCATCGCGGTGGCGATCACCGTCATCCAGAACGGGATCGGCCTGCTGCTCGCGCTGGGCGTGAACTCGATGATCAAGACGCGGAACCTGCTCCGGGTGCTGCTGTTCGCGCCGGCGGTCGTCACCCCGATCGTGACCGCGTACCTGTGGCGGAATCTGCTCGGCCCGGACGGCGCGGTGAACAGCCTGCTCGGGGCGGTGGGGCTGGAGTCGTGGCAGCAGGACTGGCTCGGCAGCCCGCGGCTGGCGCTGTGGATGGTCGTACTGGTCGTGGTGTGGCAGTTCGCCGGCTACTCGATGGTCATCTTCCTGGCCGGCTTGCAGTCGATCCCGCGGGAGATCTACGAGGCCGCGGCGATCGACGGCACCGGCGCGGTGCGCCGGTTCTGGTCGGTCGTGCGGCCGCTGCTGGCGCCGGCGATCACGATCAACCTGATGCTGTCGATCATCGGCGGGATCAAACTCTTCGACCAGGTGTACGCCTTGACCGGTGGCGGGCCCGGCCATGCCACGGACACGATCTCGACGCTGATCTACAAGGAGGCTTTCACGCTCGGCGAGTTCGGCTACAGCATCGCCCTCGCCGTGGTGCTGACGGCCATCGTCGCGATCGCCTCGGCCGGTCAGTACGGGGTGCTCTCCCGCAACGAGAGGGCGGCGTCATGACGCGACGAGAGGGCGGCGTCACGAATCGCTACACCAAGCGCACCCTCGCGCTCGAGATGCTCATGGTCGCGGTCGGCATCGTGTTCGCCTTCCCGGTCTACGTGCTGGTCAACCTCGCGGTGCGCGCACCGTCGGACACCTCGTCGCCGATCCGCCCCACCACCGCGCCCACCCTGCACAACTTCACCGCGGCATGGCAGCAGGCCGGTCTCGGCGGCGCCCTGATCAACAGCGTCGTGGTGACCGTGGCCGGCGTCCTGATCGTGCTCGCCGTGTCGTCGCTCGCCGCCTACCCGTTGGCCCGCTCGACCGCGCACTGGTCGCGCGGCACGTTCCTGCTCATCATGCTGGGCCTGATCCTGCCGTTCCAGCTGGCCTCGCTGCCGCTCTACCAGACCGTCCGTGACCTGGGACTGCTCGGCTCGGTGTGGTCGCTGGTGCTGTTCTACTCCGGATTACAGGTTCCCTTCACCACCTTCCTGTACGTGGGTTTCCTGCGCGCCCTGCCCCGGGATTTCGAGGACGCGTCCGCGATCGACGGATGCACTCCGCTGGAGACCTTCCGCTACGTCGTCTTTCCCATGCTCAAGCCCATCACCGTGACCGCGCTGGTGCTCAACGCCGTCGCCGTCTGGAACGACTTCTTCACCCCGCTGCTGTATCTCAGCGGCAGCGACCAGCAGACCATGCCGGTGGCCGTCGCCGGTTTCGTCGGCCAGTACGTCTCGAACTGGAACCTCATCTTCGCGGCCCTGGTGATCAGCATCGTGCCGGTCCTGGTCGTCTACCTCGCGTTGCAGCGCAGCATCATCAACGGATTCGCCGGAGGACTCAAGGGATGACACCGCACGGACGAGACCGGCGCCGCCGCCGGTGCGGCACAGAGCTGGTTCGAGACGGCCGTCCGGCGGCTGAACCCCGGTAGCCACGCCTCCACCGCCACCTCCGAATGAACACCCGATCTCCACACCGGGAGAAACCATGAGTACACGCAGACTGGCGGCAGTCGTCGCCGCTTTGACCGCTGTCACGGTGACCGCAGCCTGCAGCGGCGGCACCAACGCCGGCTCCGGCTCGGGTAGCGACAACAAGACCCTCGTCCTCGCCTCGGTCGACCAGGGCTCCGTCGAGCCGGTGGTCCAGGCGTTCGAGGCCGCCAACCCGGGCGTGAAAGTCAACCTGACCACCAGCGGCGCCGACCAGTACCAGCAGCAGATCCGCACCCAGCTGGCCTCCGGCACCGGACCCGACGTCATGACGGTCTGGCCGGGCAACGGCAACCCCGGCGCCACTGACGTGCTCGCCAAGCCCGGATACTTGCTCGACCTGTCGGACCAGCCCTGGGCTGCCCGGCTGCCGGACGCGTTCCAGAAGGTCGCCCGGTACGAGGGCAAGACCTACAACGCGTTGTTCGGGCTCAACGGCATCGGCGCGGTCTACAACGACGACGCCATGACGAAGGCGGGACTCACTCCGCCGAGGACCTGGACCGAGCTGCTCACCTTCTGCAGGGCCGCGGCAGGCAAGGGCACGCCCGCATTCGCGCTGGGCATCCAGGACAACTGGGTGACGCAGCTGGTGCTGTACGCGCTGGTCGCCACCACCGTCTACGGCGCCGACCGGGACTTCGACACGAAGATGCAGAACGGGCAGGCGACCTTCGCCGCATCGCCGTGGACCACGGCGATGGCGAAGTACCAGGAGATGTCGACGGCCGGCTGCTTCCAGAAGAACCCGCTGGGCACCAGCTACGAGGCCAGCCAGACACTCGCGGCCACCGGCAGGACGCTCGGCATCGTGCAGGGCAACTGGGTGATCAGCCTGCTCGAGCAGAAGAATCCGGACGGCAGGTTCACGATGACGGCGCTGCCGGCCACCGACGACACCGGGAGCTTCCTCATGCCGGCCGCGGCCGGCGCCGGTTACGGCGTGAACGCCAAGGCGAAGAACAAGGAACTCGCGCTCAAGTTCATCACGTTCGTGATGTCGCCCGAGGGCATGAAGCTGTTCAACGAGAAGCAGGGCAGCCTGCCGACGCTGCAGAGCGCGGGTACGCCCGTCGACCCCGGCCTGACCGAGCTGACGACCTACGTCAGGGACAACAGGACGGTGCCGTTCATGGACCAGCTGTGGCCCAACGCCAAGGTCCAGCAGACCATGCTCAGCGGCCTGCAGGAGATCTTCAGCAAGCAGTCCACTCCGGACAAGGTGCTCAAGGCGATGGACGCCGACTACAGGACCGGCTCCTAGCCGCGAACGGTCCGGTCTGCGCTGTGCCCCGGCGGAGACCGGACAACCCCCACCCCTTTCCGTACGCGACGAGCACCGTGACCGGCTTCCCGGATCGGGCCGGCCCGGCAACTCCCCTAGGTGGCACCGGTCCGCGACCGACGCCCACCGCCTCGACGAGCCGGCTCCCTCATCGACCACGCGCGCGGCCACCTGCACTGGCCGGCGTACGCCCGTCTGCTCCGTGCCGTCGGGCGCGCACTCTTCGGCGGGGCCGGATCGCCGCCTCCGCATCTACTGTCGGCAACGATTCTCATGGCGGATGTTGATGTCTTGACCGGTTGAACGGCCGATGCCTATGGTCGTGATTGCAACATGTTAGGCAACGTTATCCATCGTTGGTGGGTACCCGTCCTCGACGTTTCCGGCCGGACCGTGCCACCTCCCGGTCGTGCCGCTGGGTGCGACACCTCTGTTCAGGCCGTGAATGAAACGTTACAAACGTCCCGAGAAAGGAACGGCGTTGCATCGCTCCGTCCTCCCCCAACCGCGGGCTCGCGCCGGACGATGGCTACTCGCCATCGGTCTGGTGACCGTCACCGGCGTGGCCGCAACCGCGCCGGCGGCGTCCGCCACCTCCGTCCATTCCTGGCAGTCCTATGTCCTCGGCCCGTCCGCGTCGGACGTGCACGCGGTTCGCGTCGAAGCACGCGGCACCGTCTCCCACCCTGAGTCGTTGCTGCGCTCGCACGGCAAGGCGACGACTCTCACCACCACCGCCGGCAAGACACCCGCGTCGGTCCTGCTCGACTTCGGCAAGGACATCGCCGGCACGCCGTACATCGAGGTCACCCGGACCAGCGGTCCCGTCACGCTGAACCTGGTCACCAGCGAGGCCCGGCAATACATCCGTCAACCCGCCCGCACCACGGTGGCCACCGCGGCGGAAGCGGGAGCCACGCAGGTCACGCTCGCCTCGGCATCCGGCCTGGAGAACGGCAACACCATCACCCTCGGCACGCAGGTCCGCACGATCACCGGCTTCGACACGACGGCCCGCACGGTCAGCCTCGACCGGCCGCTCGACCAGGCACTGCCGGCCGGAACCGCGGTCACCAGCTCGCCCGGCGCCCCGGCCTCGGACGAGTCGCGCGGGCTCGCCGGGGTCGGCGGGCCGGACACGCTCACGGTCAGCGAGCCCGGCCGGGTTGCCGGCGGCTACCACGGCGGGTTCCGGTTCGTGCTGCTGACGCTCGCCGCCCCGGGCTCGGTCACCCTCTCCGGTGCGGGTGTGGATTTCCAGGGCTACCGGGCCACTGCGAAGGACTATCGGGGCTGGTTCCTGTCCAGCGACGACCAGCTCAACCGGATGTGGTACTCCGGCGCCTACACCCTGCAGCTGAACCTCAAGCCCGCGGGGCTGAACGGGCTGCCGGACGCGCGCATGTACGACGGCGCGAAGCGCGACCGCAGCATCTGGACGGGTGACCTGCTGGTCCAGGGGCCGACCGCGATCAGCACGCTCGGCGACGACGGCGCGGCGTACCTGAAATCGTCGTTGAATGTTCTCTTCGCGGCGCAGCGTGCCGACGGCGCGTTGCCGGGCTCGCCGGATTTCCGCAAGGGCAGCAATCCGGCCGGGTCGCCGCTGTTCTACTCCAACAACTACTCCGGTTACGGCGCGCGGGCGGCCATCGACTACTACCGCTACACGGGGGACCGGGCGTACATCGAGAGCGTTCTGCCGAACCTGCGCCGCGAGCTCGCGTACAACGACACCTTCCGCAACGCCGACAACCTGGTGGTGTCGAACGACCGGGACTACTGGCAGGCCGGCCAGACCGGTGCGGTGACCAAGTACAGCATCGACTACTACATCCTGCTGCGCGAGATGGCGTGGCTGGAACGCGCCGTCGGATCGGCGGAGGCGGCCACCGGATACGACGCCACGGCCGAGGCGATCAAGACCGCGGTCAACGCGCACCTGTGGAACCCGGCGCTCGGCGCCTACGGGCAGAGCAGTGACCACCCCGATGTGCTCGTCGAGGACGCCAACGCCCTCGCGCTGCAGTACGGCTTCGTGCCCGCCGAACGGCAAGCCAGTGTGCTTCGCGCCTTGACGACACTGTGGACGCCGTACGGAGCAATCATGGGTCCCGGTTTGCAGGATCCGACCGGGCACACCATCGAACCCTTCGGCAACGGCATGGAGACCGCCGGACGTTTCGCCGTCAACGACGTCGACGGGGCGCTCGCGCTGATGCGCCGTACCTGGGGGCCGATGGTCGACCCGCGCAACCCGCTCTACACCGGCGGGCTGTGGGAGTTCAAGAACAGCGACGGTGGCGTCAACCGGGCGACCGCCAGCCTCGCGCACGGCTGGGCGGCCTCGCCCACCGTGCAGCTCACCCAGCAGGTGCTCGGGGTGACACCGGTCGGACCGGGCTACGCGACCTGGGCCGTGCAGCCCCGGCCCGGCAAGCTCGCCTGGGCTCAGGGTGTCGTGCCCACGAAGTACGGCGACATCTCCGCCAAGTGGTCGTCGAAGGCGGGCGGCCGCGTCTTCGCGTTGACCGTGAAGGCGCCGCGCGACACCAGTGGCACCATCGCTGTGCCGGCCGGTAAGGACAGCATCATGCTGGTCAACGGCCACCGGGTCCACCCGGAGGTGAACGACGGATACGCCGGCTTGACCGTGAAGGGCGGCAGCTACACCATCAACGTCCTGCGACGCTGATCCGCCCGGGGTGCCCGGCCGGGTGGCTTCGGCCGGGCACCCCAGCGACGATCAGCGAGTCCGCGGCGCCGGGCAGAACGATCGAGAACTCCTCACCGCCGTAAGGAGCCGCAGCACCGCTCGTGCGCTCGGGACGCGCACGCCGTGATCGCGACTCTCCGCGGAAACGCCGTCCCCGACGGGCCCCGCGGATATGTGATTCAGCCGCATCGGGGCGAGGTGGCCTTCGGCAGGTTGAAGAGGGAACCCAGGTACCACGACAGCGTGCGGCCGGGCACCCGGTTCTGGCCGGTCACCTCGTTGCACGGCACCCGGTCGTGGACATCGCCGGGGTCGACATATCGGATCGTGTGCTCGGTGGCGTCCAGGGTGAGCAGTTCCTCACCGGAGTCATCCAGGACGTAGACCACGTGCGGAGTGTCCTGGCCTCTGAGGACGATGCGCTCGGGTGGCAGCCACATCGGCGACAGGAGGACGAACAGGATCCACGTCCCGGCTGCGACCGCCGTGAGCACGACGGCGGCCGACCGTCCGGGCTCGGACCGACGCCGCAGAGCGGCGAACGCGATCAGTCCGAGCATGCTCACCAGGAGCGACACCAGGTCCGCCACCCAGATCGCGGTCACCAGCAGCGCGAGGCGGAGCGCGAAGAACCCGTTGCGGACCAGCCACGGCGCCGATTCGAGGGCGGCTGGTCGCAGGAAGAACAGGATCAGCGAGGTGCTCAGCAGGAGGACGGGCACGGCCGCGATGACCGTGGCGATCAGAAGCGCCGGCACGTCCAGCGTCCGGACCAGGTAGCGCAGCACTGTCTCGTCGTTGCCCGCCACCGCCAGCACCCGCAGCCCGGCCGTCACCACCGCCGCGACCGGGGCGAAGACCGCGACATCCCGCCACTCGACGACTCTCACCCGGCTGGGCTGCTCATGCCTTGGCATGACCACGCTGCCTTCCCGTATACCGGGGGCGGACGTTACTCAGGCACGACCGTCGCGGGCATCCCACTGTCGCAGATCCGCCAGCGGCATCACTGCCGGGAGCGAGCGGTGGCCGCGTCGATCATGGTTATATCCCTTCTCACATCGGTGGTACGACGCGGTGTCTCGGCGCCAGACTGTCGGGGTGGCATGCGGAATCCGGTCAGCGAGTCGTACCAGCCGATCAACGTTCACGTTCGGGGCATAGGACGATGTCCAAGCCGGGTGCGCAGCGCGCCCTGATCGCGGCGGTCCAGGTGCTCAGCCTGGCGGTGTGGTTCTCCGCGTCGGCGGTGGTGCCGTCCTTGCGCGCGTCGTGGGGCATCAGTGAGACGGCGTCGGTGTGGCTGACCGCGTCGGTGCAGCTGGGATTCGTCGCCGGGGCGATCACCTCGACGGCCTTCAACCTGGCCGACCGGGTACGGGCGCACCTGTTGATGGCGGTCTGCGCGCTGCTGGCCGCGGCGTGCACGGGACTGTTCGCGCTCGCCGTCGACGGTTTGGCCAGTGCGATCCCGCTGCGGTTCCTCACCGGTGTGTTCCTGGCCGGGGTGTACCCGGTCGGCATGAAGCTGACCGGCTCGTGGGCGCCGCCGTCGCGGCGTGGCCTGGCGTTCGGCGTGATGATCGGCGCGCTCACCGTGGGCTCCGCGCTGCCGCACCTGATCAGCGGCCTGGGCGACCTGCCGTGGCGGGGCGTGATGTCCGCCGCCGCGGCGTGCGCGGTACTGGGCGCGCTGGTGGCCGTGACCCTGGTCCGGGAGGGGCCGCAGTTCACCCAGGGCACGCCGCCGAAACCGCACCCCAGGTACGCGCTGGCGATGTTCGGGCAACGCGGGCCCCGGCTGGTCAATCTCGGCTATTTCGGGCACATGTGGGAGCTGTACGCGCTGTGGACGTGGTTGCCCAGCTTCCTGATCGCCGGCACCGCCGCGCGCACCGGCGAGCAGGACTCGAACGTCGACCTGCTGGCGTTCGTCGCGATCGGGATCGCCGGGGTGGCCGGGTGTCTGGCCGGTGGTTGGGCGGCGGACCGGTTCGGCCGCTCCCGGGCCGCAGTGACCGCGCTGGTGGTCAGCGGCACCTGCTGCCTGATATCGCCGCTGTTCTTCACCGCGCCGCCGTTGCTGACCGTGCTGCTCGGCGTGGTGTGGGGCGCCGCGGTGATCGCCGACTCGGGTGTCTTCTCGACATCACTGAGCGAGGTCGCCGACAAACGCTATGTGGGTACGGCGTTGACCGCGCAGACGGCCATCGGCTTCGCGCTGACCGTGGTCACCATCCAGCTGGTGCCGGTGCTGGCCGACGCGGTCGGCTGGCGCTGGGCGTTCTGGCTGCTCGTGCCCGGCCCGGTGGTGGGTGCGCTGGCGATGACGGCCTTCGGCCGGCGGGCGGTCCGCGCCGACCCCGTGACCACGTCGTAAACAACGGGTCTCCCGGTTGTCGGATCGGGTCGTCTGCTGTTCGTCTTACCTCGTGAGGAGGTTGATGAGATGTCAGCAGACAAGCCGGACCCGGTACCGGGAAACTACCGACGCGTGACGCCGTGCCTGGTGGTGAAGGGGGCGGAACAGGCCCTCGCCTTCTACGCCGACGTATTCGGCGCGGTCGAGCGGATGAGATTTCCCGGACCGGGTGGCACGGTCGCGCACGCGGAGGTGGAGATCGGCGACGCCGTACTCATCGTCGAGGATGAGAACCCGCGGTGGGGCACGGCCGCACCGCCCGCCGGCGGGTTGCCGGGCACACCGGTCTTCCAGTTCCTGTACGTCGAGGACGTCGACGCGGTGGTGGCCCGGGCGGCCGAAGCCGGGGCCGAGGTGCGCCGGGAACCGCAGAATCAGTTCTACGGTGATCGTGACGCGTTCCTGGTCGACCCGTTCGGGCATGCCTGGACGGTGGCGACGCACGTGGAGGACGTGAGCTCGCCGGAACTGTCCCGGCGGTTGGCCGCCATGTTCGGGGAGGCACAGTCGTGAAGTACGTGTTGATGTTCGCGGACACCGAGCAGTATTCGGCCGACCTGGCCGCGATGGGGGAGGCGGAACGCGAACGGGCGTACGGCCGGGTGCGGCAATGGTTCGCGGACAACGATCACGCGATCACCCACCACGCGTATCTGATGCCGCCGGAGACCGCCACCACGCTGCGGCTGGACGGCGGCGAACCGCTGATCTCCGACGGCCCGTTCGTGGAGGGCAAGGAGATCATCAGCGGGTTCACCGAGATCGACGTCGCCGACCTGGACGAGGCGCTGCGGATGGCGAAGTCGTGGCCGGGGTGCCCGGTCGTGGAGATCCGGCCGATCGCCGGATGAGGACGCCCGCCGAGGATGAGCTGGCCCGGGTGGTCCGCGACCACACGGGCCGGCTTGCCGCGTCGCTGGTGGCCCTGATCGGCGATTTCGCCGCCGCCGAAGACCTGGTTGCCGACGCGGTGGAGGCCGCGCTCGTCCATTGGCCGGTCGAGGGCATTCCGGAGCACCCGGACGCCTGGCTCTACACCGTCGCGCGGCGGCGGGGGCTCGACCAGTTGCGCCGGGAGCAGCGGTACCGGGAGAAACTCGCTCTGGTCGCGTGGCCGGCGCCGGCCGAGCCGGACGGACGGCTGCGGCTGATCTTCACATGCTGCCATCCGGCCTTGCCGCGTACGGCGCAGATCCCGCTCACCCTGCGGGTGGTGTGCGGGCTGAGCACCGCTCAGATCGGCAAGGCGCTGCTGGTGCCGGAGAGCACGATCGGACAGCGGATCACCCGCGCCAAACGCAAGATCCGCGACGCCGGCATCCCGTACCGCATCCCGGACCCGGACGAGCTCGGCGGGCGTCTCACCGAGGCCCTGGCCGTGATCTACCTGCTGTTCAACGAGGGCTATCTGTCCGCCGGCGGCACCCGTGCACACTCCCGGGATCTGACCGACGACGCCGAGTTCCTCGCCGGGCTGCTGCACCAGCTGATGCCCGCGGAACCGGAACCGGCCGGCCTGCTCGCGCTGATCCGGCTGCACCGGGCGCGGGCCGCCGCCCGGTTCGACGGCGAGCGGATCGTTCAGCTGCCGGACCAGGACCGGTCGCGATGGGACCGGGACGTGATCGCCGACGCCGTACGGCTGATCGCCCGCGCCGCCGCGATGCGCCGGCCCGGCCCGTACCAGTTGCAGGCCGCCATCGTCGCGTGTCACGCCGAGGCGCAACGGTGGGAGGACACCGACTGGGAGCAGATCGTGCTGCTCTACGACATGCTGCTGCGTCTCGCGCCATCCCCGGTGACCCGGCTGCACCGCGCCGTCGCCCGCCGCTATCTCGACGGTCCGCGGGCCGCGCTCGGCGACGTCGACGCGCTCGCCGGCAGCCTCGGCGACTACCACCTGTTCCACGCCACCCGCGCCGAACTGTTACGCGAGCTCGGCCACGACGAGCAGGCGAAGGCGGCCGACCGGCGAGCGCTGGAGCTCACCGCCAACCCGGCCGAACAGACGCTGCTGCGCGAACGGCTGCTGCGCGGTTGACGCACCGTCACCCGGCCGTCGGCCGCCGCGCGTGAATGCGTTCGACAGAGCCGGCTTTGAGCCGCTGAGTTTCGACGACCTCGAAACCGGCCGCGATCACCGAGGGCAGCTGGCGACGGGTGAAATGCTCTCCGGCGGCCCGGATGGTCAGCTGTTCCAGCAGCCACTGCCCGGCCCGGACGGGCGGCCAGGAACTGCGGATGTGATCGAGCAGCAGCAGCCGCCCGCCCGGGGCCAGAACCCGTTTCATCTCGGTGATCGCGGCGACCGGGTCGGGAATCGTGCACAGCGACAGCGCGCAGACGGCGGTGTCGAAAGAGCTGTCGCCGAACGGCAGATGCTCGGCGTCACCGGTGTGCAGGTCGACGTGCCGGCCGGTGCCGGCGGCACGTTCCCGGGCGACGGCCAGCATCGCGGGACTCAGGTCGATGCCGGTCAGGGTGACGTCCGGCGGGTAGTGGGTGAGGTTGAGGCCGGTGCCGATCGCCACCTCCAGCACCCGGCCGCGGGCGCGGGCGCCGAGCCATTCGCGGCCGCCGCCGAACCAGACCTTCTCCAGGTACGCGATCTGTCTGTCGTACGCCGGTGCGTTCCTCTCGTAGATGCGCAGCACCTTCGCTGTGGTCACGTGTCCTCCCCGCGGGCGGTGCAGGTGGTCGATGGCAGTCCGGCGGCGTCGAGCCAGGTTTCTGAACGTCTGACGACGCAGTTGTCCACCGCCGTTCGTCAGGATGTCCCTCCTTCGCCCCATCCCGCAACGGCGGTGACCGGCGCTTAGGAGCACATCTCTTCGTGCGGATAGCTCAACTCCCCTTGGCTGCCGCCGATGGAAGCGCCATGACATCGGTAGGTAGTCGCTGGGTGCTGATCGGCCGTCGTACGACGCGGCCACCGCTGGCCGTCTGGTACCTGCTGGGCGGGTTCGGCACTATGCTGGCCTACTTCCAGGTCGGTGACTCCGGCGCGGTCGGTCAGGTCCTGCTGTACTGCCTGGTATCCGCGTCGGCGCCGGCGGCCATGCTGTACGGCACACGACGCTACCGGCCCCGGCGCGCCTGGTGCTGGCTTCTCCTCTCGGCCGGGATGGCTGTCTCCACAGCGGCGGACGCCACGTTCTACACCACCCATCTCGTATTCCATGACGAGCGGTTCCCTGCCCCGGCCGACGTGCTCTACCTCAGTCACTACCTGGTCCTGGCCGCCGGCCTGGTGCTCCTGATCCGGGCCCGCACCCCGCAGTGGCAGGCCGCCACCATGATCGACGCGGCGATCATCGCGGTCGCCGCCACCCTGCTCTACTGGATCTACCTGATCGGCCCGATCGCGTCCGGCCCGGCCGAGTCCACCCTGACCTGGCTGGCATCCGTCGGCTACCCGGTGATGGACCTGGTGCTCCTCGTGGTGGCCGCGCGGCTGGTCCTCGGCGTGGGCACGCGTACCCCCGCGTTCTATCTGCTGTGCGCCTCTCTCGGGCTGACCCTGCTCTCCGACACCGCCTACGGCCTGCAACAGGTAGCCGGCATCTATGAGGCCGGCAACTTCCTGGACGCCTCCTGGATGCTGGGCATGCTCGCGGTCGGCGCGGCCGGTCTGCACCCGTCCATGCGCGCGATGAGCGAACCGTCGGCGGTGGCCACCCCGGACGCCTCACCCGGACGGCTGGCCGTGCTCACCGTCGCCTCGCTGGTCGCGCCCGGCGTGCTCGTCCACGCCGCCGCCGGGCATCGCACGGTCAGCCTGTACGTGGTCGGCACCGCGTCGGCGCTGATCTACTTGCTTGTGCTGGCTCGCATGGCCGGCCTGGTCCGGCTGCAACGCCTGGCGGCCATCACTGACGGGTTGACCGGGCTGCGTACCCGCCGCTTCTTCGAGCAAGCCATCGCCGACGACATCAACCGGGCTCACCGCCACGGCCGCGACCTCGCCGTCCTGCTCCTCGACGTGGACCACTTCAAGCAGGTCAACGACAGCTACGGTCACCCTGGCGGCGACCGGGTGCTCTGCGAGATCGCCGATCGGCTCCGCGCCGTGTGCCGCGGCCGTGCCGTCGTGGCCCGCTACGGCGGCGAGGAGTTCGCCGTCATTCTCACCGACACCACATCACCCGCGGCCGCCGCGTTCGCCGAACAACTGCGCCGCAGCGTGGCCGCACACCCCATCGCGGTCAACAACCGCACCCACATCACCGTCACTGTCTCCATCGGCCTGGCAACTCTGGACCGCGACACCGAGGCGGCCGCCCTAACCCTCGCCGCCGACCGAGCCCTGTACCAGGCCAAGAACAACGGACGCAACCAAATAGCCACCACGCCGGCCCAGCCGCACCCGGCGGGCAACCCGGCGGCCGGCACCCTGCCGACCAGCCCCCCGGTGGAGCCGGTCACCGTGCCGTAGATCGGGCGAGGCGCCCGGGTGGCGGACCGACGCAGCACGGCAGGGTGACTGGATTCATCGCGCCGCCTCATGGCGTGGTCGCGCCGTCCGGTCAGCCGGCGCGACCGCGTTCCTCCGCGACGCGGTGCGGCACCCGCGCCAAGCGGAGGAACGCCACCAGTCCTACTCCGCCGACCACGTTTCCGACGACCGAGAACGCCAGCGCGCTGAGCCAGTCCAGGTAGCCGAAGGGGGCACCGGCGATGAGCGCGGCGAACATGAGGAGCGAGTCGAGGACACAGTGGAACAGTTGTCCTCCCGCCAGCAGCGCACCGAACAGCAGCGCGGGCACCAGCCGTACGCCGAGATTCTCGGTGGCGTGCTGCATCCTGGTCATCAGAGTGATCACCATGCCGGCCAGGACGGCGAGGCAGAACGACCGGAGGCTCACGCCTAGCTCGGCGTAGTGCGTGCCCACCTCCACGGCCGTGTCGTGCAACGCCGGGAATGCCTGCACGATCAACCAGGCGACTGTCCACCCGCCGGCGAGATTGGCGAGCAGGGTGACCATCCACAGGCGGCCGAGACCGCGGAGCGAGCCGTGCCGGGCCGCGACGGCGGCCACCGGCACGAGAAAGTTCTCGGTGAACAGCTCGCTGCGGGCCAGCAGCAACGCGACGAAGCCGATGCTGAACGCGAGGCCAGCCAGGACGGTTGAACCGGTGGCGTGGTGCACGATCAGATAGGCCAGCACACCGGTACCGACATCGATGCCGCCGAGCAGTCCGGTGACGACGAGCGTGGACAGCGGCCGTGCCAGGCGCACCGAGCCCTCGTCGACGAGACGGTCGAAGGCTTCCTCGAGCTCCGGCTCACGTTCGATCGGCGGCCGGACGATGCCGGAACCTTGCCGTCCGCTGCGCTGTGATGGAGGCTTCACCGGCGCTGACTTCCCCCTCGGCGCTGGTTCACACCCGTTTGCCTGTCGGCCGATGACCGCCGACCCGCCGTGATGGGGACACCCGGCGACGCGTGCACCGGCGGCGCTTCGGCGGGTGGTGGCAGGTCGGCGCTGCCGCAGGTTGTGATCGAGGTAGCTCAGTCGGGATGGTGGGCCTCGGCGGCGGCGAGCTTTCGTGGCGGTGGCCGGCCTGAGGGCGCCGACATGTACAAGGCGGGCGGCGCGGTTCCTCACCGCGAACGCCGCGGGCGCTGTCTACGGCACCAAGCCCCATGCCCACGAGCACGAGCCAGCGGCTTGGCCCTCGCGTCTCGCACTCCACCCCCGCACTGGAGCCGGAACTGCTCGGCGCGGGCAACGCAGACGCCGTCTGGACTGCAAGGAGTAAGCGGGAGACGAAGGCTTGGATCACCCTCAGGACCGCGATTGACGTCGTCACCGGCGACGAAGACAAGGCTGTTCCAGGGCGGCCACGCGGCCGCTCGACCTTCTTCGGGATCGTCCCGGCAATAGTCGAGGTAAACCGCTGCGTTGGCGGCGTACGCCCGGCTCGTGTCAACGGCGGTCGAAACCTGGCCCCCGCCTATCAGGACGCTGGTCCTGATAGGCGGGACGGCACGATGAAGTCTGAGCGCGGCCATGACCGCCCAAGCGCGCCGGGCCTTCCTTCCAGGCAATCGCGGGCGATGTCCCGGGACCCCGCCTTGCAAGGAGTCGACGGTCACTTTCCATACAAGGTTGGTGCGCTCCGGGTGCGACTCGCTGTCAGTATCGGAAGTTGCTGACCAGGGCGGTGAGGTCGGCCGACATCCGAGCCAGATCGGTGGTGGCTTGTTGGGTCTGGTTGACCCCTTCGCTGGTGAGGCGGGCCGCTTCGGCGACACCGGTGATGTTCTCGGCGATTTCGTTGGTGCCGGTCGCGGCCTCGGCGACGCTGCGGTTCATTTCCGCGGTCGTGGCGGTCTGCTCCTCCACGGCGGAGGCGATGGTGGTCTGGAAACTACTGATCCGGCCGATCACCTGAGAGATTTCCTCGATCGCGGTGACCGCGCCGCTGGTGTCGGCCTGGATGGCCTCGACCCGCCGGGAGATGTCCTCGGTCGCGCGAGCCGTCTCCTGCGCCAGGTCCTTGACCTCCGAGGCGACCACGGCGAAGCCTTTGCCGAGCTCGCCGGCGCGGGCTGCCTCGATGGTGGCGTTCAGCGCCAGCAGGTTGGTCTGCTCGGCGATCGCGGTGATGGTCTTGATGACGTTGCCGATCTCAGCCGACGACTCGCCGAGCTTGTTCATGGTGACCGAGGTGGCGGCGGTGATGGCGACGGCGTCGGAGGCGACCTGGGCTGCTTCGGATGCGTTCAGCGAGATCTCCCGGATCGAGGCGCCCATCTCCTCACTGCCCGCCGAGACCGTACTGACGCTGCGGGAGATCTGCTCAGCGGCAGCGGACACCGTCTGCGCCTGCGCGGTGGTCTCCTCCGCTGACGCGGCGATCTGCTGGGCGGTGCTCGACATCTGTTCCGACGCGCTGGCCAGTGACGTCGCCGACCCGTCGATCGTCGATATGGTCTGGCGCAGGCGGTTCAACGCCATGTCCAGGGCGCGGCCCATCAGTCCGGGCTCGTCACGTGAGGTCAGGCCGGTGGTGCGCGTGAGGTCACCGGCGGCCAGGCCGTCACAGACGTGCCGGACCTTGCCCAACGACCGCACAATCTGACGCGCCACCCAGGCGCCCAGGAACAGGGCGAGCAGAGAACCGACGATCAGCAGCGCGATCGAGGTGGTGCGGCTGGACTCGTAGCCTGATTTCGCCGAGGCGGCGCTCCTCTGGGCGTCGGCATTCTCCGCGCCGGCCAGTGTGTCGAGGTCCTGGTTCACCTTGGTGACCACCGGGACGGTCGACGTGTCGCGGGTCTTCTGCCAGGCTTCGATGTCGTTGGCCCGGCCAGCCGGTAGCTGCTTGTTCTTGGCGATCTGCACGAAGGCCTGCCATCCGGACTGCAGGTGGCTGATCACCGCAGGGTCGCCGGCCGGGTTGCTGTTCTCGTACGCGGTGAAGGCCGCGTCGACGGTCTGCAGGTCGGCGGTGAAACGGTCTTCATATCTGGCCGTGGTGGCGTTGTCGGTGGAGATGGCGTGGTTGGCCAGGTCCAACTGTGTCTGCGCTATCGACGATCTGATGTCACCGACGGCTCTGATACTTGCCACGTTGCTGGAATAGATCGCCTGTGCGGACGCGCTGGCGGTGCTCAGCGCCCGCAGACCGACGATGCCCAAGATGATCGCGACCAGCACAGCGATGCTGACCGCTGTGAGGATCTTGATGTTGACGTTGAGATCGGCGAAGAAACGCCGTGTCTGCACGGGCGTGTCGCTGCCGGTATCCGTAGCCATATCCGGTCTCTCTTCAGAGGTGTGTCGGGCGCCCTCGGACGCAACGCGGTGGCACCCCGCGGTCAGGCCCCGCCTCCCGCCCCATCCCTATCGGCACGATCACCTACCGAGTGAGCGTCAACGACAGATCCGGGTTGTTCGGCCAGTGTCGAAGCATTTGTCCTACGATTCGCCTCGCGTCTGGACGGCCGATAGGTCAGCGGCGGCGTTGCTGGTCCGCGGAGGCGTGGCCAGACCTGGCTCACCGTGACGACGGGCCAGCGGCGAGTTCGTCTGCGCAGCGGATCAGGGAGGCCCGGACGCCGCTCATGAGCTGCATGGCCGCCGCGACGTCCGCCCCCGCCGTCACGCTTGTCCGGTCCTGGCACTGCCTTGAGACACCTCCACGGCCTGCGCCGGCCCACGCTCGACGAGGTGTTCCTGCTTCTGGGTCAGCATTGCCGCCCTCGTCTTGCAAGGTGCCGGAGCTGCCGGAACGAGCCTCGTGGGCACCCCGGCGGTGTAATCGACCATCCGGTCGGGTAGATCCACAGGATGACTTCGCACGACGAGATGTCCCGTCGGCAACGGACCGCCGCAGCGATGCACGGCACCGCGGAGCAACTGGAGCGGGCCGAAGCCATCCTGCATCGAAGCGCCCAGGAATCCCCGGACCCGAGCACCACGACGCGCCTGCACGCCCTCGGCGACGAGGTGACCGCGCAGGCGCAAGCCATCGACGCGCGCGCCGACCGGCTCCCGCAGGCAGGAGCGGGCCGCGAAGGTGACGGAGCATCGCAAGCACCTCGTGACCGTGCCCCGAGTGAATGAAGGGTGCCGCCCGCACCTGACCGCAGCTGTGAGAACGGTCGCGCCCGGTGGGGGCGGAGCCGACCTCGGTGATGCACGCCGAAAGTGCGGGTAAGATCCCCGATTCCGCACCGGGCGCCAGGGTCCGACGTGTGGCCAGGGGCGGCATCTCGCCGGCCGGCAGTCCCTCGTCCGCGCCTCCCCGATCACACTGATCCGGCAGTGCCGGCGTCGGCACCCTGATGCCCCCGCAGCTGAGCCTTCACTCGCCGGAGTGCTTGTCGAGGAAGCGGATGGCGGCGAGGACGGCGCCGAAGGTCCCCAGCGCGGCGGAGCCGCCCGCGGCGAGCGCGGCTTGCTCATCGCCGCCGACGACGGCCGTGAGCAGACCGGCCAATACACCGCCCTGAACACCGAGCACGACTGCGATACTCAGCCAGATGAGACGGTCGTCTCGGTTCGGCGCCGGCACGACCGGGGACCGCCGACGGCTGCGGCGGTGACCACGTGCACCCTTCCCCGGATTGTGGTCCGGCTTGACGTTGACCACCGCGGACACCTCTATCCAGCGACACAGTCGGCGACCCGCGTGCGTTGCCCGACTGAGCACGTACTCGTACCTATGTACGAAACGATAGTCCGGTTCGGCCAGTTCAACCGAGGCTTCCGGGGCCCTCGGACCGCGGCAATCGTCGGTGTTTCAGCTGCTCAGAGCCGTGCCGAACGCGTCAGCGGCGGAATGTCGGGCCGGCGCCCGACCTTGATCGACTCAGGGACCACTTTCAGCACATGGTGAACACGCGGGGCGTGGGCAGGTGCTCGCGCTCTTACCGGGGCCACCGCCCACCCACCGAGGCTTCATTACCGGCGCGCGCGGGTGTCGATGTGCCGGGCCGCCCCGCCGCGATCAGATCGACTGCTTCCTGGTGCGGTGAGCGGTGCGGCGCCGGCCGCCGGTCCGGATCGGCCGGAGGCCCGCTTGATCAGCCGCGTCGCGCAGCTGTCAGGAAGAGCGCTGCCGGAACAGCGCCAGTGTGGCCTCGTCCACAAACCACACGCCGACACGTTCGAAGTCGGTCTGGAGGGTGTGGCGGAGCGCGGGATATCCCGTGGTCGGGTCGCGACGGTGGCCGCCGACGGCCAGCCAGACACGGTGGACGTGGGCGAGATGAGGAACGGGGTCGCGGTATTCGTCGGCGGTGAGCCGGGCCGCTTCGGCCGCGGGGCGGCTCTGCAGGATGTCGCGCGGCGCGGTGGGGTAGCGGCGCAGGTAGTAGGTCATGCCCGCGCGCATGGCGCGGGAGCGCACCTCGTAGACGATGGCGTCGTCGGGGAGCTGGTGCTGCTGGATCACGGCGGCGGCGCCGCGGTAATCCGGGCCGTTCTTGGGCGTCGGCCCGCGCACCCGCCGCTGGTCGGGGAACGCGGTGCACGCCACCAGGGCGAGCACGGTGAGGAGGCGTACGGCCGTGATCGGCATCCGGGTCGGCGTCGATCCGGCAAGGGCCGCGGCGGCGAGAATGGCGAGCGGCGCGAGGACGACCAGCAGATACCTCACCACCCACATCGGGGTCACCAGGACCGACACCAGACCGATCACGGCCAGCGGAGCCAGCCCGAGCACGACCAGATGCGCCACCTCGTATGTGGGCCGCCAGGCGGCCGTGATCGCGAGTCCGATCAGCAGCCACGCCGTAGGGTCGGAACCCACGATGTAGCCGGGCGCGCGATAGAGGCTGCCCGCGGTGACCGGGTCGACCCAGGCCAGTTGGGTGTCCTGCTGGCCCACGCCCAGCAAGGCGACGGGGAGCAGCGCGGCGGCGACGGCAGACAGTGTTCCGGCCCAGGCCGCCACCATGCGTCCCCAGCCCCGGTCCCGGCGATGTGCCAGCACGAGTACGGCGTGCGCCGCCAGCGTGGTGAGGGCGACGATGTGGCTGAAGCCGAGCAGCGTGACGGCGCACCCGTACGCCACCCAGGCCGCCGGCCGCCGACGGTTCAACGCGATGATCAGCAGCAGGACGGACAGGACGGAGAACAGGCAGGCGAAGGCGTACGGACGTGCCTCGGCGGCGTACCGGGACGTGTTGGGCATGGCGCACAGGAACAGGCCGGCCACGAGGCCGACGAGCGGGTTGAACAGCCGCCGGCCCAATTCCCCGGCCGCGGCGACGGCACCCGCCATGGCGATGATCGACGGCAGGCGGAGATCGAGCTCCGACGTGCCCAGCCACCTCGTCCAGAAATGCATGAACAGGTAGTACGGGCCGAAGACCGCGTCGACGTGCTGCACCAGGGCCCAGAGCTGGCCCACCGAGCGCCGGCTGACGTCGGCCGTGGTGACCTCGTCCCAGCTGAGCACGGGCCGCCCGGCACCCACCAGGCCGATGCACAACATCGACACGCCGGGAACGACGGCCGGAACAAGGCGCCACCCGGCACCACGGGCGCGCGCCCAGGATGCCGGCGCACCCGCCACAGCATCTCGCTGCGGTGTACCGGCCGGCTCCGGACGGTCCGGCGGCTGATCGGGCACACCGATGGCATGGCGCTCCGACGGATCGGCCGGCATGTGCGAGGACCTCGGCGGGCGGGTCACGCGATCTCCCATCGTCGTATCGCCGTCTGAGCGCATCGGCGCCGCATTGCGGTGGAGCGATGGTGGCGTCGAAATCAAAATGTGAATGCCCGGGCGCCGGTGCCGAAACACATGGCGACATCGGCTCGTTCACACGGTAATGCCTGCGTCCGTCGATTGTGGGGATCCGGCGCGCTTGGCGACGGCGAGAGGTGTCATGGCCACCGGATCGGGTTTCGCGCGGCCGCCGAATCGCGACTCCGCGAGGTCGCTGCGGAAGCCGGGCACCGCGCGCTCCGGATCTTGCACGACTCGCCTGCGGTGAGTGCCCGCGCGGCCGAGCGCTCCTCCCACCACCTGCGCCGCTGCAGCCCGACCCGAGGGTGCGCGGCGGGGCCGGCCCTGCCTCGTTGCCCCGAGGCGGCCGCAAACCCGGGGGACCGGATGGCACGCCGACACTTGTCCAGGTGACGTCCGGTCCGGTTAGCCACCTCGTTTCACCGCATTATGATCAAAGTGGGAACGCGCCGGGAATCGTTAAGTCGCGAATAAGACCGCGAAAGGCGAATTAACGTCACATCGGCGGATGATTCTCAGCGCACGAGCACGACGTCACGACATAGGGCAACGTCTGAATTACGGCAATTGACCCTCGCCCGACACGGGCCGACGTCTGCATTGCGCGCAACTGACTCTCGCCTGGGCCAATCGCCAAAGACCGGACCAACGCGTGGCGGCGGGGGACATGGCCTCCGGACCGTCGTGCTGGCGCGCCGGACCCGGCCGGCTCGGTGGGGCCGCGCCAAGCCGGTGGACCGCACGGCCGTGGGCGGCCGGCTCGGCCCAGGTTGGCCATGGCCAAGAAACGAGCCGGGCCGGCATCCTGTCTGATCAGGCCGAAGCGGCTCGCTCCGCGGCCACCGCCCGCGCACGTTCCGCGAACAGCGCCTTCGACAGCTCGCCGAAGTCGCCGGACTCGTTGACGTGCGGGAACTCGGCATCGGGGACCGGCACGTTCAGGAAGTCGCACAACGGCTTCCAGCCGTCGCTCACCTGGAACACCAGCAGCTTCTCCGCCGGCACGCCGGCCTTCACCTCGGCGATGTGCCGGTTGAAGACCTCGACGGCCTCGTCCTCGTCCATCTGGTTCAGGGGCCGGCTGCCGCCGAAGTCGAAGATGCGGGGAAACAGCTCCCCGAAGGTGAAACGGCCGAACGCGACCACGTCCGGGTCCATGTCCGCTGCCGGCGGCGGGGGTTCGGGAAGGGCGAAGATGGTGCGCTTGGCGCTCTGGTACCAGCTGTGCGGGTCGCGAACGGTCAGCACGACCTTGGCCTCGGGCCACGCCTGCATCTGCTCGCGCCAGAAGACGCAACCGGGGAAGTCGACCGTCGCCCGGTATCCCTCGAACACCCGGCGGACGTCCACCGGGTCACTGGCGAACGCCTCCTGCCACAGCGGCATCTGCCGAGGCTTCGTGATCACCTCGAACATGTGGTGACACGGACCGAAGCCGAGCGTCTCCAGCGCCGCTCGCAGGGACAACGTTCCGGTACGGCCGAATCCGGCGCCGATGACATCCATGTTTACCGCAACCTTTCGCGCGGAACCCTTTTCCGCGCGCGCCACCATATTGGAGGACACCACCCCGGGTGGCGGCATGAGCGCCAGATCACCGGGTTCAATCCACAGTGGTCGAATTTGGTCCGCTCAGCCCTGGCGGGGGCTCGTCGGCGGGCGGTAGTCCGGGACGGTGTTGGCCAGCGATACGTCGCCGCCGTAGTGGGCGATGACCCGCTTGTCCATCGCGCGTCGCCACAGCGGGGGGATCAGGGCGAGCACCAGCATGGTGGCGTACCCGGCGGGCAGTTGTGGTGAGACGTCGAAACTGCGCAGGGTCTGGTAGCGCCGCAGCGGGTTGGCGTGGTGGTCGCTGTGCCGTTGCAGCTGGAAGAGGAAGACGTTGGTGGTGAGCCGGTCGCTGTTCCAGCTGTGCCGGGGGTCGACCTTCGCGTAGCGGCCGGCGGCGTTGCGCCCGCGGAGCAGCCCGTAGTGCTCGAGGTAGTTGACCGTCTCGAGGGTGGAGAAGCCGATCACGGCCTGGATCAGCAGGAAGGGCAGGGCGGCCGGGCCGATGGCGATGACCAGGACGCCGTACAGGGAAACCGTCATGACCCAGGCGTTGAGGATGTCGTTGCGCCAGGTCCACGGGCTGCGCCCGCGCAGCCGGTGTTTGGCGGTCTCCAGGCGCCAGGCGGAACGGAGGCTGCCGAGCACAGTACGGGGCCAGAATCGCCAGTACGTCTCCCCGAGCCGCGAACTCGCCGGATCCTCGGGGGTGGCGACGCGCACGTGGTGGCCGCGGTCGTGCTCGACGAAGAAGTGCCCGTACGCCGCCGGTGCCAGCGCGATCTTCGACAGCCACCGCTCGGCCTTTTCGCGCTTGTGCCCGAGCTCGTGCGCGGTGTTGATCGCGATGCCGTTCACCAGGCCGGCGGTCAAGGCCAGGCCGATGCCGCCGGCGATGCCCGGCCCGCGGACCCAGGCGAGGCAGGTCAGCGCGAGGGCGGCGTACTGCGCGGGGAGGAACAGATAGGTGATCCAGCGGTAGTACGGCGATGCCTGCAGGGCGGGAACCAGATCCTCGGGCGGGTTCGTACGGTCGTCGCCGATGACGACGTCGATCAGCGGAATGACACCCAGGACGACCACGGGAGTCAGCCACCACGCCCACGGTGACCCGGAGAGCGCGACCAACAGCAGGGATGCGAAGGGCAACGCGGGAACGACGAGGGCCAGGGGCCACAGTGGGCGCTTGGTGTCGCGCCACGGGATGACGGCAAGCTCCATGCATCGAAGCTTGACACAGAATGCATTCGTGTCAAGTGGGTGGGCGACCGTCAGCGCAGCAGGCGGACGAACACCTCGGCGAGCGCATCCGCCGACGCCTCCGGCGAGGACGACGGCAGCACGATGTGACTGACCGTCAGGCGGATGATCGACTCGGCGGCCAGGGCCGCCGCGTCGTCGCCAAGGCCGGGCAGGTGGACGCCGATCCAGTCGCGGACCACGTCGCCCGCGGCCTCGAGGACGATCCCGGAGCGGGTGGTCAGGTACGGCAGCAGCTCGTCCGCGCCCCCACCCGCTCCGGCCAGGATGCCGCGGACGAGGGGATTGGCCGCGGCCTCGGTCAGCACGCGCAGGACGGTCGCGCGGGCGGCCGCGCGGGGGTCACCGCCGTGGGCGAACAGTTCCTCCCGCACGGCCGCCGCGAAACTGCGCACCTCGCCGATCGCCAACGCCTCGGCGAGTGCCTGCCGGCTGCCGAACTCGTTGTACACCGTCTGCCTGCTCACGCCGGCCGCCTTGGCGACGTCCACCATCCGTACGTTCGCCCAGCCGTTCGCCACCGTGAGTTCACGCGCCGCGGCGACCAGCGCGTCCTGCAGTCTGGTCCGGCTCGGCTCCGGGTGTGACGGCGTGGCGTTCATGGTCAGCAGAGCCTAGACGTCCGCCCCTCGGTGCCGGCCGGCGAGTGGGCGAGGCCCCTGGTGTGCTCGGCCGCCCGGACGGGACGTCACCACCATGTGTCCGAGGCCCTCGCCCCAGCAGCTTCCTCTACAGGTCGCGGTGGTGGCCGCCTTGTCCGATTGATTCCCGGAGCGGACGTAGCCTCCGGCAATCAGCGTCAGAAGACAGGCAATCGCCACACATATCCTCGGAATGCGAGACATCAAGACCCCTTGGTCCGTGGTGACCACAACGGGACGCCGTGGTCACCGTCAATCGACATGTTCCTACTCTTCGAGGTCGCCTCGTCCCGTAAGAGCGGCGTCCGCGGTGCGTACGGTGCGAAACATCGAGCGCGAGGATATCGCTCACCCCCGATGGGCGTCCCTGAAGCTGATCGCCGACGCGCTCGGCGTTCCCCAGCACGACCTCCTGCGCCCGGCGCCTGCGGCCGCCGAGGCGACCGGCAGCCGACGACGACCCCGGCAACTGCCGGTCGCACCGGCCGATTTCGCCGGCCGGGCAGACGTCATCGAGGTGGCCCGACGCCTGCTGGCGGACGCGGACGCCGCCACGGTGCCGGGAGCGGTGACGGTGCTGAACATCTGCGGCCGACCCGGGGTCGGTAAGACCACGCTCGCCGTCGTGCTCGGGCAGCTCTTCGTCGCCATGGCCGGCGCCACCCGCGCCCCGCGATCACCGCCGGCGATACTCAAGGAACTCCTGATGTCGCTCGGGATCGAGGGCAACGCCCTGCCGGGCACGGTCACCGGCCGGGCGGCGCTGTTCCGGGAGATGTCGGCCGACCGGAACCTGCTGGTCGTCCTCGACGATGCCGGCGACGAGCAGCACGTGCTCCCGCCTGCTCCCCGGCACCCGGTGCACCGTCGTCGTCACCAGCCGGCGTCCCCTCGCCGCGCTGGCCGGCGTACGGGTGGTCGACCTCGACGTCATGCCGGAACAGGAGTCCGTCGAATTGTTGGAGCAAAGTGTCCGGACGGAGCGGATCGGCCGTCGCCCGCGCCTGTGCCGGGGCTTCCGCTTGCCCTGCGCACCGCGGGCGCGCGGCTGGCTTCCCGGCCCCACCTGCCCGTGGCGGCGCTCGCGGCGGATCTCGACGACGAACGGCGGCGACTGGACGGGCTTCGGTTCGCCGATCTGGAGGTGCGCTCGACCCTCGCCCTGGCGTGCGCGGCGCTGACCGCAGATCAACGTCTCGGCTTCGCTCTTCTCGGCCGGCTCAACGTCGCGTCCGTCTCGTCGTGGACCGTCGCCAGCCTCTTCGGTGTCGACCACACGCGCGCCCTGCAGACCCTTGACGTGCTGGTCGACGCGCGCTTGGTGGACG